>PEWX01000079.1:15934-16668 GCA_002779995.1 Piscirickettsiaceae bacterium CG07_land_8_20_14_0_80_44_28
GTAGCGTTTTAGGTTTAACTTTTTCACCAAAGCTAGCTGACTGGTCTATATTAATGGACAAAAAATCATCTATTCCAAGGTCATAAGAACGCAATAACGCCACCTGCTCTTGAGCTTCCCTTAGGCCAACAATAAAAGGTTCATTTGATTGACGCTCATCCAAAACTTTTCTTTCTGCTTCGAGCAAGCGATACCCCAAATAATACAAAGGTAACCCTTGACTTGCAACGCCTTGAATAGTTGCTTTTGCTCCCAATTCAGGGGGCTCTTCTAGGTTTAAACTACGGGAAATAGCTATCGCTTCATCTAACTGTGCCAACCGATCAAGTTTCTGTAATTTAGCTATTTCTTTCATCGTTCGTATCTTGCGCTGCAACTGATCAATCCGTGTTTCCTGCTCGCTTTTAATTGACTCTAAAACTTCAAGTCGTGTCTTGTTACGGACTTGACTAATATAGTCATTCAATAAGGCTTGAGCCTTATCAGCAGTAAACTTTAGCTCCAATGAAACTAACAAGTAATGACCCACCGAATACTTACTTGACTCTTCGATAAAAAAACCATCATAAAATTCTTCAAATGCTTCATCCATGTCTTTCTTGGGACTAGCCAGCTCTTTCAGGCTAGTATTTGTTAAAGATGCATTATAAATATGCGTAATGAAAAATTTTCTTAACATTGAACGGGATGAAATATTTTGCTTAAAACGTTCAAATAGATATTCAGGAGTGTAT
>PEWX01000114.1 GCA_002779995.1 Piscirickettsiaceae bacterium CG07_land_8_20_14_0_80_44_28
GTTTGCTGTATTGAAGAGCGGCAAACCGTTTGATCGAGAATATGAGATTCGTGCTTGATTTTATAAATCAAACACGGTATCTGGTCAGTTTTATCTACAACAAGAGCTTTTTAACACCTTTTGCTACTAACCAAACCTATACGGGGTCTGTCCCCGGGTCTGTCCCCGGGTCTGTCCCCAGATTTGAAAACGGCTCAGGGTAAACCGATGCGATAGCACTTAATGGAATCTCATCTGTTTGTTTGACCCATTTTGTTCACCTTTTGCCAGTCATTGTGAAAAATATACCTTTTGCATATTACCACTTTAGAAATCATCAGACTCGTTAAATATGCTGATTCCGTTTTAGCGGGCTTCGTTATCTTTTCACCCTATTTGGGTTTGTTATAAAACCGTCATTTTGTCATCATCTGCCGGTCAAATTGCGTGGCTATACTGGTTTGTATGACTCACACTTATCCGCAATTTTTAGCTTTTATTCGTCATGGTGATTACCATCAGCGTGCTGACACGCCCAGTGCTTGTCAGGCAGGAGCTTTAACACTGGAGGGAAGGCAGCAGGCGGAGGCGGCCGCATTTGAGATTTCCCGGTTTGCACAAGATCAGCAACTTTCTTTAAACCAAACAATCTTTACTTCTCAATTATTGCGTGCTTGGCAAACGGGCAGTTTGCTGTCTCAACAATTGCATCAACAAACCCGGCAAAATTTTAACTGCCAAGCAGTAGACGATTTGCATGAGCGGTGTGTTGGCGCGTTTGCCAACCTGACCCGCGCTGAAATTGAGCAAGCGGTTAAAACCGATCCGCGCAGTGCGCCTATGCCGGAAAATTGGAAATCAGACAGCCATTATTGTTTGCCTACTATCGGCGCAGAATCGTTATTGGATGCCGGAAATCGGGTATTACAAAGACTTCAAGCATTATTAGCTTATCCTTCTAGTCGCTTAACGACTGTGGTAGGACATGGTGCGGCTTTTCGACATGCCGCCTATTGGATGGGCGTTTTATCATTTGATGAGATTCAACGTTACTCAATGTATCACGGCCGCCCTCTGTTTTTTAAATACCTCCCTGATGAAGGTTGGCAAAAAATTGGTGGCGATTGGAAAATACGGGGAAAATAACCATGATTTATGCACAATCTGTTGAACCTTGGCAACCACAAAGCCTTTCGCCTATACAGGTGCCACTGGAAAATTGGCTGGCGCCGACTCAAGACAGTTATTTTTTTACCGATTTACATGCGGATGCTGAGGCGTTTTTACGCTCACTGAAATTGAGCCATTTGGTGACTTTGGACAGCACTGTGTCCAATATCCAGTTAACCACCAAAGCCATGAGCGGCCGGATTATTATTGGGGGGGATTGTTTTGATAAGGGGCCAAGCAATTTACAATTATTAAAGCTGATTCATCAGCTTCGACCCGCCGATCTAGTGATCTTGGCGGGCAACCATGATATTCGTCTTTATGCCGGATTAAGTGCGATGGATTTTATGGCGGATCCTTGTCAGGCACACTTTTTTGTGCGCATGGGGCGTAAGGTCATTAAATTGTTTGAAGAGGTTTATTTGACTTATTGCTCAAACTTAGCGGAAGTGACGCTGACAGATGCCGAAATTCGCGCCAAACTCTTTCCCGGCAAAGATTGGTCAAATCGGTTCCGGATTGATGCTAAACCGTTTTTATCGGCTAAAAAAATCCATAAAGAATGCCAGCAAATCGCCCGTAAACAGCAGGATTTTACCCAGGCCTGGTCAGAATTAGGGTTTAATCTCAAACAACTCTACCAAGCTGTCGAACAAACGCGCCGTTTATTTATGGACGCTGAAGGCGAATTTGCGTGGTTTTTCAGTTCGCTCGATCTGCTCCATGTTTCCGGCAGTTATTGTTTTAGTCATGCGGGGATGGATGATGAAATGGCGGAAAAACTCAGTCATCAAAGTGTGGCGGATTTGAATCATCAACTACACCAACATCTCCAAGCAGGCCATATTTTTCAGCTGTATTACAGCGCTTTTGGCAATGTGTTTCGCACCAAGTATCGTGAAAACGATTGGCCGCTTACCGAGCATGGTGCGGCACATTTAAAGCAGCGACATCTTTTTGCATTAGTCAACGGACACCGCAGTCACCTAGGCGGTCAGCAATTATTTTTTCGTCAAGGGCTGCTGCATTTTGAGTGTGATACCTTGTTGAATGCCAACTGTCGTCAAAAATCAAACCGCCAATCTTTGGGAGAAGCTGTTACAATTTTCTATGCTGATGGTATGGTATCGGCTCTCAGTGGTGACTATCCCGCCACCAAGCAATTTCATCCAAAAGATTTAGGCAGGTGACCTTATGGCGAAAAAGACTCCTTATTTTGAACATGAATCCTTACAAGATAAGGATACGATTATCAGTTATTTAAAAGCCATTACTCAGGGGTTTAAAAAAGGTGCCATTAAATTCAGCGATGAAGATGAGAATTTTGTGCTCACCCCTCAGCCATTTGCTAACTTAAAAATTAAGGCCACTCAAAGCAAAAAAGGCCAAACGCTGAATATTAAAATCAATTGGTCTTCGGATCAGGATGAAGATGCCGATGACACGCCCTTGTTTATTGACCCAAAACATCCAAAAAAATCCAACAGATCCAAAAAGTCCTCTTAACGCTGATTCGCTGCCATTATGCAACTCATCCCCGCCCTTTATGACCCGCTCCGATTTTTGATTATCGAGTTGCAAAAGCAACTGGAGTTGGTCACATTATTTTTTGAAACCGGTGAAGCGGATGTTGCAGAACGCAGCTTGGCGCGCGTCGATTATATTGATAATCAACATTTAATTTTATTAAATCGAGCCGCCGCTTTTTTAGCCGAAACCCCTGAAGCTGAAAGCCGCATTGCCGTGCAAAGTTATGAGCATTTAAATCAAAGTTTAAAAACGCTTTCTCGACAATGCCAGGCGATTGTTTTTCAGGCTCAGTCTTGTCGCAGCGCGCTAAAGATTCTGCGCCGCAAAGCGGTATTTAAAGCCCTACAAGACTTAACGGCAGGGTTGGAAATGATTGAACCCGCGATTGAATCCGAAAGCTCCAGTTTAGCGATTGATATTTGTCGCTTAAAAGTCCACATTGATAAACGCTGTGACCAACAATTGGATCGCCTTAAAAAGCGGTTGAAAAACGGTCAGCAAACTGAAATGCTGTTAAATGCCAGCTTTGTGTTACGTGACATCAGTGCCATGGGAGAAGGGTTGTTGCGGATTGGCGAGGGGATTATCTCTGCTAACTTGGGGCAAATGATTCAGATTGAACGTTATCATTCTCTGGAAGCGACTTTGTCAGCCTTGCAACTCAATCCCCAGCAAAATGAATTGTCCATCCGCGCTTTGGGTGAAACCAAATCCGGTTGTAGCTTGTCCGGGGTGATGGGGACCGACTCAGAAGGCGAAATGCTCGCGGTGTTTAAAGAAGGTGATCAAGCTAAATTACAAGAGGAAAAAACCGGCATTGAAAGCTGGCATCAAGTTTATCCCGGTATCGCCCCTAAGGTGTATTCTTATCACAAAAATGGCAGTAAGGCGGCTTTGCTATTTGAGTATTTGACTGGCGATACCTTTGAACGGTTACTACTGGATAAGGATCGTAAACTCCTGAAAAAGGGATTAAACACCCTTTTTGGAACTTTACAAAATATTTGGCAAGCAACCCAAATCGAAAAGCACCAAGCGGCGCACTATATGCAACAGCTTAAAAAACGCTTGCCTGCGATTTTTGCCGTGCATCCCGAATTTGAATTAAAAATGATCAATATCAACGGGGTAAAATCGCATTCCATTAGCAATTTAATTGAAGCCTGTGCCACCCTTGAGGACGGATTATCGGTGCCAAAAGCGGTTTATATTCATGGGGATTTTAACTTAGACAATATCATTTACGATTCGGTGGAGGATGAAGTGAATTTTATTGATTTACATCGCTCGGACTATCAAGACTATGTACAAGATTTATCTGTGTTAATGGTGTCGTGTTACCGCATCGCTAATTTTGATCCGCAAGTGCGCAAATTGATTGCGCAAACCATGCAAGCCATTTATGACTTTGGTGCAGACTATGCTGACCAAATCAAAGACGATAGCTACGCTTTGCGAATGGCATTGGGATTAAGCCGTTCTTTTTTAAGCTCAACCCGTTTTGTACTCGATAAACAACATGCCAAAGCCATGCATTTTCGCGCCCGTTATTTAATGGAACAAATCCTGCGCTTATCACCCCAACACCTTAACAATTACCAAATTCCAAAAGAGATTTTCCATGACTAAACTGTCTCCTTATAAAATCGGCGTGGTTGGCATTCCGGGCAAATGGTCTACCGAAGTATTAGCAGATGAAATTGAAGCCCTGACCGGGTTTCGATTGGTGATTGACATAACGCAGGTGGTTGCGGATTTGGCGACCCCGTCAATCAAATATCAAAACCACTGTTTATGTGATTTGGATGCCATTGTGATTAAAAAGATCTCTCAAACCTATAGCCCTGCTGTTATTGACCGTTTGGAGATTTTACGATTTGTTGAAAAATGTGGTGTACAGGTTTTTTCAAAACCACAGGAAATTATTCGCTTAGTCGATCGACTAAGCTGCACCATCTCGCTGACCAAAGCCCATATTCCGATGCCGCCAACCGTGATTACCGAAAGCCTGGAGGCCGCGTTTGACACAGTTCAGACGTTTGGCGAAACCATTTTAAAACCGCTGTTTTCCACCAAAGCGCGTGGCATGGCGTTACTTAACCCTAAAACCGCTCACAAAACACTTAAAGCGCAATTACAAAGTTATTATGAAGAACACGGTTTTTTCTATTTACAAAAAAAATTAACCTTGCCCGGAAAAGATATGGGGCTGATGTTTCTCGGCGGGGAATACCAAGGGGCTTATGCGCGAGTGGGTAATAGCCACAGTTGGAACACCACCATTCACTCCGGCGGAAAATATGCCCAGGCCTTTCCGTCGGATGAAATTATTGAAATGGCGCATCAAGCTCAGTTGGTTTTTGATTTAAGTTACACCACGGTCGATATTGCTGAAACCGAACAAGGTCCAGTGTGTTTTGAGGTCTCTGCTTTTGGTGGATTTAAAGGCGCACAAGAAGGCTTAAACATCAATATGGCCGCACGCTATGCGGCCTATGTCATTGAACAACTCCACCCCACTGAGACTGATAAAACGGCATGAATAACGCTCAAACCCTCACACAACATTTCAATCAAACCTTGCAAGATCAACCCTGCTTGTCCAAAGGGCTCTTGTTGCCTTTAACCGATTATGCCATTGCCATTCGCTCTAATTCTCACGAATTGCTGACAGAACTAGCTGACTATTTTCACCTTGAAATGACTTTACAGTTGGATTCAGCAGAGATAGCCGTTCAAGCGATTGAAACGGATGATTATTTAAAGGTTGGCAAACACTGGCCAGACTGGGCGCGTGAAGCCGGCAAAACCGGGCGCAAAGAAACGTTTGTGGATGCCGAAGACGGCCGATTTATTTATAAAATCAAAACCGGCATGGTATTTTGGCAAAATGCTGAAAGGCCTTGTGCTTTTGGCCCAATTGTGCAGCACCCGAATCAAGTGATTAACTTTGTATTGAGTCAATATTTAAACCACCACTTACGCCAAGGTTGGTTACTGGGACATGCTGCCGGCTTACAAATTGATGGCAAAGGTGTTGCGATTGCCGGTTTATCCGGGGGGGGTAAATCGACTCTGATGCTGCATCTGCTAGAACAAGGGCAGCACTTTATTAGCAATGATCGCCTGTTAATAACGCCTCAAACGACCGAAAAAACGCCCAGGCCTGGGCGTTTTTGGATGCGTGGCATCCCAAAACAGCCACGCATCAACCCTGGCACGGTTGTTCACAATGCCAGATTACAATCGTTGATTCCGGCAGAAAGACGTCACCAATTATTGGCGCTATCAGCGTCTAAACTGCGCCATTTAGAAGAAAAGGTTGATGCGGATGTTGATCAGCTGTTTCATGCCGGATGTACGCAATCGCAAGCGCCATTGCATTTATTGGTGGTGTTAAATTGGTCAACCACAACAAATCAACCCACCCAAGCAAGACTCACCAACTTGGCACAAAGCCCTGAATTGCTGCCGGCATTAATCAAAAGCGCCGGGCCTTTTTTTGCGGACACTCAGGGGCAGTTTTTGGCAAATCAAACCCGACCCGATGCAAACGCTTATCTAACCCAATTGGCCAACCTGCCTTGCCTGGAAATTTCCGGTCACCTGGATTTCTTGCAGGCTCGGGATGCGGTTTTAGAACAGATTCAATCCCTTTGATTTGGCGGGGTAACAACTGCTAAATCGATTTGACGCACCACCGAGGCATTAAAAATAATCACCAACCACAGCAAATACAACCATAACAAGAATAATGGGATGACGGCAAAGGCACCGTAAATCAAATCATAGGTTGGAAACCACTTTACGTAAACACCAAAGCCAAATTTTAATAGTTCCAACTCCAGGGTTGTCAAAATAGCGCCAACCCAAGCTGCGCTCGCCGAGACCTTAGCGGCCGGCACAAACCGATATAAAAACCAAAACCCTACCGCATTGATAAAAAAGGGTAATTGCTTTAAGGCATCCGCCATGCCAAAAAGATCGGGCAAAATGGGTGCCGCCAATAAAATTGAGCTTAAAACCAATCCCGCGCCTAAAATTAACGGGCCTAATAAACTCACCCCTAAATAATGTAGCAAGCTCACCCACCAACGCCGTTGATAATGTCGATGCCACATTAAGTTAATTTTTTTATCAATGGTCCACAATAAAATCAATGCGATACCCAACATCGAAACAATACCAATACCTTTGAGCTGTCCGGCCTTTTGTGCAAACTTGAGCAAATAAGCTTCCAGCTGTGGCGTGGCTTCGGGGAGCAAAAAATGCACTACTTTATCAATCACTTCCGCTTGAAAAACCGCAAAGCTATCGGACAAGGCAAACACCCCAAATAAAATCGCCAAAAACGGCACCAGCCCGACCAAAGAAGCATAAGCCAAAATGGTGACGGAATCCAACCCCTGTTTGTCGATAAAGTTGTGAGCAGCTTGTCGCCAAAAATGACGTTTATAAAGCCGAGGCTCCGCAGGATTTTTATTCATAAGGTTATCGGTATCCCTGTATAATCTTGGACTGTTTCATGATTTACTTCAATTGTGGCGTTGCTTTTGGTTGCGAGTGAAACCATTATCCTTGAAAATGAATAAAAATGAATAATGTGACTCAAATTCTATGATCTCTCATTCAAAAAATTTTACCCGCTACCTGCTACTCAGTTATTTGTTTGTGCTGCTTTTAGTCACGGCGGGTGCGGGGGTTTTTATTCACTATGAACGATCTCTAGCGAAATCGTTTACCAGCTACTCCCAAAATGCTGAATTGAAGTCGCATGTCGATAGTATTTTATTTTCCGCCAATCAACGCAGTATTTTATTGGTGCAAATGATAAATGCCCCCGATTTTTTTCAAGTCGATGCCCTTAATATGGAAATGCTCAAGCATGAGCAAACCGTCATTACGCATCTACAAAGCCTCATCCAAAGCGTTGAAACAAAAAGCCAAGAAGAATATCTGCGCCAAGCCGGTATCGTCATGTCTTACAACCGCAAGATACAAACAGAAATTTATCAGCTTCTAATGGATGAAAAACAACACCAGGCTTTAGACCAATTGCTGCGCGTCGCCATTCCGGTTCAAGATAAGGTGCAACTGTTATTTAATCAACTGAAAAACAGCTATGAAAGTCGCGTTAGCCAATCAAAAGAACAATTTTCAAATGCGATAAACGATATGATCAAAATGATCTTTATCGTCTCCATTCCCATTATTATAAGCCTATTAGTCATTGCCACCTTAACCACTCGACGTTTAAACGCTTTTGCTAAGAATCAACAAGCCATTTTAGACTCTTTAGAGGAGCGAGTTAAGGAACGAACGAACGCCCTATTACTCGATCACAATTTACTACAAAACTTAAATGAAGCCATTGGTATCTTTGACCATCATGACCAACTGCACCTAACCAATAAGAAACTGGATGACCTGGCTAAGGTTTGCGATACTCCTAAAAATGGTACCGTTTGGCAATTACTGATGTGCCTTTTTAACGATGTCGATATCGGGCATATTAAGTATCATTTAAAGCATAAACAGGCTTGGCGTGGCGAAGCGACTTTGAGCCAATCAGCAGATAGCGTTTATATGATTGATATTGCTAATATCAATGATCCTAGCTTACCAAACAGCTACCTTTCAATTTCCTTAACCGATATTTCTGACTTAAAATCCACCCAGCGCCAGTTGGAGCATACTTCTCATTACGACTCAGTAACACAACTCCCGAACCGTTACTTCTTCAATGTCACCTTAGACCGTTTGCTAAGGGAAACACCCAAACAGCCACTGCATCTTATCTATATCGACTTGAATGATTTTAAATGGGTCAACGACCATCTCGGCCATGCGGCTGGGGATGAATTTCTATTCAATGTGGGGGTTCAGTTTAAGAAGGTCTTGCCGAACAGCGCCTTTATTGCCCGTTTAGGCGGCGATGAGTTCGCAGTTTTATTACCTGGGCACTTTGAGGTAAGCGAGCTAACCAAGTTATGCAAAAACCTTTTAAAAACATTAGAAAAGGTCAATGAGCATCAATCCACCCATCAAGTTGGCTGTAGCATGGGCGTGGCATCTTATCCGATTCATGCTGAATCCGCTGAAGATTTAGTCCATAAAGCGGACTATGCGATGTATTCGGCTAAGGACAGTGAAAACGGCCATTACTGTATTTTTACCGATCAAATGAAAAAGGCTTTACTGGATCTCCGAGAGATTGAAATTAACTTACATCGAGCAGTTAAAAATGCCGAGTTTGAGGTCTATTATCAACCCCAATACAGCTTGCATAACCTAAAATTGGTGGGAGCGGAAGCCTTGGTGCGCTGGCCAACACCCGAACGCATGATTTCACCTGTCGAGTTTATACCACTGGCGGAACGCTTTGGACTGATCAATCAAATTGGTACCTTGGTGATGCAAAAGGCCATTCATCAGCTGCAACAATGGCAGACAATCGCCAAACCCCTGCCAAGAATTGCCATTAATGTTTCTGCCTCTCAGTTATTAATGGGCGACTTTGGCGATTTGGTTGAACGGATTTTAGCTAGCAATCAATTAATGCCCAGTCAAGTTGACGTTGAAATTACCGAATCAGTTATGATGAAAAATTTTGAGTTAAATGGGGAAAATGAGGGCAGCTGTTTAAGCCGCTTACAACACAAAGGCCTCGAAATCTCAATTGATGACTTTGGCACCGGCTATTCTTCTTTGGCCTATATCAAGCACCTGAATGTTGACCGAATTAAAATAGATAAGAGCTTTATTGACGATATTGCCACGCAAAGTGAAGCCAGATCAATTGTCAGTGCCATTATTGAAATGGGGCACAGCTTGGGGCTTAAAGTGCTGGCCGAAGGCATTGAAACCCCAAATCAACTGGATATTCTCAAAAAATTGGGCTGTGATGAGGGGCAAGGTTATTTATTCAGCCGACCGCTGCCAGCCAAAGAGTTTGAGCAGAAATGCTTGGCATAACTTTTATGGCAAGGGGTGAGGAATCAACACCTGTTGTTGTAACAAGCCATCAAGCGCCGGCAAGGCCAATTCTGCCAAGGTGGTCGCTGGCTGTTGCATTGTCTCGGCCATCTCTGCAATCACATCTTTAATGGGGTCTGACCCCTTTTCTTCTTTAATGGGGTCTGACCCCTTTTCTTCTAAACGTGTTAATAAGTCATAGAGCAAGGGCGTCAGTGCCATAAACTGCACTTGATCGTTCACATCTCGATAAGCCAATAAAGTGGTCAGCGTTTCGGGTTGCTCAGGGTTGGCATTTTCGGCACTGATTTGATCAACAGGCCATTGATAGGCTAACGGAATAGCCACCGGCGATAAACGATAACCACTTTGCAGATTGGCTTGAGGCGGCGATACTAAATAAATGCCTTCTTGTTCATCAACCAACAATGCCAATTCAATCCATTCATAATGCGCCAGCTCTAGTAAATATGGAGGGTCATCATCGCGTGGCTGATAGTCCGCTTGCAAAAATAATAAGAACTCTTGCCCTACTTCATGGAACAACGGGGTTCGCGCCTTATGTTTTTGCATATATTCTCGAATCAACTCTAACCAGCGTGTTTCACCCAACACCGAATAGGTAACGGGAAACAAGTTACTAAAGAAACTATTGACATTATTGAAGAATAATTGCTCATAAGCGGCTAGGCGTCTGGGCTCTATTTCGAGCGCTATTTTACCCAGGCCTGGGTGTTTTTGCGGCCGATAAGGCTGGTTTTGCGGGTCACGAATATGGGCGGCAAAGAGCGTTTGTAATTGCTGAAAGCGCGGTAAGTCGGTAAATGTGGTGCTAGACATCTTGTGCTCCCCGAGTGCGTTGACTTTGACGAATTTGATTCATTTCCGACTGCAATTCTGCAAGCGGTGGAATATTAAAATCGCGCTCTAGCAAAGTCGGTTGAATGCCATGCGCTGCGTAGGTTTGATCTAACAAGTCCCAAACCACGGGTTTGACAGCTTCGCCATGGGTATCAATTTTTAAGTCGTCCGCTTCATCAAAGTGCCCTGCCATGTGCAAATACATCAACCGTTCCGTGGGCATGGTTTCAATAAAGGCCAAAGGATCATATTGCTGATGATTAATGCTGTTAACAAAGGTATTGTTGACATCCAATAACAGCCCACAATCGGCTTCTGAGACCACCGCATTGATAAATTCGACTTCCGAGAGCTCATTGGTGGGCAACGCATAAAAAGAGACATTTTCCACCCCGATCGGCTGCTCTAATAAATCTTGTACTCTTTGAATCCGTTTTGCAACATAGTCTACCGCTTCTTCGGTAAACGGAATCGGCATCAAATCATACAAATGGCCAGAATCCCCGCAATAGCTTAAATGTTCGGTATAAAGCGGCACTTGATGGGTTTTAAAAAACGCTTTTAGTTCCAGAATGAAAGTCTCATCCAGTGGATGTGGGCCGCCGATATCAAGGGATAAACCATGACACACCAATGGATAACGCTCGGAAAGCTGTCGCAAAGCCCGACCTTGTCGGCCACCAAAATGCAGCCAATTTTCAGGCGCGACTTCCAAAAAATCCACCACAAAATCGGGTGTATTGAGCAGCTCATCAAAAAAATCTCGCCTTAATCCCAAACCGACCCCTTGGACTTTTGGGCTGGCAAAACGGGGCGCTATTGAGTGTGACATAATCCATTCCCTAATGACGATTATTAATCTTTGCGGTTGGCTGTCATTATAGGCCAACCCAAACAGAAATGCGATCCATACGCAGATGGGTTAAACGGTTTTAGCCGATGTCGTTGCCAGTTGCTGGTTAAACCGGGTGATTTCAGTGCGCTTGATCAGACTGTAAACCGCCGGCAGGACCACCAGCGTCAGCAAGACTGCACTGATCATGCCGCCGACCATCGGCGCCGCGATTCGGCTCATGACTTCTGATCCGGTTCCCGATCCATACAGAATGGGCAGCAATCCGAGAATAATCACCGAAACGGTCATCATCACGGGGCGAACCCGCAACCCGGCTCCTTGTATGAGGGCTTGCTGATAAGCGGATGGCGAAATCGGTTGCCCAGAGTCGTGTGCCTTTTTCTTGAGTGCTTTCAGCGCTAAATTTAAATACACTAGCATGATCACACCAATTTCGACGGAAACCCCGGCAAGCGCAATAAAGCCAACCCCAACGGCAACGGAAAAGTTAAAGCCCTCTAAATAAATCAGCCAAAGCCCGCCAATCATCGCCATCGGCAGCGTGGTGATAATAACAGCCACTTCGCTAAAGGCTCTGAAGTTGAGATAAAGTAGCACAATAATAATCGCCAATGTCAGCGGTAGTACATAACTTAATTTTTCTTTGGCTCGCTCCATATATTCATATTGCCCTGCCCAAGTCAGTGAATAACCAGCAGGCAGTTCCAGTTCGCGATCTAACACCGTTTTGGCCTGATTCACGTAACTGCCAACATCAATGTCTTCAATATCAATAAAGGTCCAGCCATTCAATCGGGCGTTTTCACTTTTTATGCCTGGTGGGCCATTTTCAATGCGAATATCTGCCACATCGCCCAAGGTAATATGCTGACCGTTTGGTGTGACGATGGGTAAGCGATCCAATTGTTTGGGAGAATCTCGATAATCTTGTGGATACCTGAGATTAACGGGATAACGCTCTTGCCCTTCTATCGTTTGCGTGACATTCATGCCGCCAATCGCAGTGGCAACGATTTGTTGAACATCGTCGATATTCATGCCAAAACGGCTGGCTTTTTCTCGTGCTATATCAATTTTAATATAACGTCCTCCTGCGACTCTTTCGGAATAAACCGAGGCGGTTCCCTCAAGGTTCGATAAGATTTTTTCAATGTCCTGACCCAGCGTTTGAATCACATTCAAGTCAGGCCCGGCCACTTTGATGCCAACGGGCGTTTTAATCCCTGTTGCCAGCATGTCAATGCGGGTTTTAATCGGCATCACCCAGGCATTGGTTACCCCGGGAAACTGAACAAGTTGGTCAAGTTCTTTTTTCAAATCTTCGCTGGTGAGGCCTTCACGCCATTGTGATCGAGGCTTTAACTGGATAAAGGTTTCAATCATGGTTAAGGGTGCGGGATCGGTCGCGGTTTCTGCTCGCCCCACTTTCCCAAACACATTTTGGACTTCCGGCAGGGTGCGAATCAGTTTATCGGTTTGCTGTAACAATTCGCGCGCCTTACCAATGGAGATGCCAGGATAGGTGGTTGGCATATACATTAAATCGCCCTCGTCTAAGGGCGGAATAAATTCACTGCCGATTTTATCGACGGGGTAAAAGCCCAATACCGTGACAACGACTGCGCCCAGCAGCGTCATTTTAGGGAACTTTAATGCCCGTTTGAGCACGGGCAGATACATTGCAACCAACAATCGGTTGAGGGGATTCTTTTTTTCCGGCGTCACTTTGCCTCTGATAAAATACCCCATTAACACCGGGATCAAGGTAACGGCCAGACCAGCCGCCGCGGCCATGGCATAGGTTTTGGTAAACGCCAAAGGTGCGAACATGCGACCTTCTTGCGCTTCCAAAATAAACACGGGTAAAAAAGAAACGGTGATAATCAGCAAACTGAAGAAAAGCGCGGGGCCCACTTCAGCGGCAGATTCCGCAACGACTTGCCAGCGGTTTTCATTGGTCAGCGGGGTTTTTTCCATGTGTTTATGCAGATTTTCAATCATCACGATGGCGCCATCCACCATAGCGCCGATGGCAATGGCAATCCCCCCTAATGACATAATATTGGCATTAATGCCTTGTGCATACATCACCATAAAGGAAACCAAAATTCCCAATGGTAGGGTAATGACAGCGACGAGCGAAGACCTGATATGGAATAGAAAAGCCACACAAACTAAGGTCACCACCGCCAGCTCTTCGAGCAGTTTCGTCCAAAGATTTTCGACTGCGCGCTCAATCAGCCCGGAACGATCATAAACAGGAACAATCTCAACGCCATCCGGTAATGATTTTTTGAGTGAATCGATTTTTTCTTTGATGCCTTGAATGGTTTTTTGAGCATTTTCACCATAGCGCATTACCACGACGCCACCAACCACTTCGCCTTCGCCATTGAGTTCGGCAACCCCACGGCGCATTTGCGGCCCTATATTCACCTCAGCCACATCCCCAATCGTCAGTGGAACGCCCCGCTCATTGGTTCCCAGCGGAATGCTTTGAATATCGGACACCGATTGAATATAACCGGTAGCGGTTACCATATACTCTGCTTCAGCCATTTCTAAAACAGAAGCGCCCATTTCTGCATTACCCCGCTTGAGTGCTGTCTGAATATGACTTAACGGGAGGTTATAGGCACGAAGTTTATTGGGATCAACCTGCACCTGATATTGCTTTACCATGCCACCAATCGCGGCAACTTCAGAAACGCCGTCTACGGTCTGCAATTCATATTTCAAAAACCAATCTTGAATCGACCTTAATTGACTCAAATCATGCTGACCTGTCTTATCCATCAAAGCATAAATATAAACCCAGCCCACCCCTGTTGCATCGGGGCCCAATTCAGGCCTGGCCGATTCTGGTAGGCTGGAGGCGGCTTGATTCAAATATTCTAGCACCCGACTTCGAGCCCAATAGAGATCGGTATCATCGTCAAAAATAATGTATACATAGGAATCCCCAAAGAAAGAATACCCCCGAACTGTTTGTGCGCCGGGTACCGATAACATAGCAGTGGTTAAAGGAAAGGTCACCTGATCTTGAACCACTTGCGGGGCTTGGCCAGGATAACTGGTTTTCACAATCACTTGGACGTCTGATAAATCTGGCAAGGCATCCACAGGGGTATTTTTAACGGCAAACAAACCGCCAAAGGCAATGATAACGGTGACTAAAAGCACTAAAAAGCGATTAACCACCGACCAACGAATAATGGATTCAATCATCACTCACCTCCCATATCATGACTGGAATGGTCAGCGGTTTGAGGCATCGAAGGACGAGGTGAAATGTCGGTAATTACTAAATCCTCACGAACCTCAAAGCTAAAGACGATTTCATCGCCTACTGTTAGGTTAGCCAAATTGATCGCCTGATCTAACATAAAGTCCAGTGTGGCTGCGGCTCGGTTCCATTTCTCAATCGGCTCTCGGGCTATCGTCAATACACGAGTTTGCTCATTAATCGCTTCAATAACCCCTTCCACAGTCGCCGTTGGATATGAAGGTTCTGAAAGAAGATGCAATGCGCTTATTTCATAATTCCCTTGTTCAGTCTGGATGATCTGAAATTCAATCGTTTGCCCTTTTGCAAGCGCATTGAGATCAACCTGATCAGCAACCGTAAAATCCATTGTCATCTCAGGCCAACCCCATTCTGGTACAGGCACATGGCTAATATTAATCATGCCATGATCGACCATAATGCTGTTGACTTGACCTTCTGTCCACACTGAATCGGGCATTGTTTTAGGTGTCATACGCTTAAAGTCAGAGGTTTTACTGGATTCAGAATCAATCAAGAAGTGTGCAGAGGTGACAACCTGATCCCCTTCATTGAGACCTTCCAATATCTCGATGCTTTGACTGCCAATATGCCCCAAAGTCACGGCGATGGATTTAAACTGACCTTCGCCTAAAGCTATGACAACCCGATCTTGTTTACCCGTGCGAATAACGGCTTCTTTTGGCACTGAAATCATTTTCTCTTTTGGGCTTAATTGAATGGCTATTTGAGCAAACATATTGGGTTTGAGGTGATGTTGTGCATTTTCAAATTTCAATCGAATACGTAAGGTTCGTGTTTTTGGATTCAGTGTTGGATAAACATAATCGACCACACCTGTCCATTGTTGACCGGGTAGAGCGTCTAATGTCATCGTGACTGGCAGTCCTGCTTCGATCAAAGCGATATCTCGCTCATACACTTCCGCTTCAACCCAAACCTGATCTAGCTGGCCAATACTCATTAAGGTATTGCCAGGTTTGACATAGAACCCTTCTCTGATTTCAAGTTTATGGATGACACCCGATTGCGGCGCAAAAAATGTAATGTTTTGTTGAACTTTTTGTTTTGATTGCAGCTCACGAATGAATTCAGTTGACAATTGCAGTGATTTTAACCGCTCTTTAGAAGCGTTCACCAGTGAGCGATTGCCCCGTTTTAAGGCGATCAAAAATTCTTCCTGTGCATTCACCAGTTCTGGAGAATACAGTGAATAAAGCGGCTGCCCTTTTTTGACGCGATTACCCGCTGTTTTGACAGACAGTTTGTCGATCCAGCCGGAAACCCTAGGGTGGATATGTACTAGTTTGTCTTCATCAAACTGAACATAACCAACGGTTATAATCTCTGAAGGCATGACTTTCAGTTCAACGGGAGTGGTTGTGACACCGAGGTTATTCACCACCGTTGGGGAAATGGTAATGGTTCCACCCCCTTCTTCACCCGATGCATTCGCTTCTTCATAAACAGGAACAAGATCCATTCCCATCGGGGATTGTCCAGGTTGATCTCGGCGGTAGTTAGCGTCCATTGGCGCAACCCAGTAAAGCGGTTTTTTTTCTTCAAGTTGCGTCTCATCGGTGCCTAAAACGCCTGTCTGCTGAAGCGCACTTAAACTTAAAGCACCCAATAGCGTGCCAATGACCAACACGATGATCGTTTTCATATTAGACATGATTATTCTCCAAAATCTTGTTGAGTCGAGGTCGTGCCATTAGAGGCAGCATCGGTAAAGAAATAATTAATCCGCGCAATGGTCTTTAATGCATCGACATCTATTTTTAACGACGCAATACGCGCATTCAGTTCGGTGATTCGAGCGCCAACAACCTCAGAGAAATCGCCATCATCATGGGTATAGGCAGTGAGTGAAACCTCTGCTTGCTGTCTGGCTTGTTTTAAGAGTTGTGAGCTGTAGCGCTTTTGTCGTTCTGAAAGGCGTTGGAGTTGCTGAGTTTCTTTCTTCAAGGCACTCAGCATGCTTCTCATGAGCAGCAACTTTTCAGTTTTGACCGCATCCGCGTCAGCTACCGATGCGGCCAGCTCTCTGTCCTGCAAATGATCGGTAAAAATGGGCACATTAAAACTCATACCGATCGAAAGTAAATTGGCTCGATCAATACCTGATGGGTTATTGCCTCTAATTCCGTAACTCGCATTCAATCCCCATTGGGGCTTATAACTTTGCTTTGCCAATTCGACCGTTTTTCTTGACGCTTGATGTTTAACATCAATTGCTAGTATGGCGGGATGGTTTGACAGGGTTTTGACTAGCTCATTATTTGAGTTTTGCATTAGCTCTAATATAGGCAGACTGAGTAGATCAATTTCAGGACGTTTTTCTGAAACACGGAAATTGGATAGCGCCACATCCAAATCAAAAGAACGGTTTGAATCGGATTGTTGATCAATGAGCACCCACTCACCCAATTTTGCCAGTGCAATTTCAAGTTTCTGTTGTTCAACGGTCAATCTATCTTCAAGCTGAATCAACTCCAAATCAGCACGTATCACATCGTACTGTCGGGTTCGGCCACTAACTGATGAATAGCTCACTTGAGCGATGTCTGTCATTTGTTCAAATAAATCACGATCTTGATTGATCAAATCAATCGTTTTTTGTGCTAAAAAAGCATCCAGCCAAAGTTGAGTGACCCGACTTTTCAGTTTTGCCTTTCTGTCCGTCCGTAATAATGGAAATGCCGTTGCCTCAACGTGCAATTTTGCTTGCTTGATTGCAAGGCTATCTCCCCTTGGAAAAACTTGAGAGATACCTACTTGCAGCTGTGTCATATTTTCTTGATTGAGATTGAACGTATCGGTTGGCAAGCTAATCAAACCAACTGAAACCCTAGGATCTGGAAGCGCACTCGCGGCAATACTTCTATTTTCTTTCGCCAACTGTTGGTACTGACTCTGTTGCAACCATGGATCCTGCTTCAGCGCTAAGTCAATGGCTCTTTGTAAAGTAAGCGTTTCCTGCGCAGCTGCCGAAACCGCTAAACTACTCAGGAACATCACCATCAGCGAACGCCGACCACGCAATAGCGAAATTAACACCCGAACAATGGATTCCCTTTTGGTGAGGCGCGTTTTAACAAAAAAGGCAATAAGGGGTTTTAATAGCCTCGAGGTAAAGCACGATAGTATCATTTCGTAAGATATTGATTGTCTCATGGCAAAGCTCCGTAATTTAATTACATTTTAGGAAAAGGCATAGCCTCTCCCAACATCAAGTAATAAAAATTAACCGAGCCGAGGAGGTCGTTTTTCGTGCGCTAAATCAGCTGACTGGAGAGAAGAAATAAATAAAGAAAAAGGATTTGAATTGTCGAGTCTCTGCAATAACAGATCGCCATTCATTAATGTCATTGATGCAGTGGAAAAATGACAGCCAGAACCACATTGGCAATCTGCCCCACAAGATTCACAGTCATGCTTGGCTTGCGTTGTGCCTGATTCATCACAACAGTCATGCATCGAAGCAGTGTGGTGTGTTGGCGCCATATCCTGCTCTGCCTTCACCGCATGGTGATGCCCCATCGCATAACTGCCTTGGAAAGCGGTTAGCAAGAAAATGAATAAGACCAATCGTTGAGTAATTTTCATCGTTTGATTTTAATACAACCTTGGTTCAAACACAATCTTATTTAATTTAAGACCTTTGCACGAGTGGGGCGCGGTGAAAAAATCTAAAAAACGCGCTACCCCCCTCTTGAATTTTTCAAATCAAACCCCAGAATTAAACTGTTAAATCAGTTAGTTAACTCAACAATGGAGGTATTTAAAATGAGTTTATTTTTAAGCCACTTAGAACCCTTTAAAGAGCTAAGGGATCTTGAAAACCGATTAGCGCAAATTTCACCCAAATCCACCACAGCCAATGTGGCAGCCTTTACCCCAACCGTGAATACGCGGGAAGGCGATTACGCTTATCACATTGAAGTGGATTTGCCTGGCGTCAACAAAGAAGATATTCATGTTGAAGTCAAAGAAAATCGGTTGACTATTTCCGGTGAACGCAAAACCAAAGAAGAAGTCAAAGAAGACAACTATCATCGCATTGAAAGCAGCTATGGTAAATTTGAGCGTAGCTTCACACTGCCAGAAGATGTTGATGGTGAAAACGTAGATGCCAGTTGTGATAATGGGGTATTAGAAGTCGTTTTACCTAAAAAAGAACGCACCCCCAGCAAAATGATACAGGTGAAATAACCTCCTCAAAACCAACTGTGAATGTAGCCACCCTTGCGGTGGCTTTTTGTTTATTTAGAGAATATTTGCAGACTGTTTCAATCTGTCAGTTATTGGTCGGCCCCACCCAAACCTGCTGAACATTAACAAACTCCATAATACCATGCGGCCCCAGCTCTCTTCCGTAACCCGATTTTTTTACGCCACCGCTAGGGAGTCGAGGATCGGTTTTCACTATACCGTTAATAGCGACTTGTCCAGCCTCAATTTCAGCCGCCATTCGACGGGCTTTATCGGTATCCGCTGTCCAAATTGAGGCAGCCAACCCATAAGGGGTGTCATTTGCCATTGCCAAGGCTTCGGCTTCAGACTCGGCCTTCATGACGACTGCAATTGGGCCGAATGTTTCTTCGCAAGCCGCTTGCATCGAAGCCGTGACATCTACCAATAATGTCGGTGGATAAAAAAAGCCTTTCCCTTCGGGAATTTCGCCTCCAAGCAAACACCGTCCACCTTGCTGAACTGTCATTTTTACCTGCCTATCCAATGCTTCTTGCAAATCAGCCCGTGCAATCGGCCCCACTTGAGTGTCTTCTTCCAAGGGATCGCCCATTTTTAAATTCGCTAAAAGGGGTTTGAATACCTCAATAAACGCATCGTAAACCGAGGCGTCTACAATAATGCGTTTTGCAGCAATACAAGATTGCCCGGCATTGATGATGCGCGACAAGGCTAATGTCGCTGCTGCTTTTTCTATATCCGCATCAGCGAATACTAAGCTGGGATCAGATCCACCCAACTCTAATACAGCTGGTTTGATATGTTTTGCTGCTAAAGAAGCCACTTGGCTTCCTGCCCAACTGGAGCCGGTTAAAGACACCGCACATACAGCATCATCTTCTAACACTTGTGCGACCTGGTCATTATGAATACGCAGATTCTGCAACAACCCGGGGTGGCCGGCTTTGACAAATAATTCCGCAATGGCTTCCGCGCAGGCGGGTACATGAGAATCGTGTTTCATCAAGCAAGTATTACCCGCCATCAAGGCTGGTGCACAAAAACGAAAAGCCAACCAGAAGGGCGCATTCCAAGGCAAAATACCTAATACCGGTCCTAAGGGCAAATGCTGTACATAACTCAGCGAGGCATCTGACTCTAACGTTTTCGGCTCAAGATATGCGGCGCCATGCTCAGCATAATGCCGAGCGCACCAGGCGGATTTTTGTACTTCGCCACGCGCTTCTTTAATGGGTTTTCCCATTTCTAACGTCATCAATCTGGCCAACGCTTCTTCATCTTCCAGCATTAAATCCGCCACTTTATTTAATACCACTGCACGCGCTTCAAAAGGCGTTTTACGCCAGGTTTTAAAGGATGTTAAAGCCGTTTCAATAGCTTGTTCGACTGCTTTTGGCGTTAAGGTGTGATATTGATGAATGACTTCACCGGTGGTGGGATTGGTTGCTGTAAACATAATGACTCCTTATGCCGATGTTTCGGTTTTTTTGGTTTTCTGGTTCTGAGGAACGGGTTTAATGGATGTTTTTTCGGATGCAGGCGGGTTGGATTTCACCGTAAAGTCCTGTTCAACATCGTCAAAAAATGAACCACATCCCGTTTCAGTGATATAAAAAGTGTCAGAAATACCGCAGGTTTTATCACCATCAACCCCCCACATCCACGGAATCACATGGAAGGTCATTCCCGGTTCCAGCACCGAACTGTCTCCTTGGAACAAACTCAAAATATACCCTTCATCCCAACTGGGCGGAAAAGCAATGCCGATGGAGTAGCCAGAACGGGTAATGAGCTTGGCACCGATTTCATTGTCTGAAATGATATTTCGAATCATATTATCCACATCCGAAACCGTCATCCCCGGGCGCATTTTTGCACTGGTATGCGCCAAAGCGATTTTCATAATTTCTTGTGCTTTATACATGCTATCCGTCAACTCACCACAAATAGCGGTGCGCATCATCGCAGTGTGATAACGTCGATAACAACCGGCCACCTCAATAAAAACATGCTCTCCAGGTTGCACCTCTCGTCCCTCCCAAGACGCATGACCAATCATGGTTCTGGGGCCGGACGTGACATAAGGCATAACGGCCGGGATTTCGCCGCCGGCAGCAAACATGGCTTGACTGATTGCCCCACCAATCTCATTTTCCGTCACCCCCGGCGCGCAGGCATCAATCCCGGCTTGCATACCCGCTTTTGTCGCAACTGCCGCTTTTTTCATAACGTCAAGTTCATAACTGGATTTACACACGCGTCCTTGTTCCACAATTCCAAAACAATCCATCAATCGGCTTTTGGTAAAAGTGGTGTGAAAAGTATCCTGATGATAGGCAGGGAAAAAATAAGAGTTTCGTTCATAGCCGATGGATTTTCCCGCCAAACCAAACTCCACCAATGCTGAAATCAACATTTGGATTGCATCACCGGTATCTGGATAAGGGCGCGTAATTTCCACCCAGGTTCGTGCCAAGACATTGGATTCTTCCAACTTACGCGTCACCATAAAAGGTTCGCTTTCCAACGGCACCACCAACGCTTGGAAAAAGGAATACCCGGTGGTTTGGTAATCGGTTAAATACATCAGATTTTCCGGGTCGGAAATAATCACGGCATCCAGCAAGCGCTTTTCCATCCGCTGCCTCAATTCATGAATCCGACGTTCATATTCTGAAAAAGGAAAGGTCATATCATCACGCTCTATCATGACTTTATCTCCATTTGACGCTGTAATGCGTGTTCTAAAATAGCCAGGCCTGCCTGTAATTGGTCTTGCGGAATGGTTAAAGGCGGAATCAATTTAATCACCTGCCCACCAACGCCACAAGGTCCGAATAACAAACCGTGATCGAAACAATCTCGTGCGACCGCTTTTGCCAAAGTGCCGTCTTTGACATCCAACGCTTGCATCATCCCTTTGCCTCGCACACAAAAACCCTGCTCTGAATAGCGTTCCGCCAACCCGTGCAAGTGGTGTTGCATGATCTGTCCTTTGGCACGGGTTTGTTCCATCAGTTCATCATCTTCAAAAAAACGTAAGGCCTCTCGCCCGGCCACAAATGAAAGATTTTGACCACGGAAAGTGCCGGTATGTTCGCCAGGCTTCCAATGATTGTCATGTTCCGGTTTAACTAAATTCATCGCCATTGGGGTTCCCAATCCACCAATACCTTTTGCCAAAGTAACAATATCGGGATCAATGCCCATTCCTTCAAAGCTGAAATAGTGCCCGGTTCGACCACATCCGGCCTGAATATCATCCACGATCAATAAGGCGCCTAAATCACGAGCCAATCTCTGTAACGCTTGCAACCATTCTGCCGAAGCGACATTCACCCCGCCCTCGGCTTGAATGGCTTCAACAATAAACGCCGCAGGTTTTTCGGCACCACCGGAGGAATTTTCATACAAGGCTCTCAAGGTATCGAGGCTTTCAATGCCGCCGCCCTGATTACTTTCAAAAGGCCAGTGAGATACCATCGTTAAAGGCACGCCGGCCGCATTGCGAAACACTTCATTCGCGGTACAAGCTAAAGCCCCCAAGGTCATGCCATGAAATCCTTGGCTAAAAGCAACCACCTCTTTTCGACCCGTGACGCGACGTGCTAATTTCAGCGCCGCTTCCACCGCATTGGTTCCGGTCGGCCCCATAAATTGAAGCTTATAGTCCATATTTCGGGGTTTCAAAATGGTCTCGACAAACCCCTTAATAAATTCTCGTTTTGCGCCAGTCATCATATCCAGACTGTGGAGCACACCATCGTTTTGAATATATTCAATAATTGCTGCTTTAAGTTTAGGGTGGTTATGTCCAAAATTCAGTACCCCTGCACCCGCATAGAAGTCGATATACTCTTTGCCATTTTCATCCGTCTGTTTGGCATTTTCGCCTTTAACAAAAACAGCCGGATAAGATCGTGCATAGGCACGGATTTCGGACTCATAACTTTCAAACCAATCCATCTTTCTTTCTCCTTCTAATGCGACACAATCGTGTCCTGAATGAATTTACTCAGGCACAGGTGCGCCCGCCAAACGACTAAAAACCTTAACAACTTGCTCAATCACGTGATCATTAAAAACATACTCCGGACTATGACAGGGGGCCGAATAATGTTGACCTTTTTTCGAGGTTTCTGCCATACCGATTAATGCAAATGCACCGGGAATCTCATTTAAGTAATAACTGAAATCTTCTGATGCCATTAATGGCATCAACAACTTAGACTGGGCGGTGTGATCACACCTTTCCGCCTGCAAGGCGGCTCGATAGTCTGCGGCGGCCTTTGGATGATTAATGGTCGCTTCATAGCGCGCGCGGATTTCAATTTCGGCCTCAACGCCATAACTGCTGGCTGTTGCAGAAGTAATTTCTTCAATCAGCTGATTAATGGGCGCACGCCATTGCGGTTGAGACAATCGGATACTCCCTTCAAGCTTCACCTTGTCAGGAATCACCGTGACATTACTCATGGCATTGATGGAAGTGACACTCACCACCGCATTAGCTTGCGGTGGAAGCCGGCGGCTGACAATTTGTTGCAGATTTAACGTCACGGCTGCAGCCGCTAAAACCGGATCATGCGTCATCTCCGGTTGAGAAGCATGGCCACCTTGACCTGTTAGTGTAATATGAAAGGTTCCGTTTCCGGACATCACCGGACCATCCGGACAAAGCGCCTCACCGTAAGCCAGTGCTGGCCAATTATGCCAGCCATAAATATAATCCACCCCTTTTAGAGCGCCTTCTTCAATCATTTTTTTAGCACCATGCCCGCCTTCCTCCGCCGGTTGAAAGAGCAATGAAATGCGATGGGGGAGTAAAGATTCATTTTGTTTAAACCAAGCGGCTGCGGCAAGGAGTGTCGCGGTATGGCCATCATGACCACACGCATGCATTTTCCCCGGTTCAACCGAACAATAATTCACGCCGGATGCTTCTGTAATCGGCAAGGCATCCATATCCGCACGAAATGCGATATGTGAACCTTCTGACTGAGGAGATAAAGTCGCAACGGTACCGTAATGAGCACAGATACGCCAAGGGATGTCTAATTCAGTGAGTTGCGCACGAATATACTCGGCTGTTTGCGCCTCCTCCCAGGTTAACTCCGGGTGTTGATGCAGCCAGTGACGACTAGCAATTGCTGACGCCAAAATGGTCTGCCAAGGCTGAGACATTGCACCTCCTCCTGAATATGAATTCAGTTAGTGTTGCATTAACATCGTCCAGAACGACTCTGCTAAACAGAAAATGGGAAAACCTAAAATAGGGGTTTGAATAAACACCATACCAAATTAAAGAGGAATTGCAAATACAGAAATAGTTGGCGATAAGATTGAGAAGGTATAAGACTGAAACCTTTGCATGAGTGAAACGCGAAAGAAAAATACCGAAAAATCTTATCCGTTAATCCATCCCGTACAAAGATCTCGACTATTTAACGCTGCACAATAAAGTTGGATTTTCTTCTGAGGATAGTGCGATTTTTTCTAATGCTTTTAGCACATCGTCACTGGCGTGTTCCATGCGCTGTAAACTGGCAATGCCCTGATCATAATCACCTGCATGATAATATTCGAGTGCTTGACGGCCTTGGCTATGCACTTCTTGATGCACCGCTTCAAGCTCCTTATAACCAGGAAGTTTTGAATAACAATGCACGCCTTCACCTTGGTAATACCACTTCCCTAATCGGCAGTTATGATGGTCTGATAAGTCATTTGCCTGCAAGTGAGATACGCCCATAAAGACTTTATAAATATCCATTTTAAATACCATGTGATCCACTTTTGCCGAACTCACAAAACTGCGCAAAGCACTGGTAGAAATCACTTCTTCCATTCGACTATTGGTACTAATGAGTTTTGAAATGCTTTCATTGGCCTGATCACCTTGATTACAAAGCGATCGCGCCTCATTGGACAAGGCCAAAATATTTTTTTGAGAGTCTTTCACATCATGTTGAATGACGGATACCAATTTTGAAATATCCGAAGTAGCTTTCGCGGTTTTTGAGCTCAATACACGCACTTCATCCGCCACCACTGCAAAACCGCGCCCCGATTCGCCGGCCCTGGCGGCTTCAATCGCCGCATTAAGTGCCAATAAATTGGTTTGTTCAGAAATCCCTTCAATTAAGGAGACAATTCCGCCAATTTCTTCCGCCCGATTTTCTAAGGCGGCTACCAGGTTAGAGGCACTCAAAGCGACTTCACTTAGGTGATTAATGCCCTGAGTCATGATTGATAAATCAGATTGGGCTGATTGGCTGACACTAATCGATCCCATGACATCATCATGACCTGTTTTCAGGCGCTCTCCCAATTGTGCCAACGACCCTTGAAAAGTGACCACGCCTTTTGCATAGTGATCCAGTGCTTGAAAAAGGGCTTCAGCACCGGCCGATATTTTATTGTTCTCGGCTGCATCTTGACTGTCTTGCAACTGACTTTGGGTTGAGGACAACATCCCCTTTAACGCAGTGACTTCATCTTGCAAGGCTTCGGTTTCGTTGTCTTTTTCTGATAACTGGCGTCTTAACTGGGTAATTTGTTGTTTAAGTGCTTTATTTTGAAACAGTCCGAACATAATGGCTTCTCCTGATATTGATGCTTAATAAGCAAAACAAATGCCATTTTAGCCAGGCCTGGTTATTTTTCTAAGAAATGGGTGCGAATACGTTGAATTAAGAGGGCGTATTCCGTGGGGGCTTGTTGCGGTGACAACAACCATTCAAACAATTGTTGGTCGTTTTTAGTTAAAAGCTGCTCGAACAACTGACGCTCATGCAGATTGTTTACATCTTCTGTCGATTTATTGGCAAGCTGCTGCCAATAAGCCATCAATAATGTCTCTACCTCGGCAAGGCCGCGCCGACAATTTAATCTCATCGCCTTTAATTGCTGAATATGTGTTGAATCAGTCACGCCTAATCAACTTGTTTTTCTAACATTAACGACTTGAGCTGCTGAATGGCCTGGCTGGGCTTCAACCCTTTGGGACAACTGGCCGTACAGTTTTGGATATTTCGACAGCGAAAGGTTTTATAGGGATCATCCAAGCTTTCAAGGCGCTCCCGAGTGGTAATATCTCGACTATCGACCACAAAACGTCTGGCCGCCAATAAGGCTGCCGGGCCATGAAATTTATCAGGATTCCACCAAAAAGACGGACAACTGGTACTACAACATCCACATAAAATACACTCATAACTCCCATCCAGTTTTGCTCGGTCTTCCGGGCTCTGCAATAATTCATGATCCAAATCAATCGAGACACCGGCAGGTGTTGGTTTCAAATAAGGCTCCACCGTATGATAATGTTCATAGAACAAGGTCATATCAATCACCAAATCCCGAATCACCGGCAGCCCGGGCATGGGTCGAATCACCACAGGTTGAGTCAATTCTGATACCTTAGTGATACAGCTGAGTTTGTTTTCGCCATTCACATTCATACCATCCGAGCCGCAAACCCCCTCGCCACAAGAACTTCTAAAGGTTAAACCGGGATCTTGCTCTCGCAGCTTTTCCAATGCACCTAACAACATCATTTCGTTACCAATCAACGCATCGTCTAATTCATAGTCCTGATAATAAGGTTGTTCGTCCGTTTCAGGGTTGTACCGGTAAATAGAAAAACGCATAATCAGCTCCTTAGCAAACAATTCATCACAGTTTAATAAACACGGGGCTTAGGTTTAAAGCCCTCAACGGTCAAAGCCGTTAAGGTGACGGGTTTATAACGCACTTGGTGGTTTTCGATAAAATATAAACTGTGCTTTAGCCAATTCACATCATCTCGTTCGGTAAAATCAATCCGTGAATGGGCGCCACGGCTTTCTTCACGCAACACAGCACTATGCACTGTGGCATAGGCCAAGGTCATCAAGTTTTCTAATTCCAACGCCTCAATGCGATCTAAATTAAATGCACGACTATGATCCGATAACACCGCTTGGTCAATGCGCTGTTGAATAGGGTCAAGTTCGGCCAATAAGGTTTGCATTGAGTCAACATTTCGAAACACCCCACAGCCTTCTTGCATAGCGGTTTGTAAATCCGATTTAATCACCCCTGTGGGGTCTTTAACTTCAGTGGCGGATTGATTTTCCCATTTTTGTAACCGGGCAGCAATGAGGCTTAAATCCAGCGGTTGATCAAAAAAGTCACTGGGTTTCTGAGTTTGTAAAACGCGATCAATCTCTTGCGCCGCCGCTCGCCCAAATACCACGATATCCAATAACGAATTACCGCCTAACCGATTCGCTCCATGCACCGAAACGCACGCACATTCTCCAACAGCATACAACCCGCTAACCGGAATGGATTCGCCTTTATCATCCAGCGTCAACACTTGGCCTTTAAAATTGGTGGGGATTCCACCCATCATATAATGCGCGGTGGGATAAACCGGAATGGCATCAGTACACATATCCAACCCGGCAAAGGTTAAGGCTAGGTCTCGAATCCCTGGTAAGCGCTGTTTAATCATCTCAGTGTCTAAATGCGTTAAATCTAAAAGCACATGATCTTTATCGGGGCCACACCCTCTCCCTTCTTTGACCTCTATGGCAATCGCACGCGCCACGACGTCACGAGAGGCTAAATCCTTAACATGTGGCGCATACTTGACCATAAAGGCCTCTCCTAACCCATTTCGAAGCACTCCGCCCTCACCGCGCGCCGCTTCGGATAACAACATACCTTTATTCGCGACGCCCGTTGGATGAAACTGCCAAAACTCCATATCTTGCAGTGGCAAGCCGGCTCTTGCGACCATCGCCAAGCCATCACCGGTATTAATTTTGGCGTTGGTATTGGTTTTAAAAAGTTGGCAGGCCCCCCCGGTGGCCATCATCACCGCATGGGCTCGAATCAATTGATATTCACCCGTTTGCATATTCATTACCACCATACCCGCAATGCGCTGCCGGTCATCTTTAACCAAGTCTATGGCAAAATACTCATTAAAAAAGGTCGTGCCCGCCTGGATATTTTGTTGATATAAGGTTTGTAAAATGGCATGACCGGTGCGATCCGCGGCTGCACAGGTTCGAGTTGCTTGGCTTTCCCCAAAATTTCGACTCTGTCCGCCAAAAGGACGTTGATAGATTTTGCCCTGATCGGTTCTAGAAAAAGGCACACCAAAGTGCTCTAATTCACGCACAATTTCGGAGGCCTCTCGGCACATAAACTCAATCGCATCCTGGTCGCCCAGATAGTCACTGCCCTTAATGGTGTCATACATATGCCAGTGCCAATTGTCTTCAGTAACATTCCCTAAAGCGGCATTAATGCCGCCTTGTGCAGCAACGGTATGCGATCGGGTTGGGAACACCTTCGACACCACTGCCACCCTTTGTGAAGATTGTGACAATTGCAAAGCAGCTCGCAGTCCGGCGCCGCCCGCACCGACAATCACGACATCGAAATGAAACGTATCAATATGATCTAATGCCATCATGTTATTCCGGCCTCTAGTTTTGTATCAAAGATAAAGTTAAATAGAGTAAATTCAGTAAAACCAGCATCAAGCCCAACCCCAACACACTCAAACCGACTAATACTATTTTGCGTGGCAAATAATCGATTAGGATGTCTCGCATTCCCACCCAAGCATGGACTAATATTAACAGCAACGCTAAAAGGGTTATCATCCAAAATTCGCCCGCGAGAACCGCTTGTTTAAACGCCTGCAAAGTGGCAAACGAGTGCTGATTTAAATACCAGGCCGCCAAAGGAAAGTAGAGCAATAAATAAATCGCACTGATACGCTGCCATAAATGCGCTTTTAATCCCGTTAATAACCCCGACATTACCACAGCCTCCAAATGACCCAAACCGACCAAATAGCAAAAATCACCAATACCCCCTGCGCTGATAATTTGGCCCGATCCAATCGCGTTAACATCTGTGCAACATTATGCTCCATTAACAAATGGCGCAAACCGGTTAACCAATGAAAACTCAAGCTCAAGGCGCCGGCAATCACCAAAACTTTGCCTAACGGATGACTCAACCAAGCCCAGGTTTGTTGATAACGCTCCGGTTGCAACAGTAACAAATTCAACCACACCAACCCAAAGATAAGACTGACCACCACCAGCACACCACTGATGCGATGTAAGATGGATAAAATGGCATTAAGCGGAAATCGAAAAGCCCGTAAATTCAAATAAACGGGTTTATTGCCAGGATGCTGATACATCAAAAGTCTCCTGTTAAAAAGTGTAAGAAATATTGGCGCAAGCAATTAACAAGCAATGAATTTTAGGGTTTTAGTATAAACCATGCTGCCTTTTATTAAATCAAAACTTACCCTGTTTTTGAATATTTACTCAAATTTAAATTTTCTGCAAAAATTACCGTAAAAATACAGTATAGTAAATTCGCAATCAGCCAATACTAAAACGTAACACAACGCTAATTATGACTTAAAATCGACCAGGCCTGGTCATTTTTAAAGGGACAAACCATGAAAGCATCCGATCTATTTATTAAAGCCCTTGAAGCCGAAAATGTAAACATGATCTTTGGCATTCCCGGAGAAGAAAATCTCGACCTACTCAACTCAATTAAAGACTCCTCTATTCAGTTGATCTTAACACGTCACGAACAAGCAGCAGGATTCATGGCGGCTACCTATGGTCGATTAACCGGCAATGCCGGCGTCTGCTTAGCAACCCTCGGTCCGGGGGCTGCCAATCTGGTCACCGCTGCCGCTTATGCGAATTTAGGCGCCATGCCCATGCTCATGATTACCGGACAAAAACCCATAAAAACCAGCAAACAAGGTCAATTCCAAATTGTTGATGTTGTCGGAATGATGCGTCCCATTACCAAATACACCTATCAGATTAGCAGTGGTCACAATGTCGCTGCCAGGGTTCGCGAAGCCTTTCGCATGGCTAAAACGGAACGCCCAGGCGCCACCCATTTAGAACTACCAGAAGACATTGCCCGTGAACCCTCTTTAGGACATGTTATCGAACAAGGCGAGCATCGCCGCCCCATTGCAGAACAAAAAGCGATTAAAAATGCCGTTAAAATGATTGAAAATGCCAAACGACCGCTGATATTAATTGGTGCCGGCGCAAACCGCAAAACGGCCGGGCGGATGATTCGACAATTTATCGACAAAACCGCCATTCCATTTTTTACGACCCAATTGGGCAAAGGGGTCGTGGATGAACGACACCCCCTCTATCTTGGCTGTGCTGCGTTATCGAATAACGACTTTTTACACAATGCCATTCGCGATACCGATATGATTATTAATATTGGACATGATGTAGTCGAAAAGCCGCCGTTCTTTATGAGCGAAAAGGGCTTCAAAGTGCTGCACATTAATTACACCAATGCCCAAGTTGACCCGGTCTATTTTCCGCAGGCAGATGTGATTGGCGATATTGGTAATAGCCTCTATCAACTCAAAGAAGCCATTACCCCTCAAGCCCATTGGAATTTCAAACCGTTTTTAGCGGCTAAAAATTATATTGATGACAATTTGCAACAAGGTGCTGAAGATGGCCGATTCCCGGTCTATCCACAGAGGCTGGTAAAAGACATCCGGCGCGTTATGCCGGAAGATGGCATTATCACGCTCGACAATGGTGTCTATAAGATTTGGTTTGCGCGCAACTACCCGGCCTATCAACAAAATACCGTACTACTCGATAACGCTTTGGCAACTATGGGTGCAGGGCTGCCCTCAGCGATTGCTGCCAAACTGGTTTTTCCCAAAAAGAAAGTCATCGCAATATGTGGCGACGGCGGTTTTATGATGAATTCCCAAGAAATGGAAACGGCTGTTCGCCTCAAACTGGATTTGGTGGTCCTAGTGTTACGAGACAATGCTTATGGCATGATTAAATGGAAACAAGCCAATATGCAACTGGCAGAGTTTGGACTCGATTTTGGCAATCCCGACTTTGTACTTTATGCACAAAGTTATGGCGCGCATGGTCACCGAATCCACGAAACGAACGCTATTATACCCACCATTGAAAACTGTTTTGAGGCAGGCGGTGTGCACCTGATTGAAGTGCCAATGGATTATTCGGAAAACGACTATATCCTCAACACCCAAATTAAAGAAAAAAGCCAGCAATTGTATGAAATGATCCACTCAAAACAGCTATCTTAGCAACCTGTCGGACTTAAGCCAATCGGCTGCTGGTGCGCACAACTTGCTGCCGGATGAGTGAACTATTTCTCTATTTTGTCGTTCGTGTCCGCTTCAGATTGAGTTGCTGTCTGTTCAGAAGCTGCTGCGGCTTCCGTTGTTTTAGCCGGTTCTGAGGATTCAGCTGTTTCAGACGCTTCAGCCACTGATGGCGCTGTTTCAGTTGCTACCGGCCAATCGCTCATTGGATAAGGGTGTTGTTCGGTGTTATAGGTTAAAAACATCAAAATCTGGTATTGGTATTGACTGAGACTTTCACCAAAACTGACTAATTTTTGATTGGTATCTGCGGAAAAAAGGACTTTTATAAACTGAACGATTACAACCACAAACGTCACGAATTTTGCCACACCCAAGAAAAACATAAAAATAACCATATACAACCCGCGCATCCAAGCACTGCGATCTTTATAGGGTTTTGTTGCATCACTCATGATTAAACTCCTTTGTTAATAGAGACCAAATGGCTTCGGTATGAGTATAACACTGATTATCCTTTTTCCACCCAGCTGAATGGCTATCCCTTTTTCTAATCGCTTGACAATAGAATCTAGCGCTTATATCATTGTTCGTCGAATAACGAATAAAGGTTAATCCATGAGTATTACAATATCCTGTCATGATGCAGAAGGTATTTCAGACACCAACGATAATGCTGATTTACAAGATGATATTGCGGCTTTTGCGAAAATGAGCAAAGCGCTGGGGCATCCTGCACGGGTACAGTTATTGAACTATTTAAATACCCATGAAACCTGTTATTTCGGTAAGTTAACCGATGTTTTGCCCCTAGCCGCGTCCACCATTTCTCAACACATCACCATTTTGAAGGAGGCGGGTTTGATTATGGGGCATGCCGAAGAAAACCGAGTTTGTTATTGCGTTAATCAAACGGCTTTAGCGCGCTATAAACAACTCGTCGCTAACTTGTAAAAATTTTTTATCTAATTAATTCGTTATTCGGCGAATAACAAAAGGAAAGAAACATGGATAGTCAAAACACAAACCAAAATTTATCAACGCTTCCGGTTGCTGTGATTGGCGCCGGCCCTGTTGGATTAGCGGCAGCAGCCCATCTGGTACAACGCGGATTAACGCCGTTAGTCTTTGAAGCCAGCGCCGATATCGCCGCGAATTTTGCATCCTTTGCGCAGGTAAAATTGTTTTCGCCGTGGCGTTATAACTTGGATAAAGCCGCAGTGGCGCTCCTAAAGAAACATCATTGGTCAGAGCCGAATTTGGATGACATCCCGACGGCTGGCGAGATGATCCGCCATTACCTAGAGCCTTTGGCCAAACTTCCCGAAATCGCGCCCCACATAAAAACAGCCTCCAAGGTGGTTGCGCTTAGTCGTCTTGAAGCCAATAAGGTAAAAACCCAGGGTCGTGATCAGCAGCCTTTTGTTATTCGTGTCGAAACGCCTCAGGGTCAGGAAGAATTTTTAGCACAAGCCATCTTGGATGCCAGTGGTACTTGGAATCAGCCGAACCCGATGGGGTCAAACGGCTTACCCGCATTGGGAGAGGAAGCGTTAAAAGAACATATTTCCTATGGAATGCCGGATATTCTCGGAAAATTCAAACCTCAATTTGCACACAAACGGGTATTGGTTGTGGGTTCTGGTCACTCTGCGGCAGGGAATCTGATTGCCTTATCACAGCTTGCCGAATCGGCACCCGACACCCAAATTTTCTGGGCGATTCGCGGAGAGAACTTTACCCGAATTTTTGGTGGCGGCAGTGCCGATGGCCTTCCCGCTCGCGGCGCATTAGGGCAGCGCTTAAAAGCCCTGAAAGAATCGGGGCAATTGACACTCTACACCCAATTCAATACCCAACAGTTAACGTCCACTGCAAATGGAATAGCCGTTGTCAGCCATAATGGCCAGCGGATTGAAGCGATTGATGAAATGATTGTTTCGACGGGTTCACGTCCGAACCTGACAATGAATCGAGAATTGCGCATCCAATTGGATGCTTGGTTAGAAAGCACCGAAGCCTTGGCACCATTAATTGACCCGAATGACCATTCTTGCGGCACCGTACGCCCGCATGGCTATCAAGAACTGGCGCATCCGGAAACCAACTATTACATGGTGGGTGCAAAAAGCTACGGACGCGCACCCAACTTCCTGATGGCAACGGGTTATGAACAAGTTCGCTCTATCGTGGATGCCTTGGTTGGTGATATGCAATCTGCAAATGACGTTCAGCTTGATTTGCCGCAAACAGGTGTTTGTAATTCCACCTTTGAAGGATCAGACGCATCAGAATTACAACAAAACGGCTGTTGCGGAATCAAGCCAACGAAACCTGCCCATCATCTTGTTGTGCGCCAAAATCGGCTTGTTGTGGTTAAACCCATTTACTCTGTTCATAGATAGAAGCCGCAAAATGCGGCTTTTCTAAAGTTCAGTAAAACGGAGTCTTAGCGCATTCCCGATCACGCTCACCGAAGATAATGACATGGCGGCCGCAGCAATAATGGGCGACAGCAATATGCCAAAAAACGGATACAAGAAACCGGTTGCCACTGAAACACCAATCGCATTATAGATAAAGGCAAAAAACAAGTTTTGACGAATATTGCGCATGGTGGCCACAGACAATTTTCGCGCTCGGACAATGCTGGTCAAATCGCCTTTTAGCAAGGTGACGCCAGCACTTTCCATCGCCACATCGGTGCCGGTACTCATAGCCAAGCCCACATCGGCTGCCGCTAAAGCAGGGGCATCATTGGTGCCATCTCCTGCCATCGCAACCACACGCCCTTGCTGTTGTAGTTTTTTGACAATTTTCCCCTTATCATCGGGCAAAATTTCCGCTTCCACTTCTTCAATGTGAAGGGTTTTTGCAACGGCTTCCGCCGTGCGACGGTTATCCCCCGTCAATAAAATAATGCGAATCCCCAACGCGTGTAACGCTTTAATCGCACTTGGCGTCGTTTCCTTAATCGGGTCAGCAATGGCCAAAATGCCTGCGACATTGCTATCCACAGCCATAAAAATCACGGTGGCGCCTTCTGATCTTAATGCTTGTGCTTGCTCGGTTAAAGCTGAAATATCAATAGATTGCTTTTGCATCAATTGCTGGTTACCCAGCACGATATCCTGACCATCCACTTTTCCAATCACGCCTAACCCGGTTGGCGAGTCAAAATTTTCTGCCGAGCTTAAATCCAATCCCTTTTCTTTTGCCGCCTTCACGATCGCATAAGCCAATGGGTGTTCACTGCCTTGTTCAAGCGAGGCGGCGAGCGCCAATAGCCGATCTTCAGCAAAATCCCCCACCGTCACGATTTGGGTCACCGTCGGTTTGCCTTCAGTTAAGGTGCCGGTTTTATCAATCACCAAAGTATCGACCTTTTCCAAGCGCTCCAAGGCCTCAGCATTTTTAATCAACACCCCGGCTTGTGCGCCTTTACCAACCCCCACCATAATCGACATGGGTGTTGCCAACCCCAGCGCACAAGGACAAGCGATAATTAACACACTCACCGCAGCGATCAACGCATAACTCAAGGCGGGTTCAGGCCCGAAAATTAACCAAGCAATAAAAGTGATCACCGCAATCAAGATCACCGCGGGCACAAACCAGCCCGCAACCCGATCAGCCAACCGCTGAATCGGCGCGCGACTTCGCTGTGCCTCGGAAACGGAATGCACAATTTGCGATAACATTGTCTCCCGACCAACGCGCTCGGCTTTCATCATAAAGCTGCCCGTCTGGTTCATGGTGCCGCCGATCACCTGATCGTCTTGCGCTTTTTGAATGGGCATTGACTCGCCGGTAATCATCGACTCATCGACCGTGCTACGACCATCCATCACCACGCCATCTAAAGGCACCTTATCGCCTGGACGAACCCGCAATAAATCCCCCACCTGTATTTGATCTAAACCGACTTCTTCTTCGTCTTGCCCATTAACCCGCCGCGCGGTTTTGGGTGCTAGGTCAAGCAAGGCTCTAATGGCTCCGCCCGTTTGCTCTCGTGCTTTCAGCTCTAACACTTGCCCCAGCAACACTAAAACGATAATCACCGCCGACGCTTCAAAATAAACAGCGACCACGCCATCCTTCAAGAACGTCGCTGGAAACAGACCCGGCGCTAAGGTCGCAATCACACTATAAAGCCAGGCGATGCCCGTCCCCATGGCAATGAGCGTAAACATATTGAGGTTTCTAGATTTTAACGATGCCCAGCCTCGTTCAAAAAATGGCTTACCCGCCCACAACACCACGGGGGTTGCCAATAGCAATTGCAAACCGTTTGACATCGAAGCGCTGATGAACTGGTGTAAATCAACAAAGTGACTGCCCATTTCTAATAGAAAAACCGGCACTGTTAAGATCAAACCTATCCAGAATCGGCGACGGAAATCCGTCAGTTCGGGGTTTTCTGAATCATCAATGAGGGTTTCAGGTTCCAATGCCATGCCGCAAATCGGGCAATTTCCTGGCTCAGCTTGACGAATTTCAGGATGCATCGGACAGGTATAGATCATATTCATTCCATCTGAAGGCAGTGGCGATGGCGGTTGCTTTTGTGGATCATCACCCGTATGGCAACAGGCCTGTTCCGTGTGGTGGTGTTTCTGATGTGACATAACAACCTCCGTTTCTAGGTTAAGTAATGTGTAAAGAATTCATTTCTAACAAACTATTTGATCGAGGGCGTTTGATGCAAAAACCACCAGGCCTGGCCCAGTGCAATGCCGCCATCATTGAGCGGCGTGTGTTGTTGAAAATAGAGCGGCTGAGATTGATTCTTAAAATACTTTATAAGCTGTTGTAGTAACACTTTATTTTGAAAAACCCCACCGGAAATAACCACCGGTAAATCCGGCTTTTGCTTGGCCAAGTATGCCACTAAATGGATCTGCATATTGATAAATCGACTTACCATTTTTGACTGACTCAGCGCCGCTTGCTGATCTCGGCATAGCTGTTCAATCATTGGATTCAAATCGATTTGATCGCGATTTATCTTAAAATCATACGCTTCTTTGACTGAAAAATCATACAACTCTGCCATTAATAAACCACTCTGGCCTTCATAATCCAACTGTTGGTTTAAACCCATCAAGCTGGCCACCCCATCCCAAATCCGCCCCATTGAGCTGGTAGCCGGACAATTGAGAGGCTTTTGATAGAGCTGATAAAGTTGACGAATCTCCAATTCGCTAAACGCTTTAACCGTTGGCGACGTCATTTCCAACACCGTTTCCAGCGCATACCGCTCAAACAACCAAGCTAAAGCAATGCGACGCGGTTGGCGAATGGCCTTTTCTCCGCCCAATAATAGCGTGGGACGCAGATGCCAAAGCCGTTCAAACCCTTGAACGGACGCCAGCAAAACCTCCCCGCCCCAGATGGTTTTATCCAAGCCATAGCCGCTGCCATCCCAACTAAAACCCAGTACAGGCTGAGTCAGCCCGTGTTCTGCCATACACGCCAATAGATGCGCATAATGGTGTTGCACCCGATACAGTGACGGCTCAGCATCAGTCTGTTTTTGCGCCCATTTGGAACTGGCATAGCTTGGATGTTGATCACTCACCCAATGCGTCGGCTCAATCGACGTTAATTCGGATATGCGGCTAATTTGATCGCTAAACCGCTGTTGTGCCGCCAACGAATGCAAGTCTCCGACTTCAGGAGACATCAAAAGTTGTTGATTTCGGCCAATCACAACGGTGCTCTTTTGCTGCGCGCCCACCGCTAAAAACGACCAGGCCTGGTGGTTTTTGGCCGCAAACGACAGCGGAAAAGGCGCTAACCCGCGTGCCATTCGTAAGGTAACGGTTTTACCCAAAACGCTTTGCACCACACTGTCATCACACGGGTTGATAATCTCACGATTAAAATCCAGCACGCCATCAACCACTGGCGCATCGTTACGCGCTAGCTTCTGAAAGATCATTTTGGCATCGGTCAAAATAGGTTCACCGGAAAGATTCGCACTGGTCGCGACTAACGGAACCGTCACAGATTCAAACAATAAATGTTGTAAGGGCGTATAGGCCAAAAAGAGGCCTATGTGCGTCAACCCAGGCGCAACGGCATTACTCAACGATTGAGCTAACGCCGTGTCCTGACGGCGCTTCACTAACACAATCGGGTGCGCAAGCGAACACAGCAACTGGATTTCATGCGCTGACAACTCCGCCAGTTGTTGTGCCATTTCCAAGTCGCGGCACAAAATTGCAAAGGGTTTGGCCGGCCGTCGCTTACGTTCGCGCAAGGCTTGAACCGCCGCAGTTTGCGTCGCATCTGCCATCAAATGAAAGCCGCCAATCCCCTTAAAAGCGACCAGGCCTGCTTGTTGCAACCTGTTTGCCACTTGTTGAATGGCCGCTAACCCTTTTGAAACCAAACGCTGTTGCGCATCATAATAAACTAATTCCGGCCCACAATCCGGGCAACAAATCCCTTGGGTATGAAAACGCCGATTATGGGAATCCTGATAATCTTGCTGACACGGTTTGCACAAAGCAAAATCCGCCATAGCGGTATTGGCACGGTCATAAGGCATGGCGCGCAACATGGAATAACGCGGTCCACAGTCTGAACAACTGATAAACGGATCGTGATAGCGTCGATTATTTGGGTCGTTAAATTCTGCTAAACAGGCATCACAGAGGGCTAAATCGACTGGGATTTCAAGCGTATTCGTCACCGACTCAGCAGATTGGCTGGGGAGAATTTGAAAGTCTTTAAAGTCGGCCAACGGTAACACCGTTTGCGTCATCTGCTCAATCTGCGCTTGGGGGGACAGTTGGTGCTGTAATCGTTGTTGAAACTCGGTCAGCCGACTTTCCAACCCTTGTAGATGTAACACCACCGCTTGCCCGGCATTATAGACCGACCCCACCAATGCCAACTGCTGCGCCTGCTGAAACACCCAAGGCCGAAACCCCACGCCTTGCACCTTGCCGGTTAAAATATAGTGATGATGTTGGCGTTCAGTCACTGGATAGTTTCCTAGTGCTTAGAAAGTGGATTCGTTGACCGTACTAAGGGTCTGATAGCCGCGAACAACTTGTGTCAAGGCATGAGGTGAAGGTTTAGGGGTCGCTGTAATGCTCCACTGCGCTAACTGCTGTAATATGGATTCAATCAAATTCGGCAGATGGGTTTCAACCGAATCCGTTAAACCCATCTTCACCGACTCTATGTCTTCCGGCACCATGGCAACAATTTGAATGTCTGCCATCCCCCCCGCTAAAGCACCCATTTCCAGGGTTTGTAACACTTCCACCTCATGTGCCGTTTGTCGGTAAGCGCCCATGGCTTGTAATGCTGTGGCCGGCATTGAATAGACTGTGCCCGGCGGTGAATCGTCACTGACACTGATTGCATCCAAAACAATGACCCGCTCATAGCGTTGAAAATAGCTTAATAGGTTCATGCCTAAGGTGCCGCCATCGAGCACATCCACCGCTGGCGAGAAATCATAATTTTTCGCCAAAACTTGGCTGGCATAAACCCCCAAGCCATCGTCGCAAAACAAGATATTACCAACCCCAATCACCGCTGTTTGTACAGGGGCTTTCAGCATACTCCGCCCATCGCCGGCACACGGTATTCCGCCAAAGGTTGCCCCTTTGCATCCATCACATGCACCGCACACGCCAAACAAGGATCAAACGAATGCACGGCGCGCAACACCTCCAAAGGCTGTTGGGGATCGGCTAAGGTTAATCCCACAATCGCCTCTTCATAAGGACCGCGTACCCCTTGAGCATCTTTCGGCGAGGCATTCCAAGTAGTGGGCACCACGGCTTGATAATTGCTGACTTTCGCTTCGTCAATGCACACAAAATGGCTCAAGGTGCCACGTGGAACCTCCAAAATAGCGCGACCTTGGGTCTGTTTCGGCAAGTCTTCAAACACATATTTTGTCCAGGTCGTTTCATCATAATATTTAATATTTTCAATCAGTTTACTGACAAACTTAAAAATCATATCGCCGACGACTTCCGCTTCCACCGCCCGAGCCGCATTACGGCCAATGGTGCTGGAAAAGTCCAATAAGGTCATGCCCGTCGTTTCCATAAATTGCTGCATATAGGGTTGGATATAACGTGCATTTTGCTGATAACCAATGATCATCCGTGCCGCCGGCCCCACTTCCATCGGTTTTCCCTGATAGCGTGGGCTTTTAATCCAGCTATATTTGCCTTCGGTTTTTAAAGAGCCATCCGCATTTAAATCGGTGTAATCCGGTTCGGTGGTTTCTTCATAAGGTGACGTGGGGCCGGCATCTTGATACCAAGAACGTGAGGCCTCTTCGGTGATATGGCGTTCATCAAATTCGGCCATCTGATCAAAATCATGCCCCCAAATCACGCCACTGGCAAACAAAGGTTCTCCATCAGCAAACGCATAGCCCCCCGAACTCATAAAGTTGCCATGTCCGCGACCTTCTCCTGCCTTGATTTGATCGCCATAAGCGGCCACCACCATTTTCATATCGGGTAGATAAGCCCGCTTAACAAATGCCTGAGTATCTTTAATCACAAATAAATAATCATTCAGGCGTTGTGGATTCAGCATATCCATGACACTGGTGACACCGCCTACGACCAAGTTTTGCGGGTGTGGGGTTTTACCGCCAAAAATCGCAATCGCTCGGCTCACGTCTCGCTGAACGCGTAAGGCTTCCAAATAATGGTTCATGTGAATCAGATTTTCTTCCGGCGACAATTTGTACTGCGCATGTCCCCAATAGCCATTGGCAAACAACCCTAAGCGGCCTGCTGCGACAAAATCCGCTAATTTTTGCTGAACGGCTTTTAGATCGCCCTGACTACATTGATAAGGCTGATCGTGCCATTGATGAGCGATTTGGCTGGCTTTTTCGCAATCGGCGCTCAGTGCGCTGACCACATCGACATAATCCAACGAATGCAGATGATAATAATGGACAAGATGGTCTTGCACAAACAACGCCAGTGATACCAAATTACGCACAATTTCAGCGTTCTTAGGAATTTGAATTTGATAGGCATCTTCAACCGAGCTAATCGACGCTCGATAATGGGAATTGGTACAGACCCCACAAATACGCTGGGCAATCAAGCCGGTATCGCGCGGGTCGCGACCCTTTAAAATGGTTTCAATACCGCGAAACAATTGACCCGATGCCCAAGCTTCGGTGACTTGGTTGTTTTCATCCACTTCCACTTCCACCCGCAAATGCCCTTCAATTCGGGTCACGGGATCAATAATAATTTTTTGGCTCTTTGCTGTTGGCTGTGTCATTTTGCTGCCCCCATAATTTTTTCTATATTAATCACTTTACGATTATTCGCCAACTCATCAAACGCCACCTTGCCTTTGCCACAAGCAATACAGCCATGCCCAACCTGCACCGGCCAAGAAGTGCCTTCATTAAATTTCACCAGGGAACAATTGATGTCGGCATAAGGCCCTTTACAGCCCATTTCAAACAAACACCAACCTTTTTTGGCACCTTCATCGCCCCATTCCAACACAAACTCACCCGCATCATAATGGCCACGCCGCTCACAATTATCATGCACTCGTGGCGCATAAGCCCATAACGGCTTATTATTGTCATCCAGCTCCGGCATTTCACCAAACATCACATAATGCAACAAAGTCCCCACCACATTAATCGGATTCACCGGGCAGCCGGGCAAATTAATCACATCGCTGCGGCCTAAGGCCTCGCCCACCCCAACAGCGCCCGTTGGATTCGGTGCGGCCGCCACCACACCGCCATCCAGCGCACAAGACCCCACGGCAAAAATCGCGCTGGCTTTTTGCGCCACACGCTTGAGTAAATCCACCCCGGTTTCGCCTTTGGGGCCAATGCGCAAATATTTTCCGTCCATTGCCAAAGGCACCGCCCCCTCAACCACCAACATAAATTCACCGGCATCATCTTCTAATAATTGATCCAGTCGATCTTCAGAATGGGGGCCGGAAGCGGCCATTAATAATTCGTGATAATCCAAGGAAATGAATTTTAAAATGAGTTCATCAATACTCGGATTGACGGTTTTAATAAAGGCTTCAGAATTACCGCTACAATCCGCTAATTCCAACCAAATCACCGGAACCCGATTCAACTGTTGAACACCTTGTTTAACCACCTCATCAAATTCAGCGGGCAAATCGAGATTCAAGGACATCATTGACACCCAGCCATTAAAATCCTGTACCTTATCAAACGCCTTTAAAGCCGTATCTAAGTCGGCATTTTCCAAGTTTTGTTGCGGATGCAACCGCTTAAATTTCTCTAGGCGCTTTTTGACTCTCGCCAGTTGCTCGGCTTCTTTTTCGGCCGCACGTTGTTGCTGCTTCTTACGCACTTCTGCCGCATCCACATGTGCATTGGCCACCAAATTGGCCACATCTTTTTTACAACGGCCACACACCCGCCCTGCCTGGCTATAAGCCTGCAACTCGCTAAACTGCGTGACCGCATTGTCTTCAATCAGCGCAATCAGATCATTTTCATAACTACCGGTACAACTACACACCAAACGGCCGCGACCACTTTCATGGCGATTGTTGTACAAATAGGCGGCATCCACATCTTCTTTTTCAATAATCAGTTGTTTTAAATAAAGTGCATCCACATTCGAGTTCACACCAATAAAGCGCATCAATTTTTCATTATTTAAAATATATTGATCAATGCGCCCTTCTTTTTTGGAGCGCAATAACACCACTTCATTCTGGTCATCGAGAATATCGTAATCCGGCGCGCGCACATCCGTGAAATGAAAAGACCCGACTTTTAAACCGTCAATCGCCACTTCGCGATGATAAGGCTCGGGCGTCTTATTAAAAATATCTGCCACCGCTACATCGGCTTGGTTTCGGCATTCCAACGCATGCCCCGCCACAAAGCCACTTTCATCAATTTGCGCCGCTTCGCCCACCGCATAAATAAACGGATCAGAAGTGCGCATCATCCGATCGACCAAAATGCCGCGATCACACCCTAACGTACTTTTGGCAAAATCAATATTAGGCTGAATGCCAATGCCAAAAATTAAAAACGGATTTTCAATCAGATGCTTTTTGGTCTGAAGGGTGACAATGTGTCCATCCTGGATATTTTGTTCGACAATTTCATCTTCAAATGAAATCACAATGCGCGGATCGGCTTCAAAGGTTCGTTGCATCAACATGACACTGGATGGGTCTAGGTCGGGGGAATAGAGACTGGAATCTCTGACCAATAAATAGATTTTTTTCGGTTGCGGCATGCCCATCAACGTATCAAGCAACTCCAAACCGATCGGCCCGGCACCGACAATGACTAATTCGCGTTGATCCAGATTTTGAGCAATTTTGAAGCTGTCATCTGCGCTACGAAAGGTCACCGCATTATCCAGTCCCTCAATATCAAACAAAGTGCGCGGCAAGGAACCGCTGGCGATAATGACATAATCATAGTCATACCGCTTGTCGCCACAAATCACCTGCTTATTTTGGGGGTCTAAGCCGGTAGCGGCATGATCCAATTTCACCGTGACATTCGGATTGAGCGCTAAGGTAATATCTTGAATATTGGATTCGCCCGACACCAAATCACACAAATGAATACGATCATAAGGCGCATACTGCTCTTTAGACAGAATCAGCACCTCGACGTGATCATCCTGTGCCAAAATCTGATTGGCCAAATAATCTGCGGCAATGCCTCCGCCAATAATCACAACCCGCATAACACCCCCTTTTTTTTGCCCCGTTAAGAATCCATTTCCAATTGCATTAACATCAGCGCATCGCCGTCCACAATCGTTAACAGCTTGTCTTCGCAAGTGGAACACGACTCGCCAAACCCACGCATTTCCTGTTGTGTACCACACTGCTGACATTGCCCAATCAATGGTTGCTGTTGCAACACCAATTGTGCTTGCCGGCAAAGCCGACTATTTTCTTTAAACGTATCAAAGGCCGTTTGCAATAAATAAGGTTCAACGCCACTCAATACGCCGATTTTGACATCCACTCGCTGAATGGACGAAGCCTTATTTTCAGCAGCCAAGGTTTCACACTGCTCTATTAATGCTTGCACAATTGAAAATTCATGCATCGACTATCACCTTAAATTTCACCCTAACAAATTCTTGGTAACAGTTCACCTTGAGGCAGCTCTAAAACCCGCTGTGCACCCCAAGCGCTGCTTAAAATGACCAGGCCTGGTTGAAATTCCAGCACCTCACCAATCACAGCGGCATTTTCACAAAAGTCAAATTGATGCAATATAGCCAAGGCGTCACTGGCCGCACTGGCCGGCACACTTAAAACAAAGGTGCCTTCATTGGCAAAATCATAGGCTTCAAATCCCAGCAATTCGCAAATCCCTTGCACCGACTCCGAAATGGGCACTTGCGCTTCTTGCACATCAATCGACACCGCAGACGCTTGCGCCCACTCATTCAACACCGCCGCCACCCCCCCGCGCGTCGCATCTCTCAGCGCATGAAGTGGCACGCCCGCATCCAATAACGCCTCAACCGCCGGCCAAACACTGGTGCAATCACTTTCAATCGGCGTTTGTAATTGCAAGGTTTCTCGTTCTGCCAAAATCACCGCGCCGTGGCGGCCAATGTCCTGCGAAACAATAATGACATCGCCCGCCTGCAATCCATGTGCTGTGGGAGCGGTTTGCGTTGGAAGCGCCAACTGCCCAATCCCCGATGTATTAATAAATACTTGATCCACCGCGCCTTTGGGCACCACTTTAGTATCGCCACACACCACTTTCGCGCCGGTCTTTTTTAACTCTTGCGCCATACTCTGCACCAAACGTTCTAGCGTTTTCCACGGCAAGCCTTCTTCAATCATAAAAGCACAACTTAAATACAAAGGCTGAGCCGCCATCATCGCCAAATCATTCACCGTACCCGCCACCGCGAGTTTGCCAATATCGCCCCCTTTAAAAAACAACGGGGTCACGGTAAAGCTGTCGGTGGTAAACGCTAAAGCACCGCTGGTTTCAAACACCGCCGCGTCCTCAGCCTGCTTTAATAAGTCATTATCAAAATAACGATAAAATAATGTCTGAATCAATTGTTGGGTTTCAACGCCACCGCCACCGTGACTCAAGCTAATATTGCCCTGACTCACTTTACTGCTCCTTGAGAACGGCCAGGTATTTTCGGCACATTGGCATAGCGATAATAAGCATGACACGCGCCTTCACTCGACACCATACAACTCCCCAAAGGCCTTTGTGGATCACAGCCTCGGCCAAAAACGGCACAATCTTTCGGCTGAGCAATGCCGCGCAAAATGTCTCCGCAAATACACATTTTATGATCGTCCAAAGCTTCATTGGACAAATGATGGGCAAACACCTGTTCCGCATCCCACTGAGCAAATTCTGGCCGCAATTGCAGCGCACTGAATGGAATGTCACCCAACCCCCGCCAACGAAACGTCGCTCGCGGTTGTAAAAACTGTTCCATCAACTGCTGAGCTTTAACATTCCCTTCCCAATTGACAGCACGGCTATATTGAATTTGCAATCGCGGCTGATTCGCCAAAACCTGCTCAACAATCATTAACAAACTTTGCATCACATCCACCGGCTCGAAACCACTCACCACAATCGGCAGCCCGTAGCTATCCACTAAAGGTTGATAAATTTTAGCGCCCGCAATCACACTGACATGAGAGGGTCCAATTAACGCCTCAATGCGACAATCGTCATCCTCCAGCAAAGCGGATACAGCGGGCGGCACCAGTACATGATTAATATGAAAAAATAAATTGGTCAGCCCCAATTGCTGCGCCTGCTGCAAGACCACTGCGGTCATGGGCGTGGTGGTTTCAAAACCGATGGCAAAGAAAACAACCTGTTTATCCGGGTGTTGTTGGGCGATTTGAATGGCATCCATCGGCGTGTAAAGCGCTCGCACATCATGCCCTTGCGCGCTGACTTTCGCCAAAGAGGTTTTAGATCCAGGGACTCGAATCATATCGCCCAGCGTCAGCAAAATGGTGTTCTCCATTTGCGCCAACGCAATCGCCTGATCAATGCGTTCTTTGGGCATAATGCACACAGGACAACCGGGGCCATGAATAAACTCAATTAGCTCAGGCAAAAGCGACTTCAAACCATATTTCATCACCGTATGAGTATGACCGCCGCAGGCTTCCATAATCCGTAAAGGACGAGACAAATATTGCGCCCGTTCCGTAATCTGTTCGGCCAACGCCTGCAACGTCTTGGGGTCACGAAACCCCTCATACAACTGCTGCAATGCTAAAGCGTGATCTTCAGTTTGACGCATGCGGCGCATCCATTAAGGCAATCATCTCTTGGTACAAAGCCAAGCTCTGCAACGCATCGGCTTCATCAATTTTATTCATGGCAAAGCCAACGTGAATCAATACATAATCGCCTAATTCAACGGTTTCCGGCATTAAAGCCAAACTCACCTGGCGTCGCACCCCCATCGTCTCGACCGTTGCCATCTCACCTGCCTGTATTTCAACCACTTTTGACGGAACCGACAAACACATTTACATCTACTCCCAAGAGCTCGAAACGTTCGAACCCTAAAAATTAACCACGCATTTTTCGCTTAAATTCAATCCAATCCACCAAGCGTTTCGTTGCCGCTTCATCCCGATGAGACCACTCCAATATGTCCACATTCGGTTTCAATCGTCTCACCATCGCCTTGGCGGCCGCCACATCAAAATCAAAATGCGGCAATAAATCGACTTTGGTTAAAATCACCAAATCCGCCTTATGAAACATCACCGGATACTTTTCAATCTTATCATCGCCTTCAGGAACCGACAGCAACACCACATTCAAATGCGCACCCACATCATAACTGGCCGGGCACACCAAATTCCCCACATTCTCAATAAAGCACACATCCAAGCGATCTAACGGCATCTGATGCAAGCCCTTATGCACCATAAACGCATCCAAATGACAGGCAGAACCCGTTTGAATTTGAAACGCCGCTATGCCTTTTGCTTGCAAACGCTCGGCATCCCGCGCCGTTTCCAAATCGCCTTCAATCACCCCAAACTCAAACGGCCGATCAGAAAACGTCGCCAAGCTTTCCAGCAAACTGGTTTTGCCACTGCCGGGGCTGCTCATTAAATTCATCGCCAACACCCCTTCGCGTTCAAAATGGGCGCGGTTATGTTCAGCTTCATGGTCATTCTTATGCAAGATATTCTGAATCACTGCCACCGTATTGGCATCATTCAATTGCGGATTATCATGAACAGGATGAAACTGGGACTTTGGCGATAAGGCCTCGCGATCGGTTAAAGAACACCCACAATCTTCACACATCTTTGCTTTCCTTTAGGTGTTTTAATCAACTAACTCACTTTGTTTAGTTAGTGTAGCACTTTGATGGAATCAATTAAAATGACAACTTTTTGAAATAAAACATTTTAACGCAACAGAACCTTGCCCCCTGACACGTCAAGCGGAAGCAGAAACATGATCCAGAAACTGAGGCCAATACAATGAATTCGCTTTAGTCCGACAGAATCATAGGTGCTAGAATGTTATGTAATTGAATACTTGGGCGGCTTCGATTACCCCATCCTTGATTCTGCGGGGTTAATTCAAGGTGCTCGTTCACTTCGGGGAAGTTATGTTTGAAAGCGCATTTGTTGAGTTTGGTGTTTTATTAGCGGTATCGGCCATCGTAGGTTTTGTGGCCATGCAGCTTCGTCAGCCTTTAATTGTGGCATTCATAGCGGTCGGCATTATTGTGGGCCCGGCCGTGCTAGGAGTCGTGTCTCTCAATGATCAAATCGAGCTGTTAGCACACCTGGGTATTGCCATTCTATTATTTGTAGTCGGCTTAAAACTCGATTTGCACATCATTCGCACCATGGGGGTCGTGGCGCTATTTACCGGTTTAGGCCAGGTTGTTTTTACCTCTGTATTTGGTTATTTAATTGCACTGGCCTTAGGCATGCCGCCCATCGGAGCCTTATATGTGGCAGTTGCACTGACTTTCTCCAGTACGATTATTATCGTCAAACTCTTATCTGACAAACGTGAATTAGATGCCTTACATGGCCGTATCGCCATTGGGTTTTTAATTGTACAAGATATTGTTGTGGTACTGGCAATGATCGGTTTAACCGCAATGGCACAAAACGACAGTTCAACCAGTGTCGGATTTGAAGCCTTTATGGTGCTTGTAAAAGGCTTATTTATGCTACTGGTTGTCGCCCTGCTTATGCGTTATGTGATTCCAAGCTTGTTGAACCGCTTGGCACGCTCTCCCGAACTACTCATTTTGTTTGCCATCGCTTGGGCCGTCATGGGGGCATCTGTTGGTCAGATGTTAGGCTTCAGTCAAGAAGTGGGCGCTTTCTTAGCAGGCATCTCCTTGGCCTCAACCCATTATCGTGAATTAATTGGTGCGCGTCTGGTGAGCCTGCGTGACTTTTTATTGCTGTTTTTCTTTATCAGCCTTGGTGCCAGCTTGGAGATGGAAACACTCGGCACACAAGTGGTGCCTGCATTAATATTATCTGTATTCGTTTTAATCGGTAACCCCCTGATTGTTATGGCCATTATGGGGTATATGGGATATCGAAAGCGAACCGGATTTTTAGCCGGATTAACCGTCGCTCAAATTTCCGAGTTTTCTTTAATCCTGGCTGCATTAGGCTTTAATTTAGGCCATATTGATCAAGAAACCGTCGGTTTGATTACACTGGTTGGTCTGATTACGATTTCGGCTTCGACTTATATGATTTTATACTCACATCCTCTCTATGAAAAATTAGCGCCCTTAATGGGCGTATTCGAGCGCAAAAATCCATATCGAGAAGTGGCATTGGATCAGGAACAGATTGAAAAACCCACCGATCTCATCGTGTTTGGCTTGGGACGATTTGGGATGGTGATTGCTCAAAACTTGCAAAAACAAGGCAAAACCGTATTAGGTGTCGATTTTAACCCCAATTTGGTGCGAGAAACAATGGAACACGGCGTACCGACACGTTATGGTGATGCCGAAGATCCTGAGTTTATTGCGAGCTTACCTTTGCATGAAGCTAAGTGGGTTGTCGGTACAATGCGTGATCAGCATTTAAATATGGTGTTATTTAAAGCCCTAAAAGCAGATCATTTTAAAGGTCAGATTGCTTTAGCCGCAACCCATCAAAAAGATGCCGATCAACTCAAATCAATGGGAGTGGATATCGTGTTAGTGCCTTATCATGATGCCGCTTTAGAAGCCGTGCATCTGCTATTAGCGAATGACGATCCTCGCAAGTTTGACCCCGCTATGAAACCCTTATAGGAAACCTCGATTAACCCCTCGATGATTTAAATGCCATAGAAACCGTTTGACAAGCAAGTATTACTTGAGTATATTTTGCCCTATCGATATTTACCTTGGTATAGCTTGTGACTAACCGTTCCTCCCCCAATCCGGAATTTTTCGCCCCTTGGCATGTGCATTTAGGCAGTGGCGACATCAGCCCGCGTCGCTTGCAATTATTGCAATCCATTGAAACCACCGGTAGCGTAGCGCAAGCCGCTAAACAAGTCGGCATGACCTATAAAGCCGCATGGGATGCAGTGGGAATTATGAACAATTTGGCAGGTGAGCCATTGGTGAACCGCCAACATGGCGGCAAAGGCGGTGGCGGCGCCACCTTGACACAAAAAGGTCTGCAAATCATCACCATCTACGAACGCCTATCCGCCATGCAAGCCATGTGGATGGCATCTTTGGACGAGGCGGATGCCGATATTTTGCCCCTTATGCGGAGAATCAAAATGCAAACCAGCGCACGTAACAGCTTTTACGGCACAATTGAAACCGTTAAAACCGGCGCAGTCAATGCCGAAGTGGTGTTAAAACTGCAAGGCGAAGACCGTATTATCGCCACCGTCACCACCGACAGCGTGACGCGCATGGGTTTAAAACCGGGCGTGACCGCTTGGGCATTAGTCAAAGCCAGTTGGGTGGTGTTGGCGAAACAACAAGCCAAAGGCCTGATTAGTGCGCGTAACTTTTTATGCGGCCAGGTCACACGCATTACCGAAGGTCCGGTGAATGTCGAAGTGGTGGTTGAACTCAAGGGCGGCAATACATTGTCGTCCATTATTACCCACGGCGCGCTGGCGGAATTAAACCTCGCTGAAGGCGAACCCATCTGCGCCATGATTAAAGCCTCCCACGTCTTGATTGGTGTGGATGAGTGAATGTTGAATGTTGAATGTTGAATGTTGAATGATAAATTTTGGATGGAGAATTGATATGCTATCTATTAAAAAACGGTTTAAAACCGCCTTTATCGCACTTACCATGATCACCCTAAGCTCAACCGCCCAAGCGCAAAAAATGACCATTGCCGCCGCGTCGGATTTAAAGTTTGCGCTGGATGAAATTCACGCAGAATACAAAAAAGCCTTCCCTAATGACAAAGTAAATGTAATTTACGGCTCATCCGGCAAGTTTTCACAACAAATTGAAAATGGCGCACCCTTTGATCTGTATTTTTCCGCTTCAAAAAAATACCCGGATAACCTCGCTCAAAAAGGCTTTGCGGCCACTGAACCTAAACTCTACGCACTGGGTCGAGTAGTGTTATGGAGCGCTCGCCATGATGCCTCAAAACTCACCCTAAAAGAGTTAACCGATAAAAAATACCGTAAAGTCGCCATTGCCAGCCCAGATCATGCGCCTTATGGCGTGCGCGCCATGGAAGCTTTAAAACATCAAGGGGTTTGGGAGGCCTTGCAACCCAAAATCGTGATTGGCGAAAACATTGCACACACCGCACAGTTAATAGAGCAGGGTGCTGCGGATATTGGCATCATCGCCTATTCCTTAGCCTTGAATCCGCAACTGGCGAAAAAAGGCAGATATTATCTGATTCCACAAGCCATGCACCAGCCGTTAGAGCAAGCCTATATCATTACCCAAAAAGGCAAAGATAATATCGTGGCCACTCGTTTTGCCGATTTTATGACTACCAAAAAGGCACATGACATTATGGTGAAATATGGTTTTGTCATCCATTAAGCCCGCCTAAAAGGAAACCCATTATGGATTTTTTATCCATTACCTCCGCTGAAATACAAGCGCTGTTACTCACCTTTAAACTCGCCCTCTACACCACAATGATTCTTGTGGTGTTTGGCGCGCCTTTGGCGTGGTGGCTGGCTTTTACCCAGTCGCGATGGGAGGCGGTGGTGTCTACCTTGGTGGCTTTGCCTTTGGTGCTGCCGCCAACGGTACTGGGTTTTTATCTGTTGATTATTCTCGGCCCCTATGGTGCCGTGGGCGGCACGCTGGAAGCCATGGGACTGACGCATCTTGCGTTTAGTTTTGAAGGGATTTTGATTGGGTCGGTGATTTTTTCGCTCCCCTTTGCCATCCAACCCATGCGCGATGCCTTTGCGGCCATGCCACAAGCCCCTATTCAAGCGGCGGCCACTTTAGGCGCAGGACCGATGGATCGCTTTTTTAGCGTTATTGTTCCCTTAGCGCGTGGTGGTTTATTAACAGCAATTGTCATTTCGTTTGCACATACTTTAGGCGAGTTTGGCGTGATTGCCATGATGGGCGGTTCGATTCCCGGCGAAACCAAAGTGGTCTCCATTGCCATTTACGACTACACCCAAGGCATGGATTACGCTGCAGCCCACAGATTGTCGGCCATTTTATTGTTTTTATCCTTTGTGATTTTAGCGACTTTTTACGCCATTAACCGCCGCTTTATGGCGCCCATCAAGCTTTAGGAGGTTGCCATGATTGAATTTAACCTGCAATTGTCCTACCCCGGGTTTGACTTTCAAACGGGTGATGTGCGCTTATCGGGCGAGGGAATAACCGCTATTTTTGGCCCGTCGGGTTGTGGTAAAACGACCCTTCTTAGAACGCTTTCCGGTTTGACGCGCGCGCAAGGCTACGCCAAACTGCATGGCCAAGTGTGGCAAGATGCCAACCAATTCGTGCCGGTACACAAACGCCGCATTGGCATGGTGTTTCAAGATGCCGCGCTGCTGCCGCACCTGAGCGTGCAAGGTAATTTGGATTACGCCCTCAAACGCTCAGGCATGGGTATGAGCCAAGCCAAAAAAGAACAAGCCCGTTGGGTCGAACTATTAAAACTCGAAACCTTGCTTGGCCAACCTGTACTCACCCTCTCTGGCGGACAAAAACAACGGGTTGGTATTGCGCGTGCGTTATTGTCCAATCCGCAACTTTTAATGCTTGACGAACCCATGTCCGCATTGGATTGGCGCACCAAAAACGAACTGATTCCCCTAATCAAAGAAGTGGTGGAAGCCTCAAAACTGCCCACCCTGCTCATTACCCATTCACCTGAAGAAGTCGAGCGTTTGGCCGATGATGTGCTGTTACTCAACCAAGGGCGTGTTGAACAAGTTGAAACCCTGCAACAAACCCTGTCGCGCGCCAATTCACCATTGTTTGACGAACAAGGCGCGGTGTCGGTATTAATGGGTTTGCCAGGCCTGGTAGAAATGGGGTTGCGAACCATCAAAGTGGGTCAAGACAATCTTTATATCAGTCAAACGCACGCTATCCACACACCCGACGTGCGCATTCGAGTTTTGGCAAGAGATGTTAGCTTAGCGCTGTCTGACCCAAAAGAGCTGAGTATCGTCAACCATTTACAGGTCACTATTAAAGAACTCATCCCACAAGGCGAACACCGAATGTTAGCACGATTACACCTACAAGATGGCCAACACCTCTTCGCCGAAATCACCCAACACTCCGCCCAACGCCTAACCCTACAACCAGGCCTGGTCGTTTTTGCACTGATTAAATCCGTCGCACTGGCGGAATAAGCAGTAAAAGCACCGCCCCTCGTTCCCACGCTCCCGCGTGGGAATGCAGACCTGATTTGGATACTGACATGATGGGTATGCGTTCCCTCTGGGGACAGTAGGAACGAGATGGGGATAGGACAGTGGTAACGAGACGGGCATAACTCGTTTTCTTGATTTTCAGCCTGAAATATATGTTTACCGGGATTTATAAATTTTCAGCAAGCGTAGAATCGTCAAAATCAATATTCTTATAAATAG
>PEWX01000056.1 GCA_002779995.1 Piscirickettsiaceae bacterium CG07_land_8_20_14_0_80_44_28
TCGGGAACATGCTCGGCATGTGCGCATAATTAAAAATGGAGAAGCGATCCGGAGCCACTTCCAGCACTTTATCCAGCGTTGCCATAAAGCCGGATTCGGTTTGATGAGGCAACCCATAAATCAAATCCACATTCACTGATAAGAAGCCGGCTTCGCGCGCGCCTTCTAATACCTCAAAGGTTTGGGCTTGGGTCTGAATACGATTCACGGCTTTTTGGACTTTGGGATCAAAATCCTGAACGCCTAAACTCATGCGATTAAATCCCAACTCCCGCAATAACGCAACCGATTCTTTGCTGGCTTCACGCGGGTCGATCTCAATCGAGTATTCACCGGAATCATCGTCATGCAAGTTGAAGTGCTTGCGGGTCACCGTCATCAGTTCACGCATTTCATCCATATTGATAAAGGTCGGCGTGCCGCCGCCCCAATGCAGCTGATCGACTTTACGACTTGGATCAAACAGTTTCGATTGCAGTTCAATTTCTTTATATAGGCGACTGAGATAAGGGGTGGTTTTAGAGCGGTCTCGCGTCCAGACTTTGTTACAGGCACAAAAGAAGCAAACCGTATCACAGAAAGGAATATGGAAATATAAAGATAAATTTCGGTCGGACTGATTACTGCGTGCTGCGGCTGCTTGATAGTCAGCGATCCCAAAACGTTCATCAAATTGCACGGCTGTCGGATAGGAAGTATAGCGCGGCCCTGACTGGTTATACCGTTTTATTAACGCTTCATCAAATTGGATCGTTTGTTCCATGGCGACGCCTCTTATAACTGAAATGGGAGGTTATTCTAGCAAAAAAGCGTCTTCATAAAAGCGAGATGTTTCAGACTTAATTGAAATCATCTTATTCACCTCGATTCATAGGAACCACATCATAAACTCGGTGTGAAATTTGATTGCGGCCATTTTGTTTTGCTAAATACAACTGCTCATCGGCCAATTCAAATACCGCTTTTTCCGATAAGGAAAGTCCTGCCCAATAACTGAGCGCGCCACAACTGATGGTTAATTTCAGTTGTTCACCATTTTGGCGGATAAACGTTTCTTTCTCCACCGCTTCGCGTAATCTCTCGGCCAGCATTTCTGAACCTTCTGCCTCTTTATCAAGGGTAATCACCACAAACTCTTCTCCGCCCCAACGGAAAATCATATCTTCGGTACGCGCCACCTCAGTAAAGATTTCAGCGAGACGCTTTAAAACGGCATCCCCTTGCTGATGGCCATATTGATCGTTAATCTGTTTAAAGTGATCCACATCAATGACAACCAAATCCAGCCAAAAATCATGGCGTTTGGCAAAAGCCAAGGCCTTATCAAACTCAAAATCAAAGGCGCGGCGATTTAGAAACCCGGTTAAACTATCGGTATTAGCTTCTTCAACAAACTGCTTTTCAATCAAATCCAATAACACATCCATCACATCTTCGGATGCCATTTCCATTTCCATCAACAATTCACTAATATTTTCATGCCGATTTTGTGTCGCTTCTTCAATAACCAAATTGGCAAGTCGATGTACCCGTTCATGTGCGTCTAAAAAATATTGTTTTTTGGCTTCGGGAATCAACTTTAGCCCTTCTTCTTTGAGCCAAACTGCCAAATTGCAATCCAAATAGGAGGATTGATAGTTTTCAGATTCAGACTGACCGTCTAATGCTAATTCAAATGCACTCATTTTCCACTTTTGATGGTTAATATAGGCATCAATCAACGATTGAGAGACTTCCAATGCACTTGAACAATAGGAGTTCTTGATGCGGCGAATTTCATGATTGGAGTGGGCTTTCATGCGTTCAATGGATTCAGCGACTGAATACACAGTGGTCACAATACTTTGCCCCAAACCCACAACATGCAACAAACTCTTGGCAAGCGCATCCGACTTTAATGCATTCGCATACAGCACAAATTGGTGTTGTATTTCCGTTAACATTAACAAACACTGATTAAAGGTTAGCCCGCAAGTCAACCAATGCAGCGCTTGCTGATACTGTATCGTATAGTAATTATTTTGATAAACGCCCTTGATCAAACTGGGATAGTAGTTTTTTAATAATAGCTCTGATTTTTCTGCCAACCCTAATAGCTGACAACAATCTGCCATGCTTTGTTCAAAGCGGATTTGCTGCTCCAATAAGGGTAAATAATATTTTTCAACTTCGAGCCTATCCAGTGGACTTATTCTAGCCGTATCTTTCAGTTGACTAATATGCATCATGGTTTAACAATCCTTTTTACAGTAACGAATAACGGTTAACCTTTTGAAAAACACCATACTTGATGAATTTTGGGATTCCTTGCAAAGTCTTTTGGTAAGGTCGCTTTTGTCCAATTCTCGACAACCCCCTCAAAAGCCAAATCCGCCAAGTTTAATTTAAAGCGTCGAAGATTGGTTGAGAATACCAATTTCCCTTGCGGTGTCAATAATTTTAGGGTTTTACGAATTAAATCAACATGATCTCGTTGGATATCTAAAGTGCCGTCCATTCGCTTTGAGGTCGAAAAGGAAGGGGGATCTAAAAAAATCACATCGAATAAATCCTTGGGATTTTGTGTCGCCGTTTCTAGCCATTTCAAAACATCCTCTTGCTGAAGCACATGCTTGCGTTCGTCAATGTCATTACACATAAAGTTATGCTTTGCCCAATACAAATAGGTTTTCGACATATCCAAACTTAAACTGCTTTTACAACCAAATTGAGCCGCTTCTGCTGTCACGCTGGCTGTGTAACAAAATAAATTTAACAACCGTTTTCCAGTGGTCATTTGTGCAATTTTCCGGCGCACACTGCGATGATCTAAAAACAGCCCCGTATCTAAATAGTCGGTAAAGTTAACGCGCAAACGCGTTTGGTTTTCCACCACCGTATAAAAAGCTTTTTGCTCATCCAAGCGTTCATATTGATCTAGTCCTTTTTGCTGGCTTCGAACTTTAAAGACAATTTTAGCTGCCGGCACATCAAACACACTTGGCAAGACAGACAAGGCTTCATATAAACGACGCTTTGCTAAGGTTGGATTCACCGTTTTTGGCGCAGCATATTCCGCAACCAAAACCCACAAGCCATCTTCTAATGTAGAATAACAATCAATCGCCAATGCATATTCCGGAATATCCGCATCATAAACCCGATAAGCTTGAACCTCATTTTGCTTAATCCAGCTTTTCAAGCCTTTTAGGTTTTTACGAATCCGGTTCGCGACCATCTTGGCATTATCACTTTCGGCCAAATCCGGTTGCAATTGTAAAACTTGCGCCACCAAATCTTGCTTAGGTTGCAAGGCTGGCTGGCGAAACCAGCTTTCCTCAATATCAAATCGGAACAATCGACACGCCATCGCACCATTATAAAAATCATGTGATCGCTTTGCTTTTATTCCTAAAAACAAGCCTAACTCAGTATGGCAGGTCAATACCGCCGCTTGCCAGCCTTTAAATTCGGATTTCAGATACTCACCCAATTTAAGATAAATCGGTTTAATCGTCTCTTCACCTTCCAATCGTTCACCATAGGGTGGATTCACCACCACCAGGCCAGGCGTCCAATCGCCCCATCGGCGACCCTGTTCAATCGTCATTTGCTTAATCTCAATTGCCTCTAAAAATCCTGCGGCGGCAATCGCATTTTCTGCCACATCAAGCGATTTATGTGAAATATCAGAGCCATAAATAGCAGGTAACTGCTGTCGTCCAAGTTGCTGTCGTTGTTCGGCTTCTTGGGTTAATTCTGTCCATAAATCAGCGTCAAAATCTAATAAACGGGTTAAAGTCATTTTATGTGCTTTTTCTAAGCCAGGCGCCACATCGGCAGCCATCAGCGCTCCCTCAATCAAAAAGGTTGCTGACCCGCACATGGGATCATAGAGGGTTCCACCCTGTCGAGCAATTTCCGGCCAATTGGCTCGCCATAAAATCGCGGCGGCAACATTTTCCTTTAATGGCGCAGCGACCTGTTCCCCCTCTCGATAACCGCGTTGGTGCAGACTGTATCCGACCAAATCCAAACTGAGGGTTAATTGATTACGATTAATATGGGCATGAATTCGGACATCTGGAAAATCGGTATCCACTTGGGGACGCGCTAGCCCCGCTGCCCGAAAATAATCAACAATGCCATCTTTAACTTTCAAAGCGCCGTAATGACTGTGTGTAATGCCTAAACCTTCTCCTGAAAAAGAAACCGCAAAGGTTTGTTCTGCTGAGAAATAAACGGACCAATCCAATGCGGCCACTGCAAGCGTTAGCGCCTCTTGATTCGGCAAGTCTGCTTCAAGAATGATATGGTAAATCCGATTCGCCAATCGCGACCATAAACAAGCACGATAACCAACAGCCAAAGCCCCTTCAAAAGTAGCCCCTGTTGGCTGAGTTTTAATGGCGACCGCGCCCAAGTCAGTCAACTCTTGGCGCAGCAATTCATTCAGCCCCTTTGGAACCGTTGCAAAAAAACGACACATTGAAATTACCCAGTTACAAAACCGCTATTTTACTGCATTGTCTGCCGTTACTTTAG
>PEWX01000035.1 GCA_002779995.1 Piscirickettsiaceae bacterium CG07_land_8_20_14_0_80_44_28
CGCCTTAAAAAGGTTGGCGCTCTTGGTATAAATTAAAAGGATCTTGTAAATTATTTTGGGGCTTGAGCTGAAAAGTATGCGGAGAGTTCTTTAATTTCTTGGTCGGTTAGCCCTTTTGCAAAAGGTTGCATGGTGGCATTTTTACGGAAACCATCTCTAAAGTTTTTTAATTGTACTTCAAGGTACTGAGCATGTTGACCCGCTAAATTGGGGAAAATTGGCGATAAGCTGTTACCATCTTTGCCATGGCATCCCGCACAAGTATTGGCTTTGGCAGGCATCTCAGCAGCTATAGAGGGTTGACTAAAAAGAAGGCCGGCAGAGAGTGCGACGAATAGTAGAGTTTTCATAAACGGTATCTCTTGTTGAATAAATAGACAGATAGAAGCTATTAAAAACGATTTTTTCACTTAGGTCAATCTTTTAGGTAAGTGGCAAAGTTCTTAATTGATATGAAAAAAAACCGCTTAAAAAAGCGGTTTTTATTAAATCAAAACAAGCTTAGTTTAATTCTGCTTCGATATAAGCTGTTACGTTAGCGATGTCTGCTTCAGATAAACCGGCAGCCATTGGTGCCATCATAGAAGTCATCGGCCCCCTTTGCTCACCATTTTTGTATGCGTGAAGTTTTGTAGAAAGATCTGCCGCTGATTGACCTGCTAATTTAGGTCCAACAACACCTTGTCCTTGTTCACCATGACAGGCTACACAAACTGAAGTGAATGTAGCTTTGCCGGCAGCAACATCACCTGCATGTGCCGCTAGACCAAAAGACATTAAAGATGTTGCAGTAACTGCAAGTAATAATTTTTTCATTTTGTACTCTCCTAAGCACTGATTAAAATCGTATTTCTATTGTATAAGGCATAGCCTTGCGCGTAATTACAGCGGAATTTAAAACAATAGTCAAGGGGAGGGGGTAAATTAACTCATTCGGTAAAATGCTATTTAAAAAGACATCCTCTAAGGGAGTCGGTAAAATGCCAGCTAGTGATTAAATCGAGTATTAAGGATCTTGTCGTGAAAACCCTAACCCATTTAAAGAAACTGGAAGCCGAAGCCATTCATATCATGCGTGAAGTGGTTGCCGAGTTTGAAAATCCAGCCATGCTCTATAGTATTGGTAAAGACTCCTCGGTGATGTTACATCTAGCGCAAAAAGCTTTTTATCCTGCGCCACCGCCCTTTCCGTTGGTTCATGTGGATACCACTTGGAAGTTTAAGGAAATGATTGAATTTCGTGATAAACGTGCCAAAGAGGTGGGGATGGAGTTGATTGTTCATACTAACCCAAAAGGTGCAGAATTGAACATTTCGCCTTTTGAGCATGGCTCGACCATGCACACGGATATGATGAAGACCGAGGGCTTGCGTCAAATGTTAGATTATTACCAATATGATGCCGTCTTTGGTGGTGCAAGGCGAGATGAAGAGAAATCTCGTGCCAAAGAACGTATTTATTCTTTCCGTGACGAACATCACCGTTGGGATCCAAAGAATCAGCGTCCAGAGTTGTGGGACATTTATAATGGCCGCCATAAAAAAGGCGAGTCGATTCGGATATTTCCGTTATCGAATTGGACAGAATTGGATATTTGGCAATATATCTATTTAGAAAAGGTTCCCATTCCTGATTTATATTTTGCCAAAGAAAGACCTGTGGTTGAATACGGCGGCACTAAGATTATGGTGGATGATGATCGCATGCCTGAAGCATTGCGCAAAACGGCTAAAATGGAAAAAGTTCGATTTAGAACCTTAGGGTGTTATCCATTGACCGGCGCAGTTGAATCAGAAGCAACGACTTTACCGGAGATAATTCAAGAGATGTTGTTAACCAAGGTTTCAGAGCGTCAGGGACGTATGATTGACCATGATGAAGCCGGTTCAATGGAAAAGAAAAAAATGGAAGGGTACTTCTAATGGCACATCAATCAGACCTGATTGCAGACAATATCGAATCCTATTTGCATCAGCATGAAAACAAAGAGCTGCTCCGGTTTATCACTTGCGGCAGTGTGGATGATGGTAAAAGTACCTTAATTGGCCGGTTGTTGCATGATAGCAAGATGATCTTTGAAGATCAGTTGGCCGCCATTAATAAAGATTCAAAAAAGCATGGCACGACTGGGGAAGAAGTCGATTTGGCGCTATTGGTAGATGGGCTGCAATCTGAACGAGAGCAGGGCATTACCATTGATGTGGCCTATCGTTTTTTCTCGACCGACAAGCGTAAATATATTATTGCCGATACCCCGGGTCATGAGCAATATACCCGTAATATGGCAACAGGCGCGTCGACAGCAGACCTGGCTATTATTTTGATTGATGCCCGTCATGGGGTTCAAACTCAGACACGTCGTCACTCTTTTATTACCAAACTACTCGGCTTAAAGCATATTGTGGTTGCGATTAATAAAATGGATTTGGTCGATTATTCGCAACAGCGATACGACGATATCAAAGCCGACTATACCGAGTTTGCTAAACAATTAGGCATAGACTCCCCGGTGTTTATTCCATTATCGGCTTTGAAAGGCGATAACGTAGTGAATCCAAGTGAACAGATGGATTGGTATCAGGGCAAGCCGTTAATGGGGTTACTGGATTCAATTCCCATTGCCGATACAGTCAATTTAGAGCATTTTCGTTTTCCGGTTCAATATGTGAATCGTCCCCATTTAAATTTCCGTGGCTATAGTGGCACCATAGCGGCTGGTGAAATTGCAGTGGGGGATGCGGTGACGGTTCTACCCGCCTATAAAACCAGCGCCATAAAACAGGTTATTTTGCCCGCTGTTAATGACAATACCATTTCGCACTCTGCGTTTGCACCCTCTGCCGTAACCCTCACTTTAGAAGATGAAATCGATATCAGTCGTGGCGATATGATTGTTAAATCGCAAGATATTCCACAGATCGCCAGTGATTTCAAAGTGATGTTGGTGTGGATGAATGAAGTCTCTATGACGCCGGGGAGCGACTACCTTATTAAGCGTGCAACATCGGTTATATCGGGACGATTTACCCAAATCGACCACTTGATTGATGTGAATACCCTGGTTCAGTCAGATGCTTCTAAGCTAGAACTCAACCAAATCGCACAGTGCCAGTTACACTTGAATCAAGCCATTGCCTACGATGCTTATACCGACATCAAAGGCACGGGTGCTTTTATTGTTATTGATAAGTACTCCAATGCAACCTTGGCGGCGGGCATGATTGTGGAAGCGGCTGAGACGAATAATGCGCAAGCACCTTCACGCCACTATAATGAAGCAGAAAAGGCATTAAATGCCTATATTCGTGAGCATTATCCTGAATGGGGTTGTGCAGCGATTGATGAAGTAGGGTAGTGTCGGCTGATGTTAACGATGACCGTTTTGGGTTCCCTCTTATTGTTGTTAGGGCTGCTGATCTGGGGTAAATTTCAAGCCTTTAAGCTGTTTATGGCCTGGATATTTATTTATTATCTATTGGATTTTATTGCCCTTGAGACGCTGTTGGCCAATTTTGTGAATACGGGACTGATCACGCTGGTGTTTTTATTATTGGTCAGTAGTGTGTTGGAAAAAACCCGCTTATTTGAAACGTTATCGAATTGGTTAATCGCCCGTAGCCAGCGACAAACATTGTTGAGAATGAGTGGGGTCGTGGGGATCGGGTCTGCTTTTCTGAATAATACTGCGATGGTCGCGGCCTTTATGTCTCTGTTGGGGCGTTCAAAAACGATTGCGCCTTCCAAACTACTGATCCCCTTGTCTTATCTCGCCATTCTCGGCGGTACGCTCACTTTGGTCGGTACCTCTACGCATTTGATTGTGAATAGCTTTGTCGTTCAAGCTGGGTTGCCCGAATTACAGCTATTTGATTTTTTTGCAGTGGGCGGATTTCTACTATTGTTTGGCAGTATCACCATCATTGTCTTGGGAGGAAAGTTACTGCCCGATATTCAAACTGCAAAGACGCAAACCGATGACTACATGATTGAAGCCAAGCTGGAAGCCGGATCGGAACTGATCGGCTTGAGTGTGGAACAAGCTGGGTTAAGACACCTCCACGACCTTTATTTGGCACAAGTGATTTCGGGGGAAGCCATGTTGACGCCAGTTTCACCCACTTATGTCTTGCAGAGTGGCGACCGACTGCTGTTTGCGGGCGACATTAAGGCGGCGCCCAAGTTGTTGTTGTTTGATGGTTTGACCTTTTCTGGTGGCGCCACAACCCAAGGCAATCATTTTGTGGAAGTCGTGTTGTCGCATCAATCCGGCATGATTGGCCAAACCCTTAAAAGCGTGCAATTTCGGAATAAATTTGATGCCGCCGTGGTCGCTATTCGTCGCGGACGCGCGCAGCTCAATGGTCGTCTTGCAGAAATTGTATTGCATCCGGGAGACGTGTTGGTACTGCTCACGGGCGCAGATTTTGTAAAGCGCGACAATTTAGATAAAAACTTTTATTTTTATACCGCCTTAGAATCACAGTATCCATTGACAGCGATGCAAAGTGCTTTAGCGGTTACCGGGTTTATTGGCGTGATCGCGCTGTCCGCTTTAGGACTGGTATCGTTAATTAAAGGACTTATGGGTTTGCTGGTCGTTTATTTGTTGTTTGGACTTACTCATATTCCAGAGCTGAGAAGACGAATGCCATTTGAATTGGTGATGATTGTTGGCTCCGCGCTGGGGATCGCGCAAGTCATGACGGAATACGGCGTTGCGGGATTGGTGGCTGAAAATTTGATGCAAGGCATGGGCTATTGGGGCGTGTATGGCAGTTTTATTGGCATTTATTTACTAACGGTGTTAATCACCGAAACAGTCACCAATAATGCCGCCGCCGCCATTGCTTTTCCGATTGCATTGGTCACGGCAGAAACCCTGGGCGTGAGTCCATGGCCATTTATTATGGCGGTTGCTTATGGTGCCAGTGCCAGCTTTTTAACCCCTTATGGTTATCAAACTAATTTAATGGTTTATTCTCCGGGTGGCTACCAATTTACAGATTATTTAAAAATGGGCATCCCTGTTTCATTGGTCTATGGCATCACCGTGATCGCTCTGGTCCCACTCTTTTTCCCTTTTTAATGACAAGGGCACAAGCCCATAAAACGTTAGGATTTGCAATGAATAACCCCTCATCAAATATCGTTTGGCATCAACATTTTGTGACGCAACAAGATCGCGCCAAGCAAAAACAACAAGCCCCCTGCATTATCTGGTTTACCGGGTTAAGTGGCAGTGGCAAATCCACATTGGCCAACCAGTTGGAGTATGCACTCTTTCAAATGGGCAAGCATTGTTATCTGCTAGATGGCGACAATGTGCGCCATCGGCTCAATAAAGATCTCGGTTTTAGTGAAGCAGATCGAGTCGAAAATATTCGCCGCGTGGGCGAAGTAGCCAATTTAATGGTTGATGCAGGCTTAATCGTGATTACCGCCTTTATTTCGCCCTTTCAAGCAGACCGGCAATTAGTGCGAGAAATGGCCAGGCCTGGTCAATTTTTAGAGGTTTTTATCGATACGCCACTCGAAGTTTGCGAACAAAGAGACCCAAAAGGACTCTATCAAAAAGCCAGAGCGGGCGAAATTAGCAACTTCACGGGGATTGATTCGCCATATGAAGCACCAATCGCACCGGATATTCATATTCACAATCACCAGATTTCAATAGAAGAGGTGACGCAACAGTTGGTGGATGCTTTAACCGAGAAGGGTATTCTTTAAGAATGTGTGCTGCTTGTCTGGTGTTCAAATTTAGCAATGAACACCAGACGCTTTCAATATCAATCAATTAGATTGGTTCTGGGAAAGGGGTTGCTTAAAGGCTGATAAAATGGGGTATTAGCCAATAAAAAATTATTCAAAAGGGGTTGCAAAGTTTTGTAAGCTGTCTATAATACGCCCATTCAAACGCAATGTTTGACCAACTATTCCCCAATAGTTCAGTTGGTAGAACACCGGACTGTTAATCCGTATGTCGCTGGTTCGAGTCCAGCTTGGGGAGCCACATTATAAAGCCAAGTTATTCAATAACTTGGCTTTTTTATTATCTATGTTCTCTAAATTTATTTCAACATAAAATCTCTCACCGTTTCAGTGGGCTGGGTAAAATTGCATTGATGCCAAACCCCCCAGATATTACGAGAAGCAAAGCGCCAAGGCAATCTTCCTCAAACCTCGTCATTGCGAGAAACGACGCAGCAATCTTTCCCAATCACCGTCATTGCGAGAAGCGAAACGACGTGGCAATCAACACCCACCCCTCGTCATTGCGAGAAGCGAAGCGACGTGGCAATCCACCCACCCCTTGTCATTGCGAGGAGCAAA
>PEWX01000030.1 GCA_002779995.1 Piscirickettsiaceae bacterium CG07_land_8_20_14_0_80_44_28
GTCGACTTGGCGGAACTTATCGCTCATGAATTTTTCACTTTCTCGGGGATTTTAAATACCTAGCGAGTTTAACATTTTACGGTCGGAAAGTCCGACAGGCTGCTAGAAAATCTCTTAACGATTCAGGCCATAACTTAATTCCATCTTCTTCATTGGATAAACCTTTTACGGCCATAGAAGACTTAATAAACTGCTCAAAAAACTGTTCAAGATTATCAGGTTCATAAACCAATCGCACACCCACTAATCCACCGCACCAACTTAATGTAGGAATCAAATGGCTGACGTAATGTATTTCTGAATCCTCAACGTCAATCCAAACATCTAAGGAAGGAAGTAAATCAGTACACTCTTGTCTAAAGATATCTAATGGTTCCTGTTCATCAGACAACCATTTTTCACCAACTTCATTAATTTTATTCCAATTCGAAACAGTAAAGTCTAACGTGCTAAGCTTACCTGGACTCTTAAGGAAGAGGATCATTACATCCATTGCCGATGTTTTTCCACTATTATTTGCACCGACAAAAATGGTCTGCTTGTCTCCTAACTCTATACGACAGGCCTTCAACTTTCTAAAGTTTTTGATTTCAAAATATTTAATTCTCACCTATCTCACTCCTAAACGTCCGTCATCATTGTCCATAGCAACGGCTTTTTGATGTATATATTCGACTTCCTCACGAATTCTTCCAAAGAAAAAAACTTCGCCCATTAATGCCATTAAATGTTTATCAACATCCAATAACTTAAAAAAATGACCGCCTTGCTCATCAAGCAGTTCAATATCCGCAATTCTTGAGGTTGGGAAAAAATAACCGAAATCTATTTGAAGCAAATATTCATCTAGTTTTTCATCAAAATGTTCCCAAGCATTTCTTAAATCTTTATTTGCTAAGACGGAATTATCAATAAGGCCAAATGCTCTTCTAAGTTTTTCAGCTCTTGCCATTTTCATTTGAAAAACAGGAGATGACCTTTGACCTTTAGGAGATGGCCAAAAATATCTTGCCAACGCAGCCGCGTGTCCCACTGCAACTTGGACCAAGCTGACCATTAAATCCGCATTTTTTGAGAGCTTATTTTTCTCATACAATTCAAAGGCTTCTAGACAACGTTCTGCTGAATATTTTATGGATAGAATGTAAAAGGCCTCATAAGTCGGCAAAACACCCATACAATCATCCGTGATGACTTTTGCTCGCCGATTTAGTTCTTCTTTATCCATAAAAATTAAATCAACTTCCCATTAAATGCCGAGGCGAGGATGGTTTGTTTTTGTTGTTGGGTTAGTTTGGTGTCGAGTTCGGCTATTAGGCGGTCGGCGGCGGTAGGTTTTAAACCAACCCGTCGGGGTGAGATGAATTTATTTTTAGAAAAATCAGGCATTCTTGCTCATTATTTTTTAGAAATAAGAACAAAGTATATACTAAAAAACACGTGTGTGTAATGTGCAAAAAGGAGTGGAGAATAATATTGATTTGAAAATGGTGGGTCGTGCGCGATTCGAACGCGCGACCAATTGGTTAAAAGCCAACTGCTCTACCAGCTGAGCTAACGACCCACAGATAGGAATATTCCGAGAAGAGATAGCCATTAAAGTAAATGGTGGGTCGTGCGCGATTCGAACGCGCGACCAATTGGTTAAAAGCCAACTGCTCTACCAGCTGAGCTAACGACCCTCTCTGGAATGGGGCGTATTATACAAGTTGGGTGACTTTTAGCAAGTTGTTTTTTTCGGTTTTTGACTTTTATGCGTTATCGACTAAAGCGACATAATGCGTGGGGTCTGCAATGCCCGCTTCTTTAAATCCTTGTTTTCTCAGCCTGCAAGAATCACACACCCCACATGCCTCCCCGGCCGCATTTGCTTGATAGCAGGAAACCGTTTGACTGTAATCGACACCTAATTGAACGCCTTTTTGGATAATTTCAGCCTTGGTGAGTGAAATTAAGGGCGTTTGAATGTGCATACGATGCCCTTCCACACCGGCTTTGGTTGCCAAATTGGCAAGGGTTTCAAATGCGGCGATATACTCAGGGCGGCAATCCGGATAGCCGGAATAGTCAACTGAATTGACACCAATGAAAATATCATCTGCTTCAAGCACTTCGGCTAAGCCAAGTGCATAGGATAAAAATACGGTATTTCTTGCCGGGACATAGGTAACGGGAATCTGGTTTTTAGCGACGCCAGTGATGGGAACATCAATTAAATTATCCGTTAACGCCGACCCACCAATCGCATTCATATTCATTTGCATGACCCGATGAGAGGCGACCTTAAAGTGATTGGCAAGTGCTTGAGCGGCGTGTAATTCTACTTTGTGCCTTTGTCCGTAATCAAAGCTGAGCGTATGACATTCATAGCCTTGTGATTGCGCGACGGCGAGTACCGTAGCAGAGTCTAATCCGCCGGATAGCAAGACCACGGCTTTTTTTGTATCACCACTCAATTGGATGCTCCTGTGAGTTCCTTTAAGCGTCTTTGTGCTTTTTTGGCAGCGGGTAGATGGTCATAAGCCTTGATACATTTTTGATATAGGGCTTTCGCTTGTTCTACTTCACCAAGTGATGCCAAGATATCTGCTGCTCTTAGCATGGCATCGGCTGCTTTGTGGGTGGTTGGATAGGTTTCATAGACACTTTTAAAAGCCGCCAGTGCTTTTTCATCATTGCCCAATACGGCCTCGGCCTCACCTTGCCAATAGCCCGAATTACTGGCTAAACTACTGTGAGGATAGGTTGTTAAAAATTGAGAAAACGCTTCAATTGCAGCTTGATAATTAGACTGTTTCATTAAACCAAAAGCGGCATCATAAGCCTTTTTTTCGGTTGCTGTTGCGGGTTCAATTTGAATCAATTTGTCATCAGCTAAGGTTGATTTTGGGGGGGGCTCGGCGACGGCATCAATCACTTGATCCTCTGGTTCTGCGGGGGTTTCCACTGTCGCTGTATCAGTGGCTTCATTTTCTAAAGCCTCACCGGATTTTATTGCCGCTTCCAGCTCACTAAGTCGCTTATCCTCTTCTTGGTACTGTGTCGCTTGGGTTTCTTCAACTTGCTTTAATTGGTATTTTAGGCGGTCAATTTCGCCATAAAGCGTTTGAATTTCACGGTGCTGTTCGGCTAAACGACGACTGAGCTGAATCATAGCGGGATTATCGGCCATTCGTTCTAAACGCTCAATGCGCTCTTCAATCGTCTGCTGTGCAGCTGTAGCGGATGACATTGAACTGATTCCGATCAGACTGGCAAACATAATTTTCGCCAATAGTTTCTGTTGATAACGCAAATTCATAGCCTTTAAACCCTATTATTGTGCTTTGATTTCAACCCGTCGATTTTTTGCCCAAGCCGCTTCAGTATGTCCCAAATCAGCAGGCACTTCTTCACCCATGGAAATCACTTCAATGCGGTTAGTATTCACGCCATATAACATAAACGCTTCAGCGACTGCTTTTGCTCGCCTTTCACCCAGGGCAAGGTTATATTCCGGTGTGCCTCTTTCATCGGTATGTCCAATCAGTTGAATCTTTTCATCCGGGTTATCAACCAAAATAGAGGCGTAATGCTTCACGGTTTCTAAAGAAATATCATCAACAATAAATTGATCGTAGCCAAAGTAAATCACAGGTTCAAACGTTTGCGCCAGGGCATCTCCCCCGGTCACTTCGGGTAAATCCTGCGCGCCCATGTCTTCTGAACTCAATGCTTGTCCGTCCAACCCTTGGGCTTGAATCACTTCCACTTCGGCTTTTTCAGCATTGGCTTTTTCTAAAGCTAGACGTGCCTTTTCAGCATAATCTTCCGATTGCTGTTCTTGGGTTGTTGCCATATCCATATCGGCTTCAGAAGCATTTTTCGGCGTGCTACTACAAGCCACAACGGATAAGGTTAAAACCCCCAATAACGTTCCTTTAAACCATTGCATGTCATTCTCCTTTTTTGCGATGCTGTTATTCAGCTTGGGATTATTCATTTATTAAGGGTCCCCAAGAGGGTGCTCTCACTTCACCTTTTTTAACGCTCAACACTTGCGTGACACTGCTGTCTATTGAAACGACGGCCAGTTTTCCTAACCCCCCTTGGTTCATCGCATACAAAATCATTTCACCATTTGGCGAAAATGAGGGCGACTCATCTAAATAGGTTTTGGTAATGACATTAAAAGATTCATTGTATAAATCTAACAAGCCAATATGGAAGCCTTTATTACCATGCACCATCGCCACATAACGTCCATCGGGTGACACCGCCGGGTTGGCGTTATAGCCACCAATAAAAGAGACACGGCGGATTTCGCCTGTATCTAAAAAAACTTGAAAGACCTGAGGCTGGCCGCGCCGGTCAGAATTAAAAAACAGTGAATGACCATTAGGCGCCCAAACGGCTTCAGTTTCAATCGCCCAATTTCGGGTTAAGCGTTTCAGATGACGTGTTTTCATATCCATAATATAAATATCTGCTGATCCATCTTTAGAGAGGGTCAGTGCCATTTTTTTGCCATCAGGAGACCAGTCTGGAGCACCATTAATACCTTGATAACGGGCAACAATTTCGCGACTTTTACCCTCTAAACTTTGTACCACGATTTCGGAACGTCCATTCTCAAAGGTTACATAAGCAAGTTGCTTCCCATCAGGAGACCAGCTTGGCGACATAATGGGCTGACTGGATCGCAAAATAGGGTGAGAATTATGACCGTCTGCATCGGCAATTTCTAAACTAAAATATCGCTTATTATCCGTTGTTTTCACGGTCACATAGGCAATCTTAGTGTTAAATGCCCCCTCAATCCCGGTTAATTCTTGGTAAATCAAATCGGATATTTTGTGAGCCACTTGACGCAAATTGGATTTTGCAATCCCGGTCCAGCGTTTGCCCATAATTTGCTCTTTTCGTAATACATCTATAAAGCGCATTTCAACTTGATATTGACCATTGGTCATTTCAATCAAGCGCCCCATCAATAAATTATCGACCCCTAAGGCTTTCCACCGGTTAAATTGAATATCCTGCAATTGATTAGGCTTAGCAGGAAGTTGGGCTTCATCAAGCGCTTTAAATTTTCCGGTTCTGAATAGGTTTTGACCCACAATTTGAGCTAAAGCTTCCGGCGGTTGGCCTTTTCCTTCAAATTCAAAAGGAATCAAACCAATCGGTAATGCATTATCCGTGCTTTGATCGATTTGAATGATTAACTCTGCTCGAACACTAAAACTGCTCACCCACAAGACAGAGACTAAAAAAACCATCCATTTACTTTGTAACCGCATGACAATCCTTAATAAATTATTTAACCCAAATATTTCAATCGAACCTTTATTCAGCTTAATTAAAACCCTATCAGCTTAATTAAGGTTTAAAAACAAACTTAATGTTCCGTTCAAACAGCTCTTCGACTGGCGGTGCAGGCATCGGTTCCGCTCGATAGACCGCATTTTTGGCATCTTTTATAAATTGCTTATCCGCGAATTTATTACATTTTTCAACGCTAACACCACTGATTTTCCCGGCTGGCGTCTGGGTAATGGACAAAACACATTGCGCTTTTTCAGACACATTTGAAGCAGTACGCCAGTTGTCTTTAACTTTTGCAGCAATCGACGACACATAGGTTTCGCGTAAATTTTTAAGCTCTCTTTGTTTGGCCAATTGCCGTTTTTTGGCTTCTGCTGCCGCGATTTGCTGCTGTTGCTCGCGTTCAGCATCTTCTTGTTCTTTGCGTAGTCTTGCTTGCAAGGCTTCGGCTTCCAGGCGCTTTTTCTCGGCAGCCTGTTGCTCGATTTTCTTTTGCAAGGCTAACTTTTTAGCTTCTTCCGCTTTACGCTGCGCTTCTGCTTCAGCAACTTGTTTTTGAGCTTCTTCGCGTTTTTTCTCAGCCAATACGGCTTCTTTTTGAGCCTTTTCAGAAGCCCGTTTTGCTTGTTCGGCACGCTTTTGTTCTGCTAGGCTTTTTTGCCGTTCAATTTCTGCTAGCCGCTTCGCTTCATTGGCTTTTCTCGCTTCTGCCTCGGCTATGCGCTTTTGCTGTTCAGCTTTTTGCTGTTCCAGCAATTGCTGTTTTTTCATTTGCTCTAAACGTCGCTTTTCTTCGAGCGATTGCGCCTTGAGTCGCTTCTGCTCAGCCAGTTTTTCTGCTTCATCTTGTTTAATTTTCGCCAATTGTTCTTTGACCAAGGCACTGTCAACGGTAAAGGTTTTTAAGGGTTCAATCTCAGTAATTTGCGTCGTTTCTTGCGTCTCAGCATCATCAACCGAAATTCGCATAACGCCATCAACATCAAAAGTTTCCCATATTAACCCTGCCGCAAAAACACCATGCAAAACCAAAGCAAAAAACACAGCAATAGGATGCCTAAAAATAAATGCGAACATATCAGTTTTTCTCTTCCGGTTCGGTCATCAACGACACTTGAGGCACCCCATTGGCTTTTAAAAGCACAAATAAGTTCACCACCTTACCATAAGGTGCTTGACGATCCCCCTGAATATAAAAAGGTTGATTGGGCTTTAACTGAGAACGCGCAACCACCTCTGCGACCAAGTTAGCTAAATCCTTTTGCCCCAATACCACTTCCGGGGCTTGAGAGGTTTTATAAAACCCTTCTGCGGTGACAGAAATGACAAAGGGTTCGATCGGTTTTACCTCTGTGGCCTTTTGTGTTTTGATTTTAGGGGTTTGCGGCAGATCAACGGTGACGGCTTGCTGAACAATCGGTGCCGTAATCATAAAAATAATCAACAAAATCAAGGTAACATCAATATAAGGCACCACATTAATTTCTGCCATGAGTTTTTTCTTCGGCTGGTTTCGAAATCCTTGTCGCATGCTCAACCCTATTTAATCCACATGACTTTCATGCGTGTGCGCTTGTCTTTGAATAATCGTTAAAAAGCCTTCAGCGAAATTTTCGTACTGGGTGATGACTTTATCGGTTTTGACTGCCAAACGGTTATAAGCGATAACCGCGGGGATGGCGGCAAATAATCCCATTGCCGTCGCGATTAACGCTTCAGAAATCCCGGGGGCAACCGCTGCCAAGGTAGCATTTTGAATATCCCCTAAGGATGAAAAGGCGTGCATAACCCCCCAAACCGTTCCAAATAAGCCAATATAAGGCGCTGATGAACCCACCGTAGCCAAAAAAGGCGTGCGATTTTCAAGCCGCTCGACTTGTTTAGAAAAAGCCACCTTCATGGCTCGCTGGGCGCCATTAATCAAGTCATTTGAATTGACGACACCCTGTTGTTTTAAACGCACAAATTCTTTAAAACCCGCTTCAAAAATAACGGCATTACCATATTGTTTATCTGTTTCGGCAGTAACAATTTGATATAACTGCGTCAGTTCAGGTGTGTTCCAAAATAGAGTGTCAAATTCTTGAGCTTCGATACGGGCTTTTCTGAGTTGAAAAGACTTTGCAAAAAAGACGGCCCAAGCCAAAATGGACATCAACAATAAAATTAACATCACACCCTGTACAACCTGACTGGCATTTAAAACCAATTCTAATAACGAATGTTCATTCATTCTCTATTCCTTTTTAACCTGTAGGTTCAATTAAGCCCAAATGCCGATAGGCATTCGGAGTCACTTGACGCCCACGAGGCGTTCTCACTAAAAATCCCTGTTGAACCAAAAAGGGTTCTATCACATCTTCAATCGTTCCCCGCTCTTCACCCAAGGCCGCAGAGATACTATCAATACCCACCGGACGACTGTCAAACTTATGAATCAGCATCTCTAACAATCGACGATCCATTTTATCCAGTCCCAGCGGATCCACTTCCAATAAATCCAATGCCAAAGCCGCAATTTCAGCAGTCACAATCCCCTGACCTTTTACCTGAGCATAATCGCGAACCCGCCTCAATAAACGGTTGGCTATTCTGGGGGTACCACGTGAACGTCGAGCCACTTCTAAGGCACCCGCTTCATCGGCTTCAATGCCTAAAATATGCGCCGAGCGCACCACGATTTGAGACAACTCATCAACCGAATAAAATTCTAATCGCTGCACGATGCCAAATCGGTCTCTTAGCGGTGACGTTAATAATCCGGCTCGCGTGGTTGCCCCAATTAAGGTAAATGGTGGAATTTCGATTTTTACCGTTTGCGCCGCCGGACCGTCGCCAATAATAATATCTAATTGGAAATCTTCCATCGCCGGATAAAGCACTTCTTCCACAATTGGACTTAAACGATGGATTTCATCCACAAACAGCACATCATAAGGTTCCAATCGTGTGAGAATAGCAGCTAAATCACCCGGTTTTTCGATGACGGGGCCTGAGGTTTGCCGAAGCGTCACGCCCATTTCTTGAGCGACAATATTCGCAAGGGTGGTTTTACCCAGGCCTGGCGGGCCATAAAGCAGAACATGATCTAGGTGTTCTTGACGCATTTTGGCGGCATGAATGGACAACTGTAACTGTTCCCGAACGGCTGTTTGGCCAATATATTCAGAAATAATTTTAGGACGAACAGAAGGCAAAACCAAACGATCTTCTTCTATCGGTTGTCCGCCGACAATGCGATCTGTTTCAATCATTTGAGGGTCTTCTCTTCCTTTTGTGTTTTGGTCGTATAACGATATTATTGGTAATAATTATAAACTTAATAAAGTGGCCTGTGGCGGTGATTTTATAATGTTCATCAACCAATTTTATGACTAAGGTTAGACTAACTTGACGCCTTGTAATGCTTTACGAATGGTTTCTTCCAAACTTAAATCAGTCGCCACCGACTTCACCATTTTTTCAGCTTGACCGGGTTTATAACCTAATGCAATCAAGGCTTCAATGGCGGAAGCATGGGTTTTATGCCGATTGGGCGGCATGACAGCTTGGCCGTCGGCGGTGGTTGCGACGTTCACGCCCGTTAACTGCCAACCTTTTAAGCGGTCGCGCATTTCGATCACCAAACGCTCTGCGGTTTTTTTGCCGACCCCCGGAATTCGGGTCAGTGCCACCACATCCGCGACTTCGACCAAGCCCACAAAGTCATGTACCGATAGCGTGGATAAAATACCAATCGCCATTTTTGCACCGATGCCACTGACTTTGATCAGTTCTTTAAATAAATTGCGCTCAAGCTCGGTGGCAAACCCATACAGCAACATTGCATCTTCACGAACATGCAAATGGGTTAGCAAGGTAATTTCCGAGCCGACTTCTCCGGTCGCATAGAAAGTCGACATCGGCGCTTCTAATTGATAACCGATCCCATTCACATTGATTAACAGCTGTGGCGGTTGTTTGGCGTGCAGTATTCCCGATAAAAAACCAATCATATTGCTATCCTTAAAATCGTGTGCCTTTTGAAATTTTTTCCGGATCAATGCCCAATGTCCAATAACGATCATGGCAAAGTGCTGCGGCCAAGGCATCGGCTGCATCTTCTTGCGGACTTTCGGTCAGTTTTAATAGATTTTTGACCATAAATTGTACCTGATCTTTAGTGGCATGGCCTTGGCCAACAATGGTGCTTTTAATTTGGGTAGGGGTGTATTCCATAATAGGAAGATTTTTTAATGCAGCTGCGCACAGAATAACCCCTCTTGCTTGACCAAGCGTAATGGCCGAACTGGGATTTTTATAAACAAAGACTTTTTCAATGGCCATCACTTCGGGATGATATTGATCAATGATTTGCATCACCGATTCAAAGATATTTTTGAGACGTTCTGCGCCCGAAAACTTCTCAACCCGAATCACCCCACTGGACACATAGGTTGGATGATAATGCCCTGATTCTATAATGCCAAAGCCCGCTTTACGAGATCCTGGATCAATACCCAGTATTCTTTTTGGTTGCGCCAAATGCAATTACCCCGAATTATTCTGTCTTTTTAGCCAGTTTTCAGACCAAAAACAACCAGGCCTGGGCAGTTTTATGCGACTTATGGTGCTTTTACCAAGCCTTGTTGCCGAGAAAAGGTTAACATTCGTTCCACTGACTGTAAGGCTTGTTGGCGAATGGGTTCTTCAATCAAAATTTCACCTTGACCGGTTTCCAGTGCTTTGGCTAAATTTTGTAAGCCATTCATCGCCATCCAAGGACAATGCGCACAGCTGACACAACTTCCGGAACTGCCGCCCGTTGGCGCAACAATTAGGGTTTTGTGTGGTGCCAATTGTTTCATTTTGTAAAAAATACCGTAATCGGTGGCGACGATGAACTTTTGATCCGGCAAGTTTTGTACGGCATCAATCATTACTCGTGTTGAACCCACCACATCGGCTAAATCAACCACTTCTGATGGCGATTCAGGGTGCACCAAAATCTTGGCATCAGGATGTTGCGTCGCCAATACCTCTAGTTCATAGGTTTGAAATTCGTCATGGACAATGCAATGCCCTTGCCAACGCAGCATATCCACGCCGGTTTCTTTTTCAATCCAGCACCCTAAATGGCGATCCGGTGCCCAAATAATTTTTTTACCCTGCGCTTTTAAGTGACGCACAATTTCCAACGCATTGCCTGAAGTCACCACCCAATCGGCCAGGGCTTTAACCTCAACACTGGTATTGGCATAAACCACCACCGTATGATCCGGATGTTGTGCACAAAAAGCGGCGAAGGTCTCGGGCGGACAACTTAAATCCAAGGAACAATTGGCGTCTAAATTCGGCATGAGCACGGTTTTTTCAGGGCTTAACATTTTTGCGGTCTCACCCATAAACCGCACCCCACACACCACTAAGACATCGGCATCAGATTGTGCACCAAAATTAGCCATTTCTAAAGAATCAGCAACCTTGCCGCCGGTTTCTTCGGCCAAGGCTTGCAAGTCATCATCCACATAATAATGCGCAACGATTTGGGCATTTTTTTCGCGTAATAGTTGTTTGATATGATTGATTAACCGAGGTTTTTCCTGCGCATCCACATGAATGGCAGGTTTGGAAGCTTCTGCTAACCGGTCAATTCGCTTGAGTAATGCTAAGGGCACACTCTCCGCAATTAAAGACATACATGCATCCTTTCTTTTGGCAGTCTGGATTTATTCTGCTAACGCTTTACGAAAGCGCAAAGCCAAGTCGGCCAGTTGCACATTGTCGACACTGCCCGGTGCATCGGTCAATAAACAAGCTGCGGATTGTGTTTTCGGAAATGCAATCACATCGCGAATGGAGTCACGTTTAGCCATAATCATCACCAAACGGTCTAAACCAAAGGCCATACCGGCATGAGGCGGGCAGCCAAATTTTAAGGCTTTTAATAAGAAACCAAATTTTTCTTCGGCCTCTTCCTCTGAAATACCCAATAGTTTTAACACGGCCGCTTGCATATGTGTGTCATGAATACGAACAGATCCGCCCCCGACTTCGATGCCGTTAATGACTAAATCATAGGCGCGCGATAGCATTTGATGCGGCTCGTCATGATTTAAGATTTCTTCAGTGGTGGCTTTTGGCTGGGTAAACGGATGGTGAATCGCCGTCATTTTAGCCGTTTTATCATCCATTTCAAACATGGGGAAATCAACCACCCAAACAGGTGCCCATTCTTTTTCAATCATGCCCAAATCTTCCCCCAACTTACAACGCAATGCGCCCAAAGCTTCGTTAACGATTTTGGCTTTATCTGCACCAAAGAAAACAATATCGCCATCTTCAGCACCCACCCGTTGCATAATTTCCAGCACTTGATCCGGGAAGAACTTAACAATTGGCGATTGCAATCCGTCCAAACCGGCAGATAAATCATTTACTTTGATATAGGCCAAGCCTTTTGCACCGTAAATACTAACGAATTTAGTGTAATCATCAATTTCTTTACGAGACAATTTGCCGCCTTGTGGCACGCGTAAAGCGGCAACACGCCCTAACGGATCTTTAGCGGGTGCAGCGAACACTTTAAAGTCAATATCTTGCAATAAATCCGCAACATCGACCAACTGTAATGGAATACGTAAATCAGGGCGGTCAATCCCATATTTTTCAATCGCTTCCGCATAGGTCATTCGCGGGAAATCGCCGCCTAAATCAACACCAACCCCTTCTTGAAAAATCGTTTTGGCCAAGCCTTCCATCATTTTCATGACGGCTTCTTCTGACATAAATGAGGTTTCAATATCCAACTGGGTAAATTCGGGTTGACGATCCGCGCGTAAATCTTCATCACGGAAACAACGGGTAATTTGATAATAGCGATCAAACCCGGACATCATTAATAATTGCTTAAATAACTGGGGCGATTGCGGCAAGGCAAAAAATTTATTTTGATGGGTACGACTGGGGACTAAGTAATCACGCGCGCCTTCTGGCGTTGACTTGGTTAATATCGGTGTTTCAATATCCATAAAACCATTGTCATCCAAATAGCGACGCATGGAACGGGTGACTTTATAACGCGTTTTTAAGGTGTTTTGCATTTCATCGCGACGCAAGTCCAAATAGCGATAGGCCAAACGGACTTCTTCAGAAATGTGTTTATCGTCCAACTGAAAGGGAATTGGCTCTGAGGTACTAAGCACTTCTAGGGCATTGGCAACAATTTCAACTTTACCGGTAACCATCTTAGGGTTAATGGTTTCAGAGGTTCGCAACAAAACCAAACCAGTCACTTTTAATACAAATTCAGAACGGACTCTTTCCGCGATGGCAAACATCTCGGCATTGTCGGGATTAACAACCACTTGCACCAATCCTTCACGATCACGCAAGTCAATAAAAATCACGCCGCCATGATCACGACGACGGTGCACCCAACCGGAAACGGTGACAGTTTGATTTTCAAATTTTTCGGTTACTTGTCCACAATAGTGTGTACGCATCATTGGCAATACCTTTTCTCTCTAAGTGACTGACTGAGTCAGGGGTTATTCTGTTTTGGTTGGGATAATAGGAACATCATTCGTTCCTGGATATATAGCACTTCCCGCTTGATTGGCGAAAGCAGGATCACGATACCAAGGCGGCACCACAACCCCTCCGGAAATAACCATCTTTAAAGCTTCGTCCACGGTCATATCCAGCTCCACAATTTCATGGCGCGCCGCCATAATAAAAAATCCGGATGTTGGGTTGGGCGTGGTTGGCACAAATAAATTCACCACATCAGGCAATTTAGTTTTTAACTGTGCTTCCCCTTGGGTTTTACTGGTTTGAAAAGCCAGTGTCCAAAGTCCTTCTCGTGGATATTGTAGCAAATAGGCCTTTTGAAAGGTTTGGGAGCCATCCCCAAACAAGGCTTCAGCAATTTGCTTAACCGCTGTGTAAATGGATCTGACCAGCGGAATACGCGATAGGATTTTTTCCCAGAGACCATATAAATAGCGCCCGAAAAAATTGGCAACCATCATCCCCGTGAAAAAAATTAATAAAAACGAAAGAATCACACCAAAGCCGGGAATGTGCCGCCCCAATAATTGATCAGGTCGGAATTGCTCCGGCAACAGTAATAAACTTTGATCAAATAAATTCACCAAAAAGATCAGCGCAGCAATGGTCACACCCAATGGCAACCAAACCAATAATCCTGCAATCAAATACCGCTTTATAAAAGACATCTTTTTCGCTTTGCGCTGTTACGCTTAAAATTAAATTTAGCCCAGTATTATATAAGAATTTACCTTGGCTTTGCATAAAACATTGACACCGATCCGAGCTATTGACTAGTAAACCAATGCTTTTTCCTCTATCATGACTTCATCACATTTAGCCAAGTAAAGACCGCCCAAATTCACTTATGAAAAAAACACAAACACTGCTCATTACCGGCTGTTCAACCGGAATTGGTTATCATACTGCCAAAACCCTGTCACAACTGGGTCACCAAGTCATTACCACCTGTCGCCAAACTAAAGATGTGGCAAGACTTCAGTCTGAAGGACTCTATTGTGTACAAATGGATTTGGCTGAGAGCGCATCCATTCAACAAGCCTTGGTTGGTATACTGGCTGAATTCGAGCAAATTGATGTGCTTTTTAACAATGCGGCTTTTGGATTGCCGGGTGCTGTGGAAGACCTATCCCGAACCGCATTGGAACATCAGTTTGCCACCAATGTCTTTGGCACCCAAGAATTGACCAATCAAATCTTAACGGTCATGCGCCGCCAAGGCGCTGGCAAAATCATTTATAACAGCTCGATTTTAGGATTTGCCGCCATGCCCTATCGCGGCGCCTACAATGCCAGTAAGTTTGCGATTGAAGGGTTGGCAGACACGCTTCGTTTAGAACTCAAATCAACCCCGATTCATGTCAGTCTGATTGAGCCGGGGCCGATTCGTTCTCAATTTAGAGCGAACGCTTATCAGCAATTTCAACAATGGATTACGCCTGAAAACAGTGCGCATCAACAACAATATCAAGCGATGATTCAACGACTTGAAACCGAAGGGGATGCCGCGCCTTTTACCTTAGGCCCTGAAGCCGTTACCGAGGTGGTGCAACAAATTCTTGCCGCGACAAAACCGAAAGCACGCTATCGTGTGACACTGCCCACCAAGGTCTTTGCGTTACTCAAACGGTTACTGCCGACAGTTTGGTTGGATCAACTGCTGATGAAAGCTGGTGGCAACGGCAAACGTTAGCGCACCTTGATTCAATCAAATAACAGTTTGTAAGGACGCTCTATCGCTGCAAGCACAGAAGCCACGCTAAAGGTTCGCACCGCTTCAAAACTTTTTTGGCCATTAAAATAGATCTGCACGGTTGGCAAACTCATCACCCCGCTTTGCGCACACATTGCGCCCGGTTGATGACAATCTAAGTAGCGCATTTGCATCCGCGGAAACTGTTCTGTGACCGCCGCTTGCAATTTTGGTTTTAAAGCATGGCACACTTGGCAGTCCTTTCCGCCATATAAAACCACCAGGCCTGGGTGTTTTTGCACTTCAATTTCACAGGCTTCAACGGAATCCACTGTTTGCATTTTGCTCTCCTGTTTACTTTTTCTGATTGGAACCCAACCAAGCCGCCCCTCTAACCCCGCTGGAATCCCCCCATTTTGCGGGCACGAGACGAGTTTCGACCAAATCACTAAACACCCATTGCTGCCAAAGTTGTGGCACCCGCTGATATAAAAATTGCATCTTAGAAACACCGCCGCCCAAAACAATCACATCAGGATCCACGACATTGATCACGCTGGCGAGTGCCTTAGCCATCCAATTGGCATAGGTTTCTAACATGGCTTGAGCGGCGTCATCGTCTTGTTCCGCCAACTCAACCAATTGTTGAGCCGTCACACTACGCCCTGTTTTCGCAAAAAAATGCGACGATAATGCGGGTCCGGATAAATAGGTTTCAATACACCCTTTTAAGCCGCAATAACAGCTTGGACGACTAACGGCAGAATCCAACCAGGGCATAGGGTTATGTCCCCATTCACCGGCAATGGCGTTAGTCCCATTAATAACCTGACCATTGACCACTAAACCGCCACCGCATCCGGTACCCACAATCACGGCAAACACAACCTCTTCGCCAGCGGCCGCGCCATCACTGGCTTCGGATAAGGCTAAACAATTGGCATCATTGGCCAATACCACTTTCATATCTAAGGCCACCTGCAAATCAGCCTGTAAATCACGGCCAATTAAACAGGTGGAATTGGCATTTTTTATGCGGCCGGTTTTCTTCGATATCGCGCCCGGAATCCCAATCCCCACGCCATTAAAATGACCAAACGGTTGTTGAACCTGTGTGACTAAGTCAACGATGGCCTGGCAGGTCGCATCATAATTTCCTTGCGGCGTCGCCACTCTTTGCCGAAATGCCAACTGATTATTCTCATCCAAAACCGCCACTTCAATTTTGGTGCCGCCTAGATCAATGCCCACTTTCATGAATTTACTTCCAAATACACGCTAAAATCGTTGGCTAAATAATCATCCCGCATCACCACGTTTGGGGCTAGTGTTTGACAATAGCAGTGCATCTGCTCTGGATCAAAGCTTTGCAAATCCGCACGATTGGCTGTCCAGTCATGTTGCTGGTTTAGCAGATTAAAACTGACGCCATATTTTGCCAAGCCAACCATCTTTTGGATCACCGCTTTAGCATAATGCCCTTGTGTTTCGGGGGGATCAACCACTTCGTTGAGTGCGCCTGAGCAAATCACAAAATCAAACTGATTATCTTGCCAATCGAAATCAAAGAGTTCACCTTGGCTAAAATTCCGTTGAGGATATTGGCATTGTCCCGCAAAAATCATATCGGGTGATAAATCAATACCAAGATAATCGAAAGCGTGAAAGTGCTGAGATAACCAATCGGCGAAATCGCCAAAACCACAGCCTACATCCAGCAGTTTGATATTTTCCGTCAAAGGCATTTGAAATAGGGGGTGTTGGCAGATGAGTTGCCATAACACTTCAAAGCGCAACTGTTGCACCTGACGATTCTCCCAAAACAAGGCGGTTGGCTGATAGCCGCGATCCTGAATCGCTTGAGCATGGCGAGTAATAATGCGCAGCCTTTGCTTGTCGGGTAAGTTCATATTATTTCAGCTCACGGGTGCTTCGAGGGTTTTTAACCAAGCGATTTCATCTTCTGAAAAGCCTGCTTGCTGTCGTGCTTCAAAATTAAATGGCCCGCGTAAATTGCCATAGAAATAGCTTTTAATCACCTCAGTAAAGGTATCAAACGGGTTGAGTTGACGTGCTTCACAAAGATAACGAAACCATCGAGTCCCCACCGCAACATGACCGATTTCATCGTGTAATAGGATTTTCAAAATTTCAACGCCGCGCTTATCGCCTATGGCTCGTAATTTTTGAATCATTGCCGGCGTCACATCTAACCCTCTAGCTTCAAGCGTTCTCGGCACTAATGCCATACGCACCAGTGGGTCGTGATCGGTTTCAACCGTGCTGATCCACAAACCATTATGTGCGGGGAAGTCTCCATATTCATAGCCTAAATGAAACAAATGCTCGCGCACAATTTGAAAATGATAAGCTTCTTCTGCGGCCACATTCAGCCAATCATGATAATAGGCTTCAGGCATGTCTTGAAAACGATAGAGCGCATCCAACGCTAAATTAATGGCATTGAATTCAATGTGCAAGATTGAATGGATTAGCGCTGCGTGACCTTCCTTAGACCCTAAACGGCGCCTTGGCAAAGATTTGGGGGATACCCATTCCGGCTTAGCAGGCCTTCCTGCATCCGCTACCTTCTCAATGGTTTCGGTAGCCGTCAAATCTAATTGTTGACAGGCCCAGGCTTGTTGAAGATGATCCAACTGCTGTAACTTGGTGTCGCAGCAGGCTTCCATCAAACAGTCATAGGATTTTGAAAATAAACTAGGCATCCGGTATTCCATCTATTGCATCGAAATACCCGCTAAAAATAAAAAAACCGGCGCTTTGGCCGGTCATTATTTACAACAAACAAGCTTATTTTTTAAAGTAATAGCTGGCTTGTAAGTAAGGGGTACCGCGATACTGTTTAGCGTCAATTGCATCAAATAATTTTGCCCACTTCGAACGATCTTCAGGTGTCATCACAGAAGAGGGGTTACGTGCAATGATTTTATCACCATACTTGGCTTCAATTTTATCGAGTTCTCCATAACATTCAAGAACAGTGGTTTTTTGCTCATAAGCTTGTGCAGCTGTGCTCCCTTTTTCATTAGCAAGATTCACAATAGCATCACCATCTGCCACACACAAATCATACTTAGACGTTTCAGCTTGCGCATTTAGAGCAACAGCAGCAAGCAAGGCAATAAAAAGTGCTTTTAAAGTAGGTTGTTTCATTTACATGGCTCCGTCATATTAGGATTTAATTATTTAACAAAGCCATTTTGGGCTTTTTCAAAATAAATTGCAACCAAAAAGTCGTCTGTTTAACTTAGAAAAAAATGAAGTCCCTATAAGGTTTATTTATGCAATGTAGACAGACCCGTTTGATAAGCACGGATACTGAAAAACATCCACAAAAGTATGGCAACCCAAGCGACTAAAAACACCAATTGAGAGACCCCATGCCAAGCAGAGAAACCCATCGATAAAAGTTTAGCATCCGCTAAGGGCAATTGCTTTAATTCAGCCATTAACGGTGAAAGCCAAGCCAAGTTCAAAACCACCGCAACAAAAGCCAATAGCAACCAGCCTTCTCGCCGAGTCCACTTGCCGCTCAGGCAAATCATCCCACCCATCAATCCTAAAATCGCACCGTCTAGCCAGTAAGTCGTTGAAAGCAGCACGGCCATAATCTCACCCGCTACCTCGGCATCCAGATGAGAAAACAAAACGGGGGCTACGCCATACCCTATTACCCAATTTAACGTTAACCAAGCGGCCGCCAATTGCTGTTGCAAGATAAAGGGCATTAAATATACTGAATCTCAACAATTTCGTAATCAATATTGCCTTTAGGTGCTTTTACGACCACTTCATCCCCTTCCTCTTTGGCAATCAGCGCACGGGCAATCGGTGAATTAACTGAAATTTTGTTGTGTTTAATATCCGCCTCTTCTTCACCCACTATTTTATAGGTCACTTCTTCATCCGTTTCCAAATTTAATACCGTGACAGTTGACCCAAATACCACTTTGCCATTTGGTTTTAGCTTGGTCACGTCAATAATTTGCACACTTCCGAGTAAGCCCTCAATGAGTTTTATACGCGCTTCAATTAAACCCTGCTCTTCTCTAGCGGCATGATATTCAGCATTTTCTTTTAAATCACCATGCTCACGTGCTTCTGCTATGGCTTTAGAAACTTTCGGACGCTCTACTGTTTTCAATTTCTGCAGTTCTTGTTGCAGCGCATCAGCGCCTTCTTTGGTCATTGGATGTCTTTGCATTTTGTTACTCCACTCTTCTACTCCCTTTTTTGCAAGGGAGGTTAAACAAAAAAACGCCAAGGCGACACCGCCTTAGCGCTTCTTCTCTTTATCATACAGCTTTAGCTAACTTGTAATCGCGTCACTTTTTGATTATCAAGATAATCCATCGCCGCAACCATTGCTAAAGCACCCGCCATGGTGGTGGTATAGCAGGTTTTGTGCATTAAAGCTTCACGACGGATACTGGAAGAATCCTTAATACTAACCGAACCGTCCGATGTATTGACAATTAAATCGACTTCTTCATTCACAATCGAATCGACAATATTCGGTCGCCCTTCCGTTACTTTATTAACAATTTCGCAGGTTATCCCTGCTTGTTGCAATGATTTGGCTGTGCCACGGGTTGCCAAAATGGTGAAGCCTTTTTCGATGAGTTTTTCTGCCAAGCCGATCACCTTTTCACGATCTGCTTGACGCACACTTAAAAAGGCTTTTCCGGATGTTGGCAAAATGGTTCCGCTGGCCAACTGTGCTTTTTGATAAGCTTCAGCAAAAGTCTCTCCTACCCCCATCACTTCACCGGTTGACTTCATCTCCGGCCCTAAAATCGGATCAACGCCCAAGAACTTGATAAAGGGGAATACCGCTTCTTTAACCGAGAAATAAGTCGGCCGAATTTCTTTGGTAAACCCTTGATCCACCAATTTCTGCCCGACCATACATCTGGCAGCCACCTTAGCTAGGGGTTTCACGATTGCTTTAGACACAAACGGAACGGTTCTGGAAGCCCGTGGATTCACTTCCAATACATAAATTTCTTCCCCCTTAACGGCAAACTGGGTATTCATTAAACCGACCACACCCAAGGCCATCGCCATTTTTTCAACTTGACTACGAATTTCATCCTGAATATGCATTGGGATACTGTATGGCGGTAACGAACAAGCGGAATCCCCCGAGTGAATCCCCGCTTGTTCAATATGCTCCATCACGCCCCCAATCACAACTTGATCACCATCACAGACTGCATCCACATCGAGTTCAATGGCATCATCCAAAAAACGATCCAATAACACCGGCGAATCGTTAGACACTTTTACCGCTTCCGTCATATACCGGGTTAGGTCATTATCGTTATAAACGATTTCCATCGCCCGCCCGCCTAATACATAAGACGGACGCACCACCAACGGATAACCGATTTCATTGGCCAAAGCCAACGCTTGATCTTCACTGCGCGCAGTCCGATTCGGCGGCTGTTTCAATTCCAAGGTATGTAACAACTGCTGAAAACGCTCACGGTCTTCTGCCAAATCAATTGATTCAGGCGAGGTGCCAATAATCGGAACCCCTGCTGCTTCTAAATCTTCAGCCAGTTTTAAAGGCGTTTGTCCGCCATATTGAACAATCACGCCGGCAGGCTTCTCGACTTCGACGATTTCCAATACATCTTCAAGCGTCAATGGCTCAAAATACAGACGATCCGAGGTATCGTAATCTGTTGAAACCGTTTCAGGGTTACAGTTCACCATAATGGTTTCATAACCATCTTCTCGCATGGCCATGGCGGCATGAACACAACAATAGTCAAACTCGATGCCTTGACCAATGCGATTCGGCCCGCCGCCCAACACCATGATTTTTTCACGATCCGATGGATTGGCTTCGCATTCATCTTCATAAGTTGAATACATATAAGCCGTTGAGGTTTCAAACTCTGCGGCACAGGTATCGACCCGTTTGTAAACAGGACGGATATTTAAGGTATGACGAAACTTACGAATAAAGGCAGCATCCGTCGATAACAAGTCTGCAATCCGGTTGTCAGAAAAGCCTTTTCGCTTTAACGTACGCAATACCGTTTCATCTAAACCATCTAAACCGCGTTGTTTGACATCGTCTTCCATCTCAATCAACTGTTTAATTTGCGACAAAAACCAAGGGTCGATTTTTGAGATTTCGTAAACCGTTTCCAAATCCCAACCGGCACGGAAGGCATCGCCGACATACCACAAACGATCCGGACCCGGCGCACGTAATTCTTGGCGCAACACGCCTTTAACTTCCTTTTCATCCATCGTGGATAAGGCAAGCACTTCATCAAAGCCATTTCTACCCGTTTCCAAACCCCGCATGGCTTTTTGTAACGATTCCTGAAAATTACGTCCCATTGCCATGACTTCACCAACAGATTTCATTTGTGTTGATAATCGTTGATCGGCTTGAGCAAACTTTTCAAAGGTAAAACGGGGGATTTTGGTGACCACATAATCAATGGATGGTTCAAACGATGCCGGCGTTGCGCCATCGGTAATGTCATTCATTAATTCATCCAGCGTATACCCCACAGCCAATTTTGCGGCGACTTTTGCAATGGGGAAACCCGTCGCTTTAGAAGCCAATGCCGATGAACGGGAAACACGAGGATTCATTTCAATAATAATCATCCGACCTGTTTCCGGGTTGATCGAAAACTGCACATTTGACCCCCCCGTTTCAACACCAATCTCACGTAACACAGCTAAAGAGGCATTACGCATGATTTGATATTCTTTATCCGTTAAAGTCTGTGCGGGCGCAACGGTAATGGAATCCCCGGTGTGAACGCCCATCGGGTCAAGGTTTTCAATTGAACAAATAATAATGGCATTGTCGTTTTTATCTCGAACCACTTCCATTTCGTATTCTTTCCAACCCAGAATCGACTCTTCTATCAACAATTCTTTAGTCGGTGACAAATCTAGTCCAAACTTACAAATTTGTTCAAATTCAGCTTTATTATAGGCAATCCCGCCACCGGATCCTCCTAAGGTAAAAGATGGACGAATAATGGTTGGGAACCCCACTTTCTCTTGAATTTCCCAGGCTTCCTGCAAATTATGCGCCACACCCGATATCGGCATATCCAAGCCAATATTGGTCATAGCTTGACGAAAGCGCTCACGGTTTTCTGCTTTATCAATGGCATCGGCATTCGCGCCAATTAATTCCACCCCAAACTCTTTGAGCACACCATGATTATCCAAGTCCAAAGCACAATTCAAAGCGGTTTGCCCACCCATTGTCGGCAAGATCGCATCCGGACGCTCCTTAGCAATAATGTTTCGGACGGTTTTCCACTCGATGGGCTCAATGTAAGTTGCGTCTGCCATTTCGGGGTCGGTCATAATTGTCGCCGGGTTTGAGTTAACCAAAATCACTCGATACCCTTCTTCCCTCAGCGCTTTACAGGCTTGAACACCAGAATAATCAAACTCACAAGCTTGACCAATGATGATAGGACCCGCACCAATAATTAGAATACTGTCTAAATCACTTCTTTTTGGCATCTTTCGTTTCCTATTCCTTAAACGTGTTTTGACTTTTTAATATTGTCGATAAATTGATCAAATAACGGCGCAACGTCATGCGGCCCCGGGCTGGCTTCAGGATGCCCCTGAAAACTAAACGCCGATTTATCTGTGCGTTCTATCCCCTGCAAAGAGCCATCAAATAACGAATGATGCGTGGCTTTTAAACAACTTGGCAAAGAATCTGAATCCACCGCAAAACCATGATTTTGTGCGGTAATCATCACTTTTTGCGTTGCCACATCCTTTACCGGATGATTAGCGCCATGGTGACCAAACTTCATCTTGACGGTTTTTGCCCCTGAAGCCAAGGCCAACAACTGATGACCTAGACAAATTCCAAAAACAGGAATATCAGTTTCAAGAATGGTTTGAATGGCTTGAATAGCATAGTCACAAGGCTCTGGATCCCCTGGGCCATTTGATAAGAAAATGCCGTCCGGTTTCATCGCTAATACGGTTTCGGCAGGCGTTTGCGCAGGCACAACAGTCAATTTACAGCCTCGGTCGGCTAACATACGCAAAATATTGCGTTTCACACCAAAGTCATAGGCAACCACATGGTATTTTGCCAAATCGGCTTTATCCACATGACCATGCTCCAGTGACCAAGACCCTTCTGTCCAAATATAAGATTCTACTGTGGTCACTTCTTTGGCCAAATCCATGCCCTTTAAACCGGCAAAGCCTCTGGCTTTTGCCACTGCAGCATCTGCATCAATATTATCTCCGGCGACAATAACGCCCGCTTGTGCCCCTTTATCCCTTAATATTCGAGTTAATTTGCGGGTATCAATATCCGAAATCGCCACCAGATTTTGTTCTTGTAAATAGTCCGGCAAAGATTTTTGCGCACGGAAGTTACTCATCATAATTGGACAATCTTTTACAATCAGCCCTTGTGCCATAATACCGGATGATTCTGCATCTTCATCATTCACCCCGACATTGCCAATATGAGGATATGTCAAGGTCACCAATTGTCGATAATAAGATGGATCCGTTAAAATCTCTTGATAACCGGTCATTGAAGTATTAAAAACCACTTCACCAACGGTTTCCCCTTCTACACCAAGCGAGATCCCCCAAAAAAGTGACCCGTCTTCTAAAGCCAATAACGCTGTTTGTGTCATGTAATCTATCCGCCCACCAGATGTGCTAAAACTTTTGAAAATTTTGGATGCCATATATAAAAAAACGGAGCCAACTCCCCAATAGGAATTCACTCCGTTTAATAGAAATTAGCGATTTATCACCGTCATTTCTGAACCCGACCCCAATAAGTAAAGTCATAAATTTAATATTACGCGGATTCTACTTGATAAGGCTCAATTTGTCCAGTTTTCTACAGCCACTAACCCGCGTAAAGTTTTCACTTTATTTACCCTTGTTTTTGACTACAATACCTCACACTATATCACCCTAATTTCAAATAATTACAAAGGAGGTCATATGCTTCCACAACGATATTTAAGATTTGTCACTGCCTTGATTATGTCAATTGTCATGGTTTTTATTATGACAGGTGTCATCACCGCCGTGAACACCGGCATCGAGAAGGGTTTTATTGAACGCTGGTGGCATGCGATGATCGTTGCTTGGCCAATCGCTTTTTTGATTATTTTAATGATCAGTAAGCAAGTTCAACAAACGGCTCATAAAATCTGCTGTAAATAGCTCAAAATGGCCAGGCCTGGTGATTTTTATCAGCACTATGAGCTCAGTTGACAAATCAATAAATTTTGACTTTCAGCAAAAGAAATGTATTATCTGTGATACATGTATTACATAAAGGATACGCCATGTTAACCGTGCGACTAGACCGTGAAATGGAAGATTTTTTAAAAGCCCTTTCGGAAGAAACCCATCGCCCTAAAAGTTTTTTTGTTAAACAAGCCTTAAAAAACTATCAAGAAGATATGCAAGACTGGCTTGAAGCACAAAAACGTGCCAATGCGCCTGATCGCAATTTAATCAGTTTGCAAGAATTGGAAAATGCGCTTGGACACTAATCCAGTTTATCAGTTGGTTTTTGATGACAAGGTCATTAAAGACCTCAAAAAAATTGATAAGTCTTGGCAACGCAAAATTCTCAACGCCATTCAAACCAAACTAACAACCAACCCTTATGCTGGCAAAAAACTTGTCGGCGACCTATCCCCTTTCTACAGACTACGCGTTGGCGACTATCGGGTGATTTATGAAGTGGTCGAACAAACTATCGTCATCAATATCATACGGATGCGTCATCGTAAAGACGTCTATTTAAAAGAGTCATAGCGGAAATTTAAGCGCCCAGGCCTGGTGATTTTAAAGGGGTTCAATCGTCTCGAATCGCTTTTTGCCGCAAAGACTTTATTTTACCTCGTTGCTTCTTTTCAGCTAGGCGGCGACGTTTCGCCCCTTTTGTGGGTTGTGTGGCAATGCGTTTTTTTGGAACTTTTGCCACCGATTGAATCAAATGTTGCAATCGCTTTAACGCATCCTCTCGATTCGCTTCTTGCGTCCGAAATCGTTGCGCTTTAATAACAATTTCGCCTTGTTTATTAATCCGTGCATCTTTCAATGCCAACAATCGTTGTTTATAAAAATCAGGTAAACTCGATGCCAAAACATCAAACCGTAAATGAATTGCCGTCGCCAGCTTATTCACATTTTGGCCGCCCGCACCCTGAGACCGAATGGCGGTCAATTCAATTTCGCTATCGGCTAATACAACCTGATTCGAGATTACCAACATAATGATTGGCTAACCGACTGATTGATTTTCTAAAATCACAGCCACTGCTTCCCTATCCGCTTTAGCGATATAAGGCACTTTTTTCTTTGGGCTTTTTTTTGCCTTAGCATTTTTCAAACGCTTAGCGATTTTTAATGAAATTTTCTTTTTTCGGTTCAAAACAATCTGCTCCATTAAAACGGCAAAAACTTATAAAAAAAGCGACTCTAACTGGCCGCTTTTATCATTCAATTGAAATGAGCAGACAGCTTAGCGTAAATTTAGGACGTCCTGCATATCAAATAAGCCGCTGTCTTTGGATACCAGCCATTGACAGGCTCGTGCAGCCCCTTTTGCAAACGTCATTCGACTGGAAGCCTTGTGGGTAATTTCAACGCGTTCGCCCTCGGTGGCAAACAGTACGGTGTGATCTCCCACAATATCGCCGGCGCGAACGGTGGCAAAGCCAATGGTATTCGGGTCTCTTGCGCCGGTAATGCCTTCACGGCCATAAACGGCACAAGACTTCAAATCTCGACCCAGTGTTTCTGCAACCACTTCTCCCATTCGCAAAGCGGTGCCGGACGGCGCATCGACCTTATGACGGTGATGCGCTTCGATCACTTCAATATCATAGCCTTCATTCAACACTTCTGCCGCTTGTTTTAACAGCTTCAAGGTCAAATTCACCCCGACACTGAAATTAGCGGCAAAAACAATGGCGATACGCTCACCTGCTTCACGAATTAACTGTAGTCCTGCTTCATCAAAGCCGGTGGTGCCAATCACCATTTTTTTGTTATGTGCCAAACAATACTTCAAATTGTGGAGCGTGGTTTGCGGCGTGGTAAAGTCAATTAATACCTCAAAATTGTCGCCGACCATTTCAATTTGGTCAACCAATTGAACCTCTAAACGTCCTACGCCCGCAATCTCACCTGCATCAGCCCCGATTAAAGACGATTCGGGTCTTTCAATGGCTGCGGTTAATTCAAGGCCTTCCAGCTGATTAACCGCATCAATTAAGTTTTTACCCATACGCCCTGAAGCGCCGATTACCGCTACTCTCATTGCTGATTCCTCACTCTATCTTTTCAGAGGGTTAATTCCATGGTTCATCTTTTTTATCAGATTCTTCTCCGGTAAAGAACGCCTTCACTGAATCAAAAAAACTGTGCGTTTTGGGGCTATGTTGTTTATGGTGTTTGCCCTGCAAACTTTCATCAAACGCTTTGAGCAATTCTTTTTGCTCAGGGTTTAATTTAACAGGCGTCTCCAAATGTACTTGTACAATCATATCGCCCACTTGAGAAGATCGAACCGACTTGACACCTTTGCCGGACAACTTAAATCTTTGACCCGATTGCGTTCCCGCCGGAATTTTTAAATTCGCACGTCCATTAAGGGTTGGCACATCAATTGTGCCACCAAGCGTTGCCGTGGCAAAAGACAATGGCATCTCACAAAAAAGAGTATTCCCATCGCGTTTAAAGATGGCGTGTTCCTTAACACGAATACGGACATAAAGATCACCATGCGGCGCGCCGGGTTCGCCGGCTTCACCTTCTCCTTGTAAGCGGATTCGGTCGCCGGTATCGACTCCGGCCGGAATCTTCACTGTCAGTGTTTTATGGCTATGCTGGTAACCCTCACCACGACAAATTTTACAGGGGGTTTTAATCACCTTGCCGGTACCATGACAGTTTGGACAGGTGCGAGCCACCGCAAAGAACCCTTGCTGAACCCTAACCTGACCCGACCCCTGACAGGTTGGGCAGGTATGTACATCTGTACCGGGTTCTGCACCATGACCATCACAATGTTCACAGACTTCTTTGGTGGGAATACGAATATCAACACGGGTGCCGGCAACGGCATCTTCTAACGAAATATCCAGTTCATATTGCATGTCATTACCCGGTTGCGGGCCGCGTCGTCCACCGCCAAAACCGCCACCAAAGATGTCGCCAAAAATATCACTAAAGTCAGCAAATCCGCCGCCACCAAAGCCCCCGTGGCCACCACTGCCATCAACGCCAGCATGACCAAATTGGTCATAAGCTTGTCGTTTTTGAGAATCCGACAAGATTTCATAAGCTTCAGAGGCTTCTTTAAACTTTTCTTCAGCCTCTTTATTATCAGGATTTCGATCCGGGTGATAGCGCATCGCCAGTTTACGATAGGCTTTCTTAATTTCACCCTCGGAAGCCGTTTTCGACACTTCTAAAATTTCGTAATAATCTCTTTTAGTCATAGTCACTTAAGTCTTTTTTTAAAATTAGTATTCAAAAAAGCGCCTTTTTTGCCAGGCCTGGTTGTTTTTGAACAAACAAAAGCCCTTTTGAATACTAACTGATGAATTTCCTATTTGATTGTATTTCGATTGAACCCATAAAAGAAACGGGCAACCCTAAGAATTGCCCGAATTATACCGATATTAACTGTCTATCTTCGCTTATTTCACAGCAAATGCTGCTCAATAAACGTTATTTTTTATCATCATCTTTGACTTCTTCAAACTCAGCATCAACGATATCATCGTCAGTTGCTTGGCTAGACCCTTGTTGCTCAGCTGCGCCTGCATCGGCACCGGGTTGTTGAGCATAGGCTTTCTCCGCCAACTTCTGGCTAGCTGTTGCCAAAGCTTGTGATTTTTCATCAATCGCTTCTTTGCTGTCTCCTTTAATGGCTTCTTCTAAATCAGCAATTGCTTTTTCAATCGCTTCTTTTTCCGCAGCATCAACCCCATCGCCTTGCTCAGTCAGCATTTTTTGCGTTCCATGAATCATCGCATCTGCTTGGTTACGGGCTTCAACCAACTCTTTGAGTTTGGCATCTTCCGCAGCATGCGCTTCTGCATCCTTCACCATTGATTCAATTTCTTCTTCTGTCAAACCAGAAGAGGCTTTGATGGTAATGTGTTGCTCTTTATTAGTGGCTTTGTCTTTAGCTGAAACATTCAAAATACCATTGGCATCAATATCGAAGGTAACTTCAATCTGTGGTGTGCCTCTTGGTGCAGGTGGAATTTCGTCCAGATTGAACTGCCCCAGTGACTTGTTACCGGAAGAGATTTCACGCTCACCTTGTAACACATGGATGGTCACTGCCGACTGATTATCTTCAGCGGTAGAGAATGTCTGAGATTTACGGGTTGGGATGGTGGTATTTTTTTCGATCAACTTCGTCATCACGCCGCCCATGGTTTCAATCCCAAGCGATAAAGGCGTTACATCTAATAATAAGACATCGTTGACATCACCGGAAAGCACACCCCCTTGAATCGCTGCACCCATCGCAACGGCTTCGTCCGGGTTGACATCTTTACGCGGTTCTTTACCAAAGAATGCCTTAACAGCTGCCTGCACCATGGGGACACGGGTTGACCCACCCACCAAAATAACATCGTCAATTTCAGCAGCGGAAAGCCCGGCATCTTTTAAAGCGGTTTTACAAGGTTCAATTGAACGCTGCACCAACCCTTCAATTAAAGATTCGAATTTTGCACGGGTGATTTTCATATTTAAATGTTTTGGTCCGGTGGCATCTGCTGTGACATAAGGCAAGTTAATATCCGTCTGCTCACGAGAAGACAACTCCACTTTGGCTTTTTCAGCCGCTTCACGAACCCGTTGTAACGCCAACTTATCCAGTTTTAGATCAACGTTTTGGTCTTTCTTAAATTCAGTTGCGATATAGTCAACAATCACATTATCAAAGTCTTCCCCACCCAGGAAAGTATCGCCGTTGGTAGATAACACTTCAACTTGCTTTTCGCCATCCATATCGGCCACTTCGATAATGGAAATATCAAAGGTTCCACCCCCCAAGTCATAAACAGCAATTTTGCTATCAGCTTTAACCTTATCCATACCATAAGCTAAGGCTGCGGCAGTGGGTTCGTTGATAATCCGTTTAACCTCTAACCCGGCGATTTTACCGGCATCCTTGGTAGCTTGACGCTGAGAGTCATTGAAATAAGCCGGCACCGTAATCACCGCTTCAGTGACTTCATGACCTAAATAGTCTTCTGCGGTTTTCTTCATTTTCATGAGCGTGCGAGCGGACACTTCTTGAGGAGAGAGTTTTTTATCCCCTACCTGTACCCAAGCATCACCATTATCCGCAGCGATAATTTTATAAGAAACCATATCTTTATCTTTGGCAACCACCGGATCATCCGCGCGACGGCCAATCAAACGTTTAATGGCAAACAAAGTATTTTCCGGGTTTGTCACTGCTTGACGTTTAGCAGAGTCCCCAACCAACACTTCACCGCCATCCACATAAGCGACAATAGAAGGGGTTGTTCTAACCCCTTCAGCATTTGGAATTACTTTTGTTTCCTTGCCTTCCATTACCGCCACACAAGAGTTGGTGGTTCCTAAGTCAATCCCGATAATTTTTCCCATTGTTACTCTCCAAATATCTGTGCCGATTACAAACTGTAACCCGCGATTTTTAAACTAAATTTTCTCGTTGCCTTTTATATAAGGCAGCCTTACTCAGATTCAAGCCCTAACAGCCATTTTTTTGAAAACTATTGCGCAACAATAACTCTTGCCGGACGAACCAAGCGCTCATTTAATAGATAGCCTTTTTGGAAAACCTCCATCACCATTTGCGATTCATGGTCTGGCGACGGCACCATTGTCATGGCTTCATGCAATTGTGGATCAAATTTTTCACCTTCTGGATTGACTCTTTCCACATTAAATTTTTGCATCACATCCAAAAACAGCTTAAAGGTCATGTCAAGACCTTCTCGGATACTTTCGGCAGACGCATCTTCTTTTGCCGCAGCATCTAAGCCCATTTCCATTGAATCTAAAACGGGCAACAACTCATTCACAAATTTTTCCAAAGCAAACTTATGAGCGTTCTCCACATCCATACGAGTCCGACGCTTTAGATTTTCCATATCGGCTAAGGTTCGCAATGCCAATTCTTTTTGCGACGCTGCTTCTTGTTCGGCTTCTGCCAACATCGCTTCTAAATCATGTTCAACCGTATCTTCTGCTTGTTGCGTTTCATCTGAAATACCGTCTTGATGGGCATCATCTTGCATATCTTTTGAATTTTTGGGGTTAGAATCTTGTTGTTCTGTCTTGCTTTTAGACATTTTGGGTTCTCCAGAATTGATAATTTGAAATCAGAGGATATATAAGGACACTTTTTTAGCTTTCAAGCAATCCGTCGTTTTTTTAAAAAAATGGCCAGGCCTGGCCGTTTTATGGACTATTTATTCAGCAAAGAACTGAGAATGCGAGCAGTCATATCCACTCTGGGGACAATTTTGTCGTAAGCCATTCGACTGGGTCCCACCACACCAAGCACACCAATGACTTGCCCTTCCCGCTCATAGGGCGAGGCGATGACACTGCAATTTTGATAACTTTCATGACCACATTCCTGTCCAATAAAAATTTGAACCCCCTTGGCTTGCATACTTTTATTTAACAATGCCAGTAAATCCGAATGTTCTTCAAAGGAATGAAATAACGCTTTTAATTTTTGCGCATCGGCCAATTCATCATAGTTAAGCAGATTGCTTTTTCCGGAAATAAAATAAGGCTTATCATTTTTTAAACTTTGATCAATGACTTCATCCGTTGCCGTGACAACCGATAACATCAGCTGATCAACCGACTGCCGCAAACGATTTAAACGACTGACCAACATCTGCTTAACGTCAGACAAATGATGCCCTACAAAATGTTGGTTGAAATAATTGGCCGCCTGCAACAGATGTTGATCCGATACCGGTTCATCAAATTCAATCACGCGATTCTGCACATCCTTGTCATTTAAAACCAACACCACCAAAGCGCGGCGCTCGCCCAGTTTTACAAAGTCAATATGGCGCAATACCTCTTGTTGCTGATTCGGCAACATCACCAAACTGGCCATGCCGGTTAAGCCCGACAAGATATGGGATGCAGACCCTAATAATTCTTGCTGTGAATGGGCTTGAATAAACCCCTGTTTAATTTGCCGGGTTAAGGATTGCTGCAAGGGTTGCACGGTTAAAATCGTATCGACAAAAAAACGAATCCCCGATTGGGTCGGGACTCGGCCTGCGGAAGTGTGCGGCGAGTGAATCAAGCCGAGTTTTTCTAAGTCCGCCATTACATTGCGTACGGTTGCCGAACTCACCCCCACATCGGGCAATTTAGCCAATGCGGATGAGCCGACAGGTTTCCCCTCATTTAGGTATAATGCCATCAAATGTTTAAACAATAATTGGGATCTTTCGTTTAGCGTCATAAAATTGGTTTCAAGGGTTGCGTTAGATGTTCGCTGACATCATTTAGCTTAAATGGCTCGAACGTTATGATGTTATATAGTCGCAAAAGCTTTTTTCAAGACCTAAGTTAAAAATCGTTTGACCGCACGCCCTCCCTTTTTCAGCAGTAAGGATAAAACGTATGTTCGAGAAAATCGGCATTTTTGGAAAGTACAATGGCATCCAGTCTTGGGAATTGATTGATAAGTTAATTCTCTATTTTCAAAAGAAGCACAAAACGGTGATTTTAGACCAACGTTCTTGTTGTGACTTTCCCATTGAACGCTATGGCATTGAGCGTTTAGAGCGCCAACTGCTATTACCTCAGATCGACCTTGCCATCGTGGTCGGCGGCGACGGCACTTTTTTAGATGTGGCCAGAACCGTTGTCGATTTCAAAATTCCGCTGCTGGGCATCAACCTGGGACGGCTTGGATTTTTAACCGACGTTTCACCCGACACCATGGTCATCACCCTGGATGAAGTGTTGGATGGTGATTATCAATGTGAAGAAAGAATGCTGTTGAATGTAAAAGTTCAACTAGAAGGCAAAACCCTGTTTAATGAAGTCGCCTTTAATGATGTGGTGTTGCACAAAAACGATTCGCCGCGCATGATTGAATTTGAAACCTTTATCGACAAACGGTTTTTAAACAGCCAACGCTCTGACGGGCTGATTATTGCCACCCCGACCGGCTCCACTGCCTATTCACTCTCTGCCGGCGGCCCCATCGTTGATCCGGAGCTGAATGCCATGACCTTAGTTTCCATTAACCCCCATACCATGAGCACGCGTCCGGTGGTGGTCTCAGGCGATAGTGAAATTTTGATTCGCCCCCACGACAATTGTAGTGGCACCGCTTCCATTATTTGTGATGGTCAACTGTCCTTCCAAATTGAAGCCAATCATGAAACCACCATTACCCGTCATGCCAATTTTATTAAAATGATTCACCCCAAAAATCATGACCACTTCAAACTGTTGCGTGCCAAATTAAAATGGGGTAAAAAGCTTTAAACCAAGACAGATTTACATACAATAAGACTCTAAAAATCACCAGGCCTGGCCAAAATTCATTGAGATTAATTGAGAAAACCATGTTACAAGAACTCTCTATTCAAAACCTCGCACTGATTCAATCGTTACAACTCCCCTTTAATAAAGGCTTTACCACCTTAACGGGTGAAACGGGTGCGGGTAAATCCATTTTATTGGACGCGCTGGGTTTAGCACTGGGCGAGAGAGCGGATAGCAGTTTGGTGCGCCATGGAACCGATAAAGCCGATGTGACTGCCGATTTTGACATTACCAAATTGCCGACAGTACAAGCCTGGTTAATCGACAATGAATTAGAAGATGCAGACAGTTGTTTACTAAGGCGAACGCTGACTGCCGAAGGGCGTTCCAAAGCGTATATTAATGGTCGCCCTGCGTCTGTTAGCCAACTCAAACAACTCAGCAGCTTGCTGATTGATATTCATGGTCAACATGAACACCAATCACTCATGCACCCACCCAAACAACTGGAACTGTTGGATGCCTATGCGCAACACCCAACCTTATTAGAAACCACCGCCCAAAACTACCAGGCCTGGCAAAAACTGAACCACACCTTGCAAAGCCGACTGGCAGATCAATCGGATCGTCAAAGCCGTATTGAACTGTTAGCCTTTCAACAACAGGAATTTGATCGCATTCAGCCGCAAGCCGGTGAATTTGAAATGCTCGCCGAAGAGCAAAACACCCTGTCTCATGCCAGTGAAATCAAACAGGCGGTTTACAACGCTTATGAACAGCTTGAAGGCGATAAGGGCATTGTTGAACAGCTCAACCAAACCCTATCTGAATTGAGCAAAGCCAGTGAATACAGCCCGCAACTGGCAGAAGCGCTACAACAACTCGAATCGATTCAAATCGATGTTCAAGCGGTGGCTGACGACATACAACACCAAAATAACCAAGTCAGCTTAGACCCGGATCGATTACAACAGGTGGATGAACGACTGACTGAACTGTTTGGTCTGGCCAAAAAACACCTATTAGACCCGAATGCCTTAACCCAAAAACATCAAGAAATTAATGCCGAATTAGCCTCCCTAAATAATGAGGATGCCTCGCTGGAACACCTTCAACTCAAGATTGACCAGGCCTGGCAAGTCTTTATGAACAGTGCACAAGCCCTAACAAAATCTCGCCAAACCGCAGCGCAACACCTCAGTAAAACTGTCACCCAAGCCATGCAAACGCTGGGGATGCCACATGGACAATTTGACATTAGCCTGAATGAAGCAACCAAACCATCACGTTTGGGACAAGACCAAGTGCAATTTAACGTCACCGCCAATAAAGGCCAACCCTTGCAACCCTTGTCCAAAGTGGCATCGGGGGGTGAACTGTCTCGCATTAGCCTGGCCATTCAAGTGGCGAGTGCCGAAGTGGCCAGTTTACCGTCAATGATATTTGATGAGGTTGATGTCGGCATCGGCGGCGGCATTGCCGAAGTAGTGGGGCAAAAAATGCAACAACTCGGCCAGCATCGCCAAATCTTTTCGATTACCCATCTTGCACAAGTGGCGGCTTATGGTGACCAGCAGTTAAGCATCCAAAAACAAACTCAAAAAGACCAAACGCTCACCCAAGTCACCGAACTGAGCCCCAAAGAAAGGGTCGAAGAACTCGCCCGCATGCTCGGCGGAGTCACCATTACCGACTCAACCCTGCAACACGCCCAAGAAATGCTCGATACCGCACAACATAAATAGATTTTCCGAACACGAAACCATAGAAACCATAATCACTAAGCCGGATATTTAAAGCATATTGCCTAATTGAACACCGATGCTCAAGGTATTGTTTAGATAGTTATAGTCAATCAGGCTTTCACCATAGCCATAAAACCATTGTGCATAAAAGTTAAGATTACGGTGAATCGGATAGTTATAACCCAGCTCTAAAGCCCCTTTATTGCGTTTTTCATTAAAATTATTGCGCACCATAACGCTGAGATGGTGATCTGAAGATTTCGTCGCGTACAACAACTCTGAGTGCCCAAGATAGTGGCTGATGTCAGCATTATCATCACTTGAAGCCGATTCGGGGAATCTTATCCAAGGCTTAACAATAAATGCCGAGTTATCTTGCTCAAAAACAAGTCGTAAAAAACCACGATTCCAAGAGCGCGATAAACTGCCCGGTTTGCCATTCGATTGATGAATCAACCCTACTTCAATCAAACGATTTTTCCAGCCCAAAATATCCCATTGATTATCAAAACGGATCCAAGCCTCAGGTTGATGGTTGGTTTCTCGAAAAGGTGAGGAAATAGTATGATTATAGGCTTGCCAAAATGATCGATTGGTATACCCCACAAACCAGTGATCTCCCACGCCAATAAAGTTATCTGAAATGGGGACTTTGACACTGAATTGAAACTTGATTTCCAGCGCATCAAAACGATCATTTTTTAAAAACTGTTCAACAAAGGGTTGCTCGTTAACGCCTGAAAAGTGATAAGCCCCAAATAACACATAGTTTGGTAAATAGCTTTGTAAGGAAAATTGGGTGTTTTTATTCGATCGTTCAGATTGTAACCGTTGCTCAACAGCCGAAGGATTAGAGATTGAGCCGTCTTTAACCAAACATTGCTGGCGAATGTCGTTTAAATGGGTCTCTGCCGGGTAGGTTAACACCAATTCTTGTAAACAATTTGAATCATAGACTGGCGTGAATACTTCGACTTCGGTTTCTGCCAAGACCAAAGGCATGACCAAAAGTAATCCCATTAAATAACAGATTTTCAGTCGGTTGTTCATCTATTCAACACTCATCAGAAAGCGTGTGCAAGATTGAAACCGGGTATTTGCCTTTGCCTGACCGATTAACTTTTTCATGATTTTTTTCGTCCATTTTGATCTCGTTTTAGCATCTTGATTCGATGAAATTTTGATTCAAAATGCATCATACCACGCGCCAAACGAACTGCCTTTAAAAGCTTTGTGGATGACCCATTATTAACGATAAAGCCGTTGGTAGGTTCCGCCGGAGGTGACGAGGTCTTCGTGGCTACCGGATTCAATAATATGGCCGTCTTCAAACACCAAAATACGATCAGCTTGCTTAATGGAGCTTAGACGATGAGCAACAATCAGCGTTGTTCTCCCTTTTAAAAATGGGGCGAGATCAAGATAGAGTTTGCGTTCAGTTTCCATATCTAACGCCGAAGTGGCTTCATCCATAATCACCACTTTGGGGTCTTGTAATATCATCCGTGCAATTGCCAATCGTTGACGCTGCCCGCCGGATAGTTTGACACCATTACGCCCAACCATAGTGTCTAGTTGATGTTCCATATCTGCCACCACATCGTCCAATTGCGCCATTTTTAAGGCTTCCCACAGGGATTGCTCCGGTAAATCTTGGCCTAGGGTTAAATTGAATCGCACGGTTTGTTGAAACAGCATCGGTTGCTGTAAAACGGTTGCCACATTTTGCCGAACCTGTTGTTGACCAATCTCTTCAATCGGCACACCGTTATAACAAACCTGCCCCGCATCCGCTTCATAAAAGCCTAATAATATTTGCACCAGCGTGGTTTTTCCACCGCCACTGGCACCCACAAAGGCCAGCTTTTCGCCCGGCTGAATTTCAAAATTGAGGTTGTGTAATACCGGCTTATCATCACTGGGATAATGAAAGTAGACATCTTTAACTGAAACCGATATGGGGGCATTTTTAAACGGGTCTTTTAGCGCAGGATAACGGGGTTCTTGGTGTAAGTCTAATACTTGATTTATACGCTGTAACGCACCGGAACCGGCACTATAGGCATATTGAATGGCTAAGATTTCTTGAACCGGCCCCATCATAAACCAAAGGTAACCGAACACCGCCATCATTTCCCCAATTGATAAATTGGAAAAGACCACCATAAAAAAACTAACGCCCCGAAATAAATCAAACCCAATTAGAAAAATCAAAAAAGACAGTCGGCTGGCGGCTTCAGACTTCCAGGTAAAGGCTTCTGAACGTAATTTTATTTGCTCAGCACTTTCCCGAATCCGCCCAAAAAACGCTGTATCCTGATTGGCAGCTCGCACTTGTTGTAGCGCATCCAAGGTTTCAGCTAGCGCCTGCTGAAAAGCGGCAACAGCAGTGTTTTCATCTTTTTTTAGAGTTTTAACTTTGCGCCCCATACGCATGGTGAAATAGACAACTAAGGGGTTAAGCAGCAAAATAAACAACGCCAATTGCCAATGCAACCAAAGTAATACGACGGTAATGCCCATTAAAGAAAATACCGCTAAAATGACTTTACCAACTGTGGTGCCTAAGAAGGTATCTAGGGTATTGACATCACTGACCATCGTTGACGTCACGTTACCACTGCCTAAGGTTTCATATTGACTCATTGAAACCCCTTGGATTCTGGCCAATAGATCGGTACGAATACCATAGGTAACCGCTTTAGAAATCAGGGTGAATTGCTGAACTTGCCAGACCCCCAGTACAACGCCAATCACTCTTAACAGAATGGTAATCAGCGTGACCAACGCGATATAACCTAATGCCGTTTGCCAACTGTCAGGAATCCATTGATTGAGCGTACCAACAATCCAGGCCGGTTGATTAAGTAGCACTTCATCGACCAATAATGGCAATAATAATGGCAGTGGAACGGTGGCAAGCATGGCAAACAAAGCAATAATATGCGCTTTAATGAGTTTCGATTTGTGACGGATGACCAGATCAAAGATACGTTGCCAACTATAAGGCGTTTGTGCAGGTTGTTTAGCCAAGTCTTTTGAATTGAAATCACTCATAATTTAAATAGTCTTTGAAAATTTTCCGTGGTGGCTTGGGCAACCGCTTCGACACTTAAGCCTCGTAATCGTGCAATTTCTTCTACCACATAGCGTGTATAGGCCGGTTGATTGGGTTTGCCGCGATAAGGAACCGGGGCCAGATAGGGCGAATCGGTTTCGACTAAGATTCGATCCAGTGGCACTGCGGCTGCCACTGTTTTGATCTCTTTGGCATTTTTAAAGGTCACAATGCCGGAAAAGGAAATATAGAACCCCAATGCCATAGCCGCTTCTGCGGTGGCTAAATCTTCCACAAAACAGTGCATAATGCCGCCAACTTGCTGCGCTCCTTCTTCGCGTAAAATCCGCAAACAGTCTTCTGTGCTGTTGCGCGTATGAATAATAATGGGTTTATTCAGTTGAATGGCCAACCGAATCATTTGACGAAAACGGTTTTGTTGCCAAGCCATATCTTCCGTTTCAATGTCAAAATGATAATAATCCAAACCAATTTCGCCAATAGCCAACACTTTGGGATGACTGGCAGTGGCCATTAATTCTGCATCGGTGACGGTTACATCAGCCGGTTCACAAGGATGCACCCCGATTGCAGCATAAACACCTTGATACCGGGTGGCCAAATCAAGCACTTCTTGCCATTGCTTTGGGGCAATCGCAATACACATCATTTGACGCACGTCATTTTCCAAAGCTGTCTGAATCACTTGCTCCGTGCTGCCGAGCGGCTCTGGCAAAATATTTAGGTGACAGTGGGAATCAATTATCATGCGCTCTCCTTTAAATTTGATCGCCTCTAATCGTGCTTGGCTGTAATGCGCGATTGGGTTGATAGTCAGTCTGCTGACACTGCAACCATTCCAAACAAACACTCTCTAACAACAAATCTTTATTAACATTTTGTTGCCATAATTGACGTGCTTGTAGCACCGACTTCTGAAAAATAAGCCAGTTTCGATCATAGGGTAATTTTTTGCCATAAATAGCGGCGCGAATGTAATTCACCGTCCAAAGATAAAAATAATCAAACACCACTTCCGGTTTTGACCATTTTTTCCATTTCTCTACTTGTTGGGAAACTGAAATTCGCTGTTGTTGTAAATTTTTTATATCCGTTTGCCAAGCCGACTCCCATTCAAAATCCTTCGACTCTACCCAAGTTTTGGCAGATAACGGAAGCCCCCAGTTGAGTTTCAAGGCTTTTTTGAGCAACAAAGTATCTGCTTGAGGCAGCTGCTGTTGTAACCATGCCATCACCTCATTGGCGGGCGGAATAGAAAATCGTATCTGTCGACACCGACTGATGAGTGTTGCCGGTAATTGTTGAGATTGGTGGCTGGTCAAAATCATCACTGTGTTCGCAGGCGGTTCTTCCAATGTTTTCAAAAGCGCATTAAAGGCTGAACGATTTAAGTGCTCAACCCGCTCAATCAAAACCACCTTATACCCCCCTTGGTGAGTCGTTCGATACACTTGATCATTTAAGGCACGAACCTGGTCAACACTGATTTCTTTTTTATCTCCCAGAAGTGCCAATGACAAAAAATCGGGATGCGTTTGATGGCTAAATTGATGACATTGCACACAGGTTTGACAGGCATCCAACCCCTCGGACTGGCATAAAATCCCTTGTGCCATTGCCATCGCAAATTCTGAAATACCAATCCCATCCGCACCAGACAATAAATAGGCTTGACCTAAATAACAACCTTGGTCGAGCCAGTCCTGCCACATTGGCGTTTGCCATGGATAAAGCATCGCCTGAGCCATTAATCCACGACCTCTGCAAGCAACTGCGTCAATCGAGTGTGGATTTGCGCTTGGACGTTGCTGAGTGGTTGCGACGCATCTAAAACTTGATAACGCGCCGGAGCCTGATGCGCACGATACAAATAGGCACTGCGTACTTTTTCAAAAAATGCGGCTTGTTCTTGTTCAAACCGGTCAATGGCTTGTCCCGTCAGATTTGAGCGTGCAGCCACTCGACGCAATCCCTCTTCAATCGGCAAATCAAATACAAAGGTCATTTCCGGAACAAACCCTTGTTGCACCCAATCTTCCAGTTGTGCAATACGCTGATAATCCATGCCTCTTGCCCCCCCCTGATAAGCATAAGACGCATCGGTAAAACGATCTGAAACCACCCACTTTCCGTCGGCAAGCGCCGGTAAAATAATTTGTTGTATATGTTGATTGCGTGCGGCGAACATCAACAGTAATTCGGTTTCTACCGTCATTTCATTATAGTTTGGATCCAATAAGATCTGCCTAACCGCTTCACTGATCGGCGTTCCGCCCGGTTCTCGAGTCACAACCACCTCTAAGCCTTTGTCCTGCAACCACTGCTGAATAAAAACCAAATTCGTGGATTTCCCACCGCCTTCTGTTCCCTCAAGGGTAATGAATTGACCAGGCCTGGATTGATGTGTGTGTGTTGTCATAACCTTCCGTTTTGAATGCTAACGCCCAAATTAATGGCGCTTTAAAAGATACTTTTGCACTGCTTTATTATGTTCTTCCAAGGTTTTGGAAAAAACATGCTGACCTTGACCCGATGCGACAAAATAGAGTGCCTCGGTGGTTGCAGGATTCATAACCGCCCTGATGGCATCTTCACTGGCCAATGCAATGGGCGTCGGAGGCAACCCATTAATACGATAGGTATTGTAAACGGTTTTGGTCAGCAAATCCTTTTTGCGAATATTGCCATCATACGCCTCTCCCATGCCATAAATCGTGGTTGGGTCAGACTGCAATCGCATGCCTTTACGAAGCCGATTGATAAACACCCCTGCAATCATCGGTCTCTCTGGCGCATAACCAGTTTCTTTTTCAACAATGGATGCCAAAATTAACGCTTCATAAGGATTTTTTAAGGGTAAATTCGACGCGCGATTTTCCCAGGCCTGCTTCAACAGCTGATTTAACGATTGATGGGAACGGCGGATAATCGACATCGCCGTTTCATTTGCTGAATAAAAATAGGTTTCCGGTAATAACTGACCTTCCAAAGGCACGGACAGCCCTAGCGCTTTCTCAATGGCCTCCGGCGACATTAAATCGACCTCAAATCGCATTTTGGTGGACCCCGCCAAACGAGCCAATGCCTGTTGAACCGTTTCACCTGCAATAAAAGTAACCGGATAGGTAACCGTTTTACCCTGAACCAAAGCGTCAATCAATTCCGGCAAAGTCCACTGTGGTTGTATTTCGATTTCGCCGGCCTTAATCGATTCCGCTTGTCCTTGCCATTTTAATACCCAAACTAACCAATCGGGATGACGAATTAACCTCGCCTCATACAGTAAGTTAGCAACTTTTTTAGCGGAGCTGCCGGATGCAATAGACACCACCTTAGGCGACTGCAAGGCTGAAATCGGTTGTGTGATAAACTGTTTAAAACTCCAGCCTTCCACGCTCAACCAAATCACAAACACACTGGCGGCAATCGTTAATATAAACGTTTTGGTTTTTTGCATTCTATTTCCTAAGGTTGGGTCAAGTTTTGAGCCTGCCATTTTTGCCAGGCCTGGGCAATTTGGCGAGTTTTTTCGGAGTCATACCCCTGTTGTTGAAATTGCATAACCGGCATGACCCCCCTCACCGCATTACAGCAGAAGATTGCTTCTGCCTGATAGACCTCGTCCAAACTCACAGGGCGAATCTGCCATTGCCACTGAGTGTTTTTCAACGCCCTTGGCAAGCTTGACAAACAGGTTCCCATAACACCACTCCTGCTCAGTTCAGGGGTAATTAATTGATTGTCTTTAATCAAAACAAGATTGGCTTGAGTGGCCGAAATCACCTCACCTTGCGGGTTCAACATTACAGCTTCATCAAAGCTCGACCCGATTAATGCCTCTCTGGCCATCACATTCTCTAAACGATTACAATGTTTCAATCCGGCCAATAAAGGCTGATCGGCACACCTAATGGCTGAAAGGGTCATTTTAACGCTAAAAAATGGCCAGGCCTGGTCATTTTTTAGCCCATTTGGAAAAGCTAGCTTCTGAACATAAATAATGGGGTGAGGCTTGGGTAATGGCTGATAACCCAGACCCCCCAACCCACGACTCACCAATATTTTGATCACCGCATAGTCTTCATCTGTGTCAACCAACTCTGCTGCGATTTGACACAATAGTTTTGGCTCTGATAACGGCGGAAACTTTAACCTTTGCGCACTCAATTGCAAACGTTGCCAATGAGCCGACCAATTAACCAATTGCCCCGATTGCACCAACACAGTGGTAAAAAACCCATCACCATATAACAAACCTCTATCGAGCTGCTGACTCATCAATCAGCTAACCCTGGCGACAGCGCATTTAACAATCCCTTGGCTTTATAAGCGGATTCTTGAAGTTCCCTCTGCGGCTCTGAATCCGCCACAATCCCTGCGCCTGCTCGAAAAGAAACGGTTTGGCCCTGCTGAAGCAGGGTGCGAATCAGAATATTAAAATCCATCGACCCATCACGATTGATATAGCCCAACGACCCAGTGTAAGCTCGGCGTGGCATCTGCTCTAGTTCGGCGATAATTTCCATACAGCGGACTTTTGGGCAACCGGTAATGGTGCCACCGGGAAAGGTTGCGTGTATTACCTCTAAGGGCGTCAGTTGCGATTTAAGGCGCCCACGAACATTGGAGACAATATGATGCACATGTTGATAGCTTTCTACCACCATCAGTTCATTGACGGTAACACTACCCGGCTGGCAAATGCGCCCTAGGTCATTGCGTTCCAAATCAATTAACATAATATGTTCGGCAATTTCCTTGGGATGGGAAATCAACTCGTCAATTAATGCTTGGTCTTGTGCCAGTTGGGCGCTACGTTTTCGCGTGCCGGCAATGGGGCGCGTCTCTACCCAGCCATGCTGGGTTTTCACCAAACGTTCAGGCGAAGAGCTTAATATTTGCCAGTCCCCCCAATTGACACAAGCAGCAAAAGGAGCTGGATTATGCAGTCTTAAGGAGCGATAGAGGGATTGATAATCGCCCGCTTGTAATTGCACTTGCCATTCTCGAGACAAATTGACTTGGAAAACATCCCCGGCCAAAATATAGTCCTTAATCGCCTCAACACCTTGTAAATATTTTTGCGGGGATTCCTCGCTCCTGGATGCAATTTGGAGGGTGTTATTCGGCCACTCTAAATCTTTGGTTTGATGATAATCTGCCTGTAAATCGATTAGCAAATCTTCAAACGCGATTTCAGTCACAAAGTGAATCTGCTGAGTTTGATGATCTTGGATAATGGCTGCAGGCACTCTCACTAAGGTTGCCAGCGGCAGGTCTGAATCCGGAAGATGCAATCTCTGCTCAATCACTTGGGCATATTCATAACTGAAATACCCAAACCACCCGCCATGAAAAGGCAGTTCTGTCTCTATATTATCCAGTTGTGATCGATGAAACGCTTGATTGAATTCAGCTAAAAACTGTTTCGCCTCATCGACATGCTGACAACTGAGTGTTTCTTGAGGGAATGCAAATAAAATATCATAGTGACCTAAGTGACCGTGAGCGACACTTTCCAATAAAAACGGATATCTTTGCGGATAGGCATGATGCATTTTGAAGAGATCCATTCCGGCACTGGCAATGGAAATCATTTTCATCGAAGCTGAAACTGCTGTCATACAATCACAACCACCCGTTCAATGCCACTTAAACTTTTCCAAAAACCAGGGTGGCGTTGGTGCCGCCAAATCCAAGAGAGTTTGAAAGGGCATAATCAATTTTTGCTTGACGGGCTTCACCTGGCACAAAGTCTAAATCGCAACCTTCAGCAGGCGTTTGCAGATTCATCGTAGGCGGCATCACTTGATCCTGTATGGCCAATGCCGTAAACACCGCTTCCATTGCCCCGGCAGCGCCCAGCGCATGCCCTGTCATTGATTTGGTTGAACTCATTGCCAATTGATAAGCATGATCTCCAAAAACACTTTTAATGGCACTGGCTTCACAAACATCGCCCGCCGGCGTCGAAGTCCCGTGCGCATTGATATAATCAATTTGATCAGGATTCAGCCCTGCGTTACGCAAGGCATTTTTAACGCATCTTGCTCCGCCTTCTCCTCCGTCTGCCGGTTTAGTCATGTGAAAAGCATCGCCACTCATACCAAACCCAACAATCTCACAATAGATTTTCGCGCCACGCGCTTTGGCATGTTCATATTCTTCCAACATCACGGCCCCGGCGCCATCGCTTAAAACAAACCCATCTCGATCTTTATCCCAAGGACGACTGGCCGTTTGTGGATCATCATTGCGGGTTGACAAGGCTTTCGCCGCTGCAAACCCGGCAACCCCCAACGGGGTAGTTGCATATTCGGCTCCACCGGCAACCATCGCCTCAGCGTCGCCAAATTGGATCATTCGATAGGCATCACCAATACTGTGAGTTCCGGTTGCACAAGCCGTTCCAATCGCTATATTCGGGCCTTTCAAGCCATAAAGAATCGATAAATTTCCTGAAATCATATTAATAATCGAGCTGGGCACAAAAAAAGGTGAGACGCGACGTGGGCCTGATTTTGCTAAGATCGCGTGTTGCTTCTCAATTGATCCAATCCCGCCAATGCCGGAACCGATAGAGACACCAATCTGAGTCGCGTTCTGTTCGGTAATGTCCAAGCCGGAATCTTCAATTGCCTGAATCCCGGCTGCCATACCATAATGAATGAACGGATCCATTTTTCTCGCTTCTTTTGCGCTAAGGTAATCAGTGACGTCAAACCCTTTAATTTCTCCACCAAACTTAACGGCAAAAGCCGTGGTGTCAAAGCGGCTTAAAAAATCAATGCCACTGACGCCTGCTAATAGCTTTGACCAAGTCTGATCAACGGTATTTCCTAAAGGGGTAACACAACCGACCCCCGTAACAACAACACGACGCAAATCCATATGCAATCCTTATCAAATGGTAAACTCACTTTGGCTACTATCATTAAATCACTTAACGGTTTAAATCACTTAATCATCGGTAACCTTTTAAAAAAGGTTTTAAAGAGACCTTTGCACGAAGTGGATCCACGAATAAAAAGGGTTAAAATTTCCCACATTTTTGTTTTGCGCCCCACTTATGCAAAGATCTCTTAAAAACAAAAAAAGCCGTCAAGACGGCTTTTTTGAATAGGCTTTCAATCTGGTTATTACAAGTTAGCTTCTACATAAGCGGTTGCTTGTGCCAAAGTTGAGATTTTTTCAGCTTCTTCATCTGGAATTTCGCAATCAAATTCTTCTTCTAAAGCCATTACCAACTCAACGGTGTCTAGTGAGTCTGCCCCTAGATCATCAATAAATGACGCATCAGCGGTCACTTGATCTTCTTCAACACCCAACTGCTCAACAACAATCTTTTTGACGCGATCTTCAATACTGCTCATGAAACCTTCTCCAGTTTTCTATTAATTAAAATAATTTCGTTAAAAAATTTTGCTCATTTTCGCCTTAGTTGGCTTTTTTTTCAAGCTATTTTATTCACTAATTCACACTTCGTTTCCAAATCGACTGAAAACCGGTTGGTGAAAAAAATTAAAACCCTAAACCATCACCATGCCACCATTGACATTCAAGGTTTGACCCGTGATATAAGAACCACCGGGTGAGGCTAAAAAAGTCACCATTTTAGCGATGTCTTCGGGAGCGCCTAAACGCTTTAACGGAATTTGCTGAATTAAGGCTTCTCGTTGCGCTTCCGGCAGAGATTTGGTCATATCCGTATCAATAAAACCGGGCGCAACGGTATTGACTGTTACATTCTTGGAACCAATTTCTCTCGCCAAAGATTTGGTAAAGCCCATAATGCCCGCCTTGGCTGCGGCATAATTAGTTTGACCCGCATTTCCCATCACGCCGACAACCGAGGCAATATTAATAATCGCCCCTTCTTTCGCTTTCATCATGCCGCGAAGGCAGGCTTTTGAAACACGATAGACCGAACTTAAATTGGTATCAATAATAGCATCCCATTCATCGTCTTTCATTCGCATCAATAAATTATCGCGGGTAATTCCAGCATTATTCACCAAAATGGTAGGGGTTCCAAACGCTTCTACCACTTCCGCCAGTACGCTGACAACCTGTTCTGCATTCGTTACGTCCAAACATTTACCACCGCCATTAAACCCGGATGACTGTATATAGTCTGTAATGGCTTGCGCGCCTTTCTCTGAAGTTGCTGTGCCAATAACAATCGCACCACTTTCAGCCAAATCTAATGCAATCGCTTTTCCAATCCCACGACTGGCACCGGTCACAAATGCAATTTTTCCAGAAATCATATCCATTCCTTACAATGTTTCAAGAGATGCGTTAAGTGTAGCGGAATCATAAACCGCTTGCATCCCCATTTTTCGATCAATACGACGATTCAATCCCATCAAAACCTTTCCAGGCCCCAACTCATACAAACGATCAACCCCATTTTGGCGCATTTTTTCAATGGTCTTAACCCATTGTACGGGGCGGTATAACTGTTCCACCAAAGCTTGCTTAATCTGTTGAACATCTTCAAAGGACGCCACACTGGCATTATGAATCACAGGAATGGTTGGCACTTCAAACGACATATCGGCTAAAGATTGCGCGAGACTTTCTGCGGCGGGCTTCATTAAAGAACAATGCGATGGCACACTAACAGCCAGAGGAACCACACGCTTTGCCCCTGCATCCGTGAACAATGACAAGGCAGCATCAACAGCGGCTTTATCTCCCGCGATCACAACCTGCCCGGGAGAATTAAAGTTGACAGCCTCTAAAACACCCTTTGTCTTTGAGACTTCTGCACAAATTTCAATAATCTGATCATCTTCCAACCCTAAAACAGCTGCCATCCCTCCTTGCCCGGCAGGAACCGCCGATTGCATCAACCGTCCCCGCTCTGCAACCAATTGTGCACCTTGAGATAAAGTCATAACACCCGCAGCAACCAAAGCAGAATATTCACCTAAAGAATGACCTGCTAAATAGGTGGGCGATAAGGTTTTAATGGCCGCCAGAGCACGCCAAGTCGCAATACCGGCTGTCAGCATAGCCGGCTGAGTTATATCTGTCCGGTTCAATTGATCTTCAGGCCCATGTTGAACCAATTGCCATAAATCATACCCTAAAGCATCAGACGCTTCTTGAAAGGTTTCTAATACCACAGGATGGTGTTGGGCTAAATCGGCCAACATGCCTACTGACTGTGACCCTTGACCCGGAAAGACGAATGCATAAGACATAAAAATTCCTTTTTAAAACTGAATCAGCGCTGATCCCCAAGTAAATCCACCCCCAAAAGCTTCCAGCAATAAGGTCTGTCCTTTTAGAATTCTGCCATCTCTAACCGCCTCATTCAAAGCTAATGGAATGGAAGCACTGGAGGTATTGGCGTGCTTATTAACCGTAATGACCGTTTGCTGGTCTGTTAATTTCAACTTGCGTGCTGTCGCTTTAATAATGCGTAAATTGGCTTGGTGTGGAATCAACCAATCGATTTGCTCTTTTTGCATCTGATTGGCTTCTAAGGTTTCCAGAGCGATTTGACTGAGGGTATTCACGGCGATCTTAAATACCTCATTCCCCTTCATCGACATGGTTCTTTCTGCAATGTCATCGGTTTGAGGACGCTTTGAAGGCCCGGAAGGCACATGCAACAAGGTTTCATATTGGCCATCTGCGTGTAGGTGTGTCGATAAAATCCCCGTTTCACCTGACGCTTCTAGCACCACTGCCCCGGCACCATCACCAAATAAAACACAGGTATTGCGATCTTGCCAATTGGTAATTCGAGATAAGGTTTCTGACCCAACCACCAAAACACGTTTTGCCATACCCGTTTTGATATACTGATCCGCAACACTCAAAGCATAAATGAATCCGGTACACACGGCCTGTATATCAAATGCAGGCGCGCCATGATTACCTAAACGAGCCTGTAAAAGTGTCGCCGTACCGGGAAAAACCTTATCGGGGGTTGTCGTTGCAACCAAGATCATATCTAATTGATCTGCCGAAATTTTGGCCATTTCCATGGCCTGTAAAGCTGCTTTTTCTGCTAAATCACAGGTTGTCTCATCAGGCGCAGCAATACGCCTTTCTTCTATGCCGGTTCTTTCTCGAATCCAGGCATCACTGGTTTCAACCATTGATTCTAAATCCAGGTTGGTCATCACTCTTTCTGGGAGGTAGCCACCGGTACCGATTATTCGACTATATATTTTTTGACTCATAATTTCCGCTTTAAAAAGAATAGATACACTATTGGGCACCTCGATAAACCCGGATAATTCATACAGTTGCACCGGGCTAGCGCAACCCCATAACCCACTTCACCATTTTTATTCGTGTAGCCATCTCGTGCAAAGGTTTCACTTTATTTTTGCCGCTTCATCAGAAGCTTTTTGCTGGTCATCTAAAATGGTTTTCACCTTAACGGCAATCAGATCCGGAACATTTTTCAGCGTTTCCAATCTTGCCTCAGCAATGGCATAAAAAAATGAAAACTTATCTGCACCGCCGTGACTTTTAATCACAATCTTTCGCAAGCCGAGGAAGGATGCGCCATTATAGCGTCTTGGATCAACTTTTTCTTTAAAAGCTTTTAATACAGGCATGACCAAAAGCCCGGCTAACCGAGTCAGGACATTTCGATTAAAGGCTTCTCGTAAATAAAAAGAGATCATTTTTGCGACACCTTCACTGGCTTTTAGCGCAATATTGCCATCAAAACCGTCACAAGAAACCACATCAACATTACCTTGGTAAATTTCATCCCCTTCGACATAACCCACGTAATTAATCGAGCTGGATTTCAACAACGTATTGGCATCTTTAATACGCTGATGGCCTTTGATTTCTTCTTCACCAATATTTAACAAGCCAACGCGGGGTAATGGATTATTATCAACGGCCTCTGCCAGAGCGGATCCCATCACCGCAAATTGTGCGAGATTTTGTCCTACCGCCCCCACATTCGCACCCAGATCCAATAGATGCACATGACCTTTCATGGTCGGCATCTGGGTACAGATCGCGGGACGATCAATCCCCGGCAACGTTTTTAAGACGAATTTAGATATTGCCATTAATGCCCCGGTGTTCCCTGCACTGACACATGCTTGGGCTTGATCTTCTTTGACAAGATTCAGTGCAACGCGCATGGAGGATTGGCGCTTGTTACGCAGCGCCTTGGAAGGCAAGTCATCCATCTCGACAACCTGTTCGGCATGAACCACGTCAATCCGAGAAGTATCATAAGAATGCTTTGCTAACTCTGATTCAATCAAAGCCTGGTTGCCAACCAGAATTAGCGTGATATCAGAAAACTTAGTTAAAGCTTCAAGAGATGCGGGAATCGTCACTTGAACGCCGTGATCGCCCCCCATCGCATCTACAGCAATTTTGATACTCAATTGATTATCCTAAACATTAACAACGAAATGAATTCATTCAAGAAAGGGAAAAACCGCAACAATGACGGTTTCTTACAGAAGGTGTACATCGATAAACAAAATGGGTGACGCTTTCATGCGGCCATGAAATGACACCACCCAAAAGCTTCATCGAAAGGCATTAACCTTTTTGAATCACTTTTTTACCTTTATAGAAACCATCTGCAGTGACATGGTGACGGCGATGTAACTCACCCGTTGTTTCATCAACCGTAATAGCAGTTGTGGTTAGCGCATCGTGTGAACGACGCATACCACGTCTTGAAGGGGTTTTGCGACTTTTTTGAACAGCCATGTTAGTGTCTCCTGACGTTAATTTGGGTTATTTCTTTAATCCTTGCAATACTGCAAACGGATTTGGATTTTGGGTTAATTCGGCTTCCTGCTCAGACAAATTGCCTTCAACAAGATTCTCATAATCCATCGTGCTATTTTCATCAATCGGTGCCAAAGGAAGCTGAAGCAATAGTTCATCTTCGATCAACGAAATCAACGATACTTTTTCTGTTTCAAGCTCATAAACTTCCACTTCAGATGGCAAGTCTTTGGCCAAGGTCATTGATTCAACAAACACGCCTGTTACAGCAGATTCAACGTCCAACTTAAAGGGCTTAAGCGATCTCTGGCACTCTAACTGAAATTGAGTCTTAACCTGCAAATCAAAAGCGTGCAGTTTAAATGCACGATGATAGTAAAAACGCACTGAGACTTCCACCGCTAAATCATCTGCAAACAGCAGTTTCTTCAAGCGTGAAAAATCTGCCTGATTGACTCTTGCCGTATAATGTTTATTATGTTGAGCACAATAAACAGGATCAATTAAATCTGGAAGGTTATCAAACATGGCGCGCATAATACCCGCATTCTCTCTCAAAGTCAAAATTTAAATAGCAATTACCTTCAACCCTAGACCAATTCAAACCTTAAAAAAAACAAAGGCCTAGCATGACTCAACCAAACGCTTTTCCACAAATCATTCTTGCTTCCACTTCCCCTTTTCGCAAGCAGCTTCTACAAAAACTTCAGATACCATTTGAAACTGCAAACCCGAAAGTGGACGAAACGCCTTTGGCAAATGAAACTGTTGGCGAAATGGTTAAGCGCCTTTCCGTAAAGAAAGCGCAAGCCATTGCCGCTCAACACCCGAATGCGATCATTATCGGCTCTGATCAAAGTGCCGCTTTTCAAGGAAATCCCATTGGCAAACCCCTGACTCATTGCAAGGCTGTCGAACAACTACACCAATTTAATGGGCAGACCATTGAGTTTTTTACCGGACTCGCGGTTATAAATGGCTCCGACGCGACAACCTACCAAGCACTGGACGTGACTCAAGTTAAGTTTCGCCAACTCACGGAAACTGAAATCGAAAACTACCTCAGACTTGAAACCCCCTACCAATGCGCAGGCAGTTTTAAATCAGAAGGGTTGGGAATCACTTTATTTGAAAAAATTACCAACACAGACCCCAATGCATTAATTGGACTCCCTCTAATAGAGCTCACTTCATTATTAAAGCGTTGCGGAATTTCACTGCCTTAAGCTATCAGCATTGCTGATACATTAATTTCTATCTCACCAGATAAGGAGAAACCCGTTTTTTTAACCAGGCCTGCATGCTTATCAAGTCATCAAAAGTCGCGACGGGCTGATAAGACTGCAAAACTTCCAAATCATGCACACCATGACTTAAAGCAACACGATCCATCCCAATAACTTGAGCCATTTTCATATCATACTTGGTATCCCCCACCATCACCGCTTGCTCAACACTCAAACCCAACGCCTCTAAAATTTGCTGCAACATTAATGGACTAGGCTTGGACTCAGCCTCCACCGGCGTGCGTGTAATATCAAAATAATCGGTATAGGCCAATTCAGTCAAAACATGATCCAAGCCCCGCCGACTCTTTCCCGTTGCAATGGCTAACTTAACGCCTGAGGATTTAAGACCCTGCAATAATACTTCAGCCCCCTCAAAAGGCATCATTGGTACCGACGATTGATTTAAAAAACACGCTGTATAGCTTTTTGCCATTAATGCAATGGCTTCATCTGACGCCTCTGGATAAAGGGATAAAATGGCTTTATCCAAACTCAAGCCAATAATTTGCTTAGATTCATCGTAAGATAAAATAGGTAACTGTGCTTGCTGCGCTGCCACCTGAATCGAGGCCACAATCCGTGCCTCAGAATTCATTAAAGTACCATCCCAATCAAAAATCACACATTGATATTGAGGTCTCATCCACCTTCACCCAATCGTTCCAAAACCGTTTTAAAATCTGAATGTAAAGGGGCTTCAATCTCCATCCATTGCTGACTGACCGGGTGTAAAAACCCTAATAACCGGGCATGTAAAGCTAGGCGCTTCATTCCGAGTCCACGCGCCACCTTATTGGCATCTCGATCACCATACTTATCATCCCCGACAACGGGACATCCTTGTGACAGAGCATGCACTCTTATTTGATGGGTTCGTCCCGTTTTTAGGCGTACCGAAACCAAATCATAATGATTAAACTGCTGCTGAACCTTAAAATAACTCACTGAAGGCTTGCCTTGTGAATCCACCTTTACCATCCGCTCTCCCGATTGCAGGGTATTTTTTAACAAAGGTAAATCCACTTTTTCAACGCCTTTAGGCCAATGCCCCTCTAGCAAAGCGAAATAGATTTTAGTCATTTTATTTTCACGAATGTCGGCATGCAATGCTTTTAAAACCGATGCTTTTTTGGCCAGCAAAATACACCCTGAGGTATCCCGGTCTAAGCGATGCACCAACTCTAAACGCTTTGCTAAAGGGCGCAATGCCCTAACCACTTCGATTAATCCCCATTGAATACCACTACCGCCATGCACCGCAACACCAGAGGGCTTATTAAGCACCATTAAATCGGCATCCTCATACAATATGGCTGCCTCAATGCGCTTCAACTGAGAAACGGGCACGTCTGACACCCTCTTTTCAGCAACCCGTATCGGCGGAACCCGAACGAGGTCCCCTTCACATAAACGGCTGTTCTGCTTAACCCGTCCCTTATTCACCCGTACTTCACCTTTGCGAATCACGCGATAAATTAACGTTTTCGGGACTGAGCGATAATGGCGCATCAAAAAATTATCTATCCTTTGGCCAACATCCTCGGAGGTTACTTCGATAAAACGCACACCTGACATACAACCACCTACATTCCGTTTTTTGGTTCCGAGTATAACGAAACCGATTTTGATCATTTCAATTGTGCGATATTGTAGCTTAGTTTTGCTAAAGCCGAATACCGATAAACCGCTTACCAGATTCGGACTAAATATAAAAATTGCATGGTGTGATTAGGAGTGGTATATTACCTGCGCATTAATTTAAATTTTAGATTTCTAAAACGCCTGTTTCAAAAGTGAAACACGCGTTAAAAATATTGTTAATCCTATAAACCAACAATATTTAAAAATTTTAACTTGAAGCACTACAAGTAACTATTTTAAGTAGATTAAACACTAAGGGTCGCAGCCGCCAAACAGCGACGTTCATAAGACGACTTCTTAGTCATACGAGAACCCAATTTAGCTTAAAACAAGAGTCACCTTAGAAATTAATTAGAAGCGCAATACCGCAACGCTAATTGGCTAAGAGCTTTCAAATACACCGCTTTGCAAGCTCGATAAAAAATACAGTCTCATATACTCGCAGCATTGACGCTTTCAAACCATAAAGCACTGACTCAATGCCTGACTGCAAAAGAAGCCGGAATACTCTTGTCTCGTCTTAACTCTCCGCAAAATCAGTTCTGGTAGGCTTCCTTATACTACATAACGAGAACTGCATGAAAAGAATGCTTATAAACGCCACCCAATCTGAAGAGGTGCGCATTGCCCTGGTTGACGGTCAAAAACTTTATGACCTTGATGTTGAAACCCCCGGCCACCAAAAGAAAAAAGCCAATATTTACAAAGGGACAGTCACTCGCATTGAGCCGAGCTTAGAAGCAGCATTTATTGATTATGGTGCTGAACGCCATGGTTTTTTACCTTTCAAAGAAGTCGCTGAAGAATATTACCCGGATGGCAAATCCGGCAGTCGATTGTCTATCAAAGACATCCTGACTGAAGGCCAAGAATTAATTATTCAAGTTCAAAAAGAAGAACGTGGCAACAAAGGCGCCGCGCTAACCACTCAAATCACCTTAGCCGGCCCTTATGTGGTGATGATGCCAAACAATCCTAAAGCAGGCGGCATTTCACGTCGCATTGAAGGGGATGAACGTTCAGAAACACGTGATGCCTTAAAGGATTTGGATATGCCTGAAGGCATGGGTCTGATTATCCGTACCGCCGGCGTTGGCAAATCCACTGAAGAACTGCAATGGGGCGTTAACTACTTAGTACAACTTTGGGAAGCCATCCAAAAAGCCTCCCAGGAAAATACCGCGCCCTTCTTAATTCATCAAGAATCAGACATCGTCATTCTCGCCATTCGTGACTATTTACGACAAGATATTAGTGAAATCATTATTGATGACATGCCGACCTATCAAAAAGCGCGCGAATTTGTTCAGCATGTTATGCCTCACCAAGTCTATAAGGTCAAACCTTATCAGGACACGATTCCGTTATTCACTCGCTTTCAAGTAGAGTCTCAAATAGAGACAGCCTATACCCGTGAAGTCATTCTGCCTTCAGGGGGGGCCATTGTGATTGATATCACAGAAGCGCTCACGTCTATTGATATCAACTCCAGTCGCTCAACCAAGGGTGGCGATATTGAAGAAACTGCTTATCACACCAATCTGGAAGCGGCGAGTGAAATCGCGCGTCAACTGAGACTCAGAGATATTGGTGGCTTGGTGGTCATCGACTTTATTGATATGCAATCCAATCGTCATCAGCGCGATGTTGAAAACCAAATGCGTGAAGCCGTCAAAACCGACCGTGCCCGTGTACAAATTGGCAAAATTTCTCGTTTCGGCTTGTTAGAAATGTCTCGCCAAAGATTACGTCCCTCTATCGAAGAATCCACCCAAATGGTCTGCCCAAGATGTAAAGGAACAGGCGTGATTCGAGGCGTACAATCTTTAGCCTTATCTATCTTGAGGCTACTCGAAGAAGAAGCGATGAAAGAGAACACCCGTCGCGTCATGGTACAACTACCCGTTGATGTTGCCACCTTCCTTCTCAATGAAAAACGTCATCAAATCATCAATATAGAAGATCGCCACCAGTTGCATATTTTGATCGTTCCAAACGAACACCTAGATACCCCTGATTATTTAATGGAAAGAACGCGCCATGGCGAGGAACTCTCACAAGAGTCCAGTTATAAATTAAAAGAATTTATCCATCCTGATTCAGACCAAATGAAAGAGCCGGCGCCTATTATCAAAGAAGAGCCTGCTATTAAAAATATGCAACCCGGTACACCGCCACCGGCGCCGGTAGCGATGACAAAACAACCAACTGAGGATAAACCTGGATTGCTGACCCGCTTATGGAAAACGCTGTTCGCCAGTGAATCAGAAGCATCCGGCAGAACAACGGAAGCAGAAGAACAGCAAAAGAAAGAGGCTCGCACAACCAGCAATAATCGAAATCGCAATCGTAATACCAACCGCAACCGCAATAATCGTCGTCGCAACTCAACGGACAGTGACGCTAATACTGACAAGCCGGATCAACAGCGTCGCGGCAAAACAAATGCTGATACCCCTGCGGAAGCGGCCGCATCACAAACGGATAGCTCAAACAGCGCCTCAACCAATGGTCGTCGTCGCCGTAATAATCGCAATAACCGCGATAATAATACAACCGCATCTAAGCAAAACGCCGCTAATAGACCAGCCAACACCGTTGAGAAAACCGTTGAAACTGTCACGGAAAAACCCGATACAAAAGAAGACCTCCCGGCAGAAGAAGGACAACACAAACCGCTTGAGTCGACGCAAACGCCTGAAAATCCGAATCAAAACAAAACACAAAGTTCAGAACGACCAAGACGTCGTAGCCGTTACAACACGCGTAGCTATAACAGCCGTCGTCGTAAACCCGAAGGCGCTGAAACCATGTCTATTCATTCATTAGAAACACCGCAAACGGTTAATTCGATCCCGAAAACAACCAGCAACGAAGCGTCTTCGCCTGACAAGCAACCAGAGATAAAACCAGCGAAGGCAAAGACATCCAAACCTGAAACGGCTGATGACACCCAAGAAGCAAAAGCGGTTGCTAAAGAAGAAACCGTCGAATCATAATGCTCGATTTATGAATCAAAAACGGCCAGGCCTGGCCGTTTTTCTCTCTTTTTATGTCCCCAAGCGAGCCTTTATCTCCAGCAATAACCCATGTGATGCTGCGGTTACCAAATCAAATACATGATCAAAGCCTTGAGGCCCACCATAATACGGATCCGGCACCTCATCTTCGGGCACCTCATCTGCAAAATCTAAAAATAATTTTATTTTAGAATAGTGTTCAGGCAACGCCATCTGTTTTAAATCATCATAATTTGCATAATCCATTGCCAAAACATAATCAAAGGTCATTAAATCTCCCATATCTACCGGTCGAGAACGCAAATCCATCATATCAATTCCGCGATTTTGCGCAGTCTGAATAGCGCGCCGATCTGCCGTTTTTCCTTTATGCCAACTGGCGGTTCCAGCAGAGTCAATTAAAATATCCGCGACCAACCCCTCTTTTTCGACCAAATCTCTGAAAACGGCATGCGCCGTAGGAGAACGGCAAATATTGCCCAAACAGACAAAAATAACAGAAACTTTATGACTCATGTTCTTTTCTCTTTTACAATAGCAAGCTTCGATAAACCTTTATTCTAACCCACGGCCAAGCCAAATCTCAAATGTTAAACAACACTCCCCCCAAGCTTTCGTCTATTCCTTTTAACGCTGATTGGATACGCTATGAAGACGATGACCTACTGATTGTTAATAAACCCTCAGGGCTATTATCGGTTCCCGGGCGAACCTCCCCGCCTGAATGGAACCTACTGACACAGGTTCAAACCTATGCACCCGATGCAAGAATCGTCCATCGGCTTGATATGGACACCTCCGGCTTAATGGTGCTGGCTCGCAATCCACAAAGCCACAGAACGATCAGTCGTCAGTTTCACGATCGCCTGACTTATAAGCAATACCAGGCGATTTGCTTTGGCACCCCCTCACAATTACAAGGCGAGATCAAACTCCCTATGCGCTGCGACTGGCCGAACAGACCCCGGCAAATCATTGACTGTCGACAAGGCAAAGCCGCAACGACATTTTGGCAGGTTATTAACGTATATCATCAGGCTTTTGAAGTTGCCTTAACCCCTATCACAGGGCGTTCTCATCAACTCAGACTCCACATGAAAATGCTCGGGCACCCTATTTTGGGGGACAATTTATATGCTGCACACCAAGCTCTGAATGCATCCAGTAGGCTGTTATTGCATGCAAGTAAATTACATTTTATCCACCCAACCGCCCAGAAAGCCTTACAATTTGATTGCCCCTTGGATTTAAGTCAATTTTTAATGGCATGAATTCTGCTTGCTTATACTGCATAACTAAATGTAACCTTGTTGATAATTGACAGTGAAAGGATCTTAATCATGAGCGCAGATATGGAAAAAGACGATTTAGCAACCCAAGAAATGTTAAAGATGATGAGCGAAGATGGCGCTGCGACTGAAACCGATGAGACGGATGACCTACTCAATGCCTTAGATGAAGTCGAAATGGAATCGAATGAAAACGATTACGAGGATGAAGTCGATGATACTGAAAATGATCAAACCATTGAAATAGAAGATGACTTTGATGAAACCCTTACAGATCAACCAGGCGATGACCCAGCCGCTGAGGAACCCATTCAAGAACCAGAAATGGCGTCACAGAATGATCAACTTGAAGATATTTTGGCAGAAACCGATTCACAACTCAAAGCGGATAACGACGAGATAGACAAAGATGAGGACACAACGGCTAACGATATTGAAGCCGCAACCGCTGAAGCTCAAACAGATGTTATTGACGATGAAGATTCGAATATGGAAATCGAAAGCACCTTAGCTGACAACCTTGAATCAGATGACCCGTCTGACTTAGAAGCCCTCTCGGCCTTAGAGCCTGAAGAAGATGATAGCCTTGACGACGATGTTGAAGCGGTCGATGCGAATCAGGCCACTGATAAAGTAGAGTCGTCAACAGCGTTAGAAATAGAAGATCAACCTGCAACCGAACAGGCATCTGCAAACAATACTGAAACAGATCTCGATCCCCGCATCACTGAAGGCGAAGAGGCAATTGAAGTCGATTTACCCAATGAAACGGCTCCAAACGAAGACGATCAACCCGTGCAAAATCCGATGATTGATCAAGCAACCAGCTCAATTGACACCATGGAAGAAGCCATTTCAATTGATTCTGAAATACAATCCATCAGCCAGGAAGTTTCAAAAACGGCTCAAGAAGCAACTCGGCTGGCAATTTCGGTCGCAAAACAAGCACAAGTGTCTGCGGAAAAAACCCAACAAGCGATTGAGGAAACTTTCCGTGCTACAGAAAAAGCATTTGAAGCGGCCAAAAGTGCAGGATACAGCATTGACTATCCAACCGATGAAATCAACGATTCATCAGAATCTTTACAAGCCAAAATTGAAGAAATTAGAAACCGTAACCAAACATTAAAAAATCAAAATCAACGACTTAAAAACCGCATTGAATCGATGAAGCAACAATAAAGGCAAGACTATGAGTGATACGGCTGACGATTTATTAAATGAATTATCACATCTAAACGAGGCGACAGATGAAATGGAGCGACAAGTGGCTTCAGCTTCCTCTAAAAAAGCGGATCTGAAAAAAAATAGTCAAAAAGCTGCCTCTATCGATGCCGTCACGGTTGCATTGGAGGCGGCTAAAACTGCACATATGGCTGCGGAGCAAAGTCAACATGCAGCAGAAAAAGCCATCAATCTTGCACATGAACAAAAAAATCAAATTGTTGAGTTATCTGATGCCAATATTGCTTGGCGACAATCTTTGAGGAGTGCCAGCAAAGATATAAAATCCGCTCGCAATGCCGTTTCGGTGATGATGAGTGTCACGATCACTGCCAGTTTGGCAACCATCGGCGGATTAGGCTGGATGCTGTACAGCCTTAATACACAATACGATCAATTAAAAGGCGATGTTTTAGATATTATTACCACCGAAAATACTCTATTCAATAAAAATCTGACACTCAAAGTAGACCAACTCTCTTCCCTTATTGAAGCCTTAGCCAGTGATATTCAACGGGTAGCACAACAACCTTCCCCCCTTGCATCGAAAACAAATACACTGACAGACAGCTCCCCAAAAGGGGATGCTGAATCATTCCCCAACCTTATTGAAGAAATCCAAGCTGAACCCAAAGCCGTGACAGCAGAAGCCCAGAGCACTCTTGAAACTGCCGCATTAGTCGCGGAAAAATCAGCTCCGTTACCGGTAGAGGAACGGGTAGACCATAGCGAACAATTAGCAAAAATAGAAGCCCTTATCCAAAAGGTTATCTCGGAACAACAAAAACTTCACGCCAGCGCCTTATCGAAAATCGCTCAACTTGAAACCTTAGCTAATCGCGTCGAACCAACGACAAATATGACCCAGAATCAACAGCCAAGCTTCAATCAAAAACAAATAGCGCAACTTAACGCTATTGCCACTGATGCCAATAATCAACAACAACTCCTAAAAGAGATTCTTAACACACTTAAGTCACAACCCAAACCAAGCAAGCCAGCCAAAATTGAAATTAAAGATCGGTGGCCAGAACAACAAAGTGCGTTCAAAAAGTTAACTGAGCAAATTTATGCCATACAGCAAAAACAGGATCTGCTCGTCAGCAAAGTAGAAACCTTGGAAGCATTAAATAATGAAGTGCTGTCACAACCTAGACCTTACAGCTACCGATCACCAGATCTTCCGATTAAAACCCTTGAAGATAAACCCTAAGCGCATATTGAGAACGCTGAAGGTTCAATAATTTATTTACAACCTTTGCAGGAGAGGGATGCGATCGAAAAATTTTCTCGCATTTTAATTCGGGCATCCATCTCACGCAAAGATCTCATTTGGTTGACTGCTGCTGTTGAGGGGCGAGAATTTGAATCAGTTCTTTGGCAGGCGCATAACCCGGAATACGCTCACCCGTATCGAGTATTATATTTGGCGTCCCATTGACTTCAAAACGTTGCCCTAACTCTAAATGTGACCCTACCGGGTGATTACATTTTTTCGCCACAACCGCTTCCCCTGTCATCGCTTTATCCATCGCCTGACGGGCATTGTCTGCACACCAGACTGCAGCGGCCTTACGAAATGCTTCCGAACCGACCCCTGCCCGCGGATAAGCCAAATAGCGCACTTCAATACCGGCTGCATTCAATGCTGGAATTTCTCGGTGTAATTTTTGACAATAGGGACATTCTATATCGGTAAATACGGTGATATTTCGCAAAGTTTTGCCCTTGGCGGGATAAATTAACATCGTCGTTTTATCCAAATGCGACAAGGCATTTTTACGCACCTCATTACTGGCCGCTTCTGTTAAATTTTGTCGTGTTTCCAAATCAATGAGACTGCCATTTAATAAATACTGACCATCTTCAGACATATAAAGTACCTTGGTATCAATCGTAACCTGATATAGCCCCACTATCGGGCTGGGTTTTATACTCGCAGCGGGTGCACCCGGAACCAACTGGTTCAAACGCTCTTGAATAGCTGACTTTTCATTTGCCATTGCTGAGTTCACCCCACCCATGAACAATACCACGCCAAACGCTAATAAAATCTGTCGAAACAAGGTCATAAAAATTCCTTTAAAAATCGGTTAATAGAGACCTTTGTCAGAGAGGGACGCGAAACAAAAATATAGCGGAATTATAACCATTTTTATTCGGGACGCCATCTTGCACAAAGGACTCTAATCAGCTAAAACGGATATTTTAGCCGGGTTTGATGGTCACACACAGTAATTTAAGCTTTTAAGAACAAAATTCACAAACGTTGCACTTTAGCAGGATTAACCGCGGGGATGATGTTGTTGATGAATTTTTTGCATTCGAGCCTGAGCAACGTGAGTATAGATTTGTGTTGTCGACAGGTCGGCATGACCCAACAATAATTGCACTGTTCGTAAGTCCGCACCATGATTAATCAAGTGGGTTGCAAAGGCATGGCGCAAACTGTGAGGCGATAAATTAACATCAATGCCGGCAATCATTGCTAATTTTTTAATTCGATGCCAAAGCGTCTGACGCGTCATCGTTCGTCCAATCCGAGAAACAAATAAGCTATCGATCCATTTACCAACGGGAACAAGGGCAGGCCTGGCGGTTTTTAGATAGTTTTCTAAGGCCTCAATCGCCATTTCTCCCAAAGGGACAATACGCTCTTTATTCCCTTTTCCGGTCACCTGCACCAAACCGGCAGAGAGATTTAACTGTTCAAATGGCAAACTCACAACTTCTGAAACTCTTAAACCGGAAGCATACATTAGCTCCAAAATTGCCTTATCTCGACATCCTAAAGGGGTTTGTAAATCAGGCGCTCGCAATAAAGCGTCAACTTGCGCTTCCGAAATCACTGTAGGAATCGATTGAATTAAAGCCGGTGCCTTTAATAGCGCCACAGGGTCTTCTGCTGAGGGATTTTGCAGGCACCAATATCGGTAAAAGCGTTTTAACGAAGATAAACTACGCGCAATGGAACGGGCGTTGGTTTGTCCTAAGTGTTTTTCTAACAAAAAAGATTCTATTTGCTCGGTGCTCGCCTGACTTAAATCAACGGGCAATACTTTCTGAACCGCCTTTAAATCGCGTTCATAAGCCGCTAAGGTATTGTCACTTAGGCCTTCGTTAAAACGACAGTAGTCAATAAAGGCACGGATTTCCGGCGTGTTTTTTAAGGTCATAGGCAAAGTATAGCGGATTCCGCGGGAAAATATCCAGCCGCATATCAATGCATAAAATTGGCGTGGTAAAAACAAAAAAGCACCCACTTGGGGTGCTTGATAACGGTAAAGCCTTTAAAGACTTATTTTACTTTTTCTTTAATACGCGCCGCCTTACCAGACAAGTCACGTAGATAGTAAAGTTTCGCGCGACGAACATCACCACGACGTTTCACCTCAACTGAGTCGACTAAAGGACTATAGGTTTGAAACGTACGCTCAACCCCGACACCGTGTGAAATCTTACGAACAATAAAAGAAGAGTTTAAACCCCGATTTTTCTTAGCAATTACAACCCCTTCATAGGCCTGTAAACGCTCATTGGTACCTTCTTTTACTTTTACTTGAACAATGATGGTATCTCCTGCATTAAAATCAGGCAGGGTTTTAGTCATTTGTTCAGCTTCAATACGTTTAATAATATTGCTCATTGCTAAGCACTCCAAAATAAATCAGCCCATTTGGCTGAAGTGAATATTATCCAACAAGTAACAGACACACTGCCAGAGGTTGAATCCAAATTGTTATTGAGTCCTCAAGAAAACTCGATTGCAGCTAATCTGCATCTACTGATGCTTGATAAACTGCAAAAAGATCAGGCCGCTTTTGCTGCGTCCTGAGCAATTTTTGCTGGTGTCGCCAGGCGGCTATTTTAGCGTGATTACCCTGCTGTAAAACATCAGGAACGCTCAGACCATCCACTTCTACCGGTCTCGTGTAGTGTGGACAATCTAACAAGCCATCCGCAAACGAATCCTGCTCGGCTGACTGGTCATGCCCTAATGCACCCGGAATTAACCGAATCAACGCATCCATCAACATCATCGCAGGCAACTCTCCGCCACTCACGACAAAATCCCCGACACAAACTTCCTCATCCACATAATGCGTAATAAAGCGTTCATCAATGCCTTCATAGCGGCCACACACCAACGTTAAATGGTCATAAGCTTGCAACTCGATCAACTTCTGCTGTGTTAAGGGCGCACCCTGAGGAGACAAATACACGACGCGACCGGGTTGCGACACTGCTTGGTTAATGGCATCCACCGTTTTTTTCAACGGGGGATACATCATCACCATACCCGGACCTCCGCCATAGGGCCGATCATCCACTGTTTTGTGGCGATCTTCTGTAAAAACGCGAGGATTCCAAGTATTCAGCTCAAATAATTGTTGTTGGTAAGCCCTGCGAGAAACACCGGAAGCCGTTAAGGCTTCAAACATTTCAGGAAACAGGGTGACCACATCAAAGCGAGTCATTGTCTTCTTCTAACGTCCAATCTACTTGGATGGTCTTCGCTTTGACATCCACATCCAAAATAAATTTATCCATTACAAATGGAATTAAAACTGATCCAATACCGGTTTCATCGGTTTTCAAGACTCTGAGTACATCATGCGCACCCGTCTCCACCAACTCCGTTACTTTGCCAATTAAAGTGCCATCCGGCAATAGGACTTGGCAACCGATTAACTGCATCCAGTAATAGCCTGAATCACTTTCCGGTAACTGCTCAGGCAGTATCGCGATTTCACAGCCCATAAAGGTTCTTGCGATTTCTCGATCGGTAATGCCGTCCAATTGCGCAACGACCAATTTACCACCCTGCTGGGTGCGTCCCTCTATTACTTCAAAAGATTGCCAAGTTTGATTAACCTTAACCAACCAAGGTGAATACTTCAAAATATTTTGACGTGGATCCGTATGTGAAAAAACCTTGACCCAGCCTTGAACACCATAAATACCGTTAATTTGTCCCAGTATTATTTTGTCATCATTAACTGAAGACATCAGCATGCTCGGTTAGGGAAGTTAAAGTCAATTACTTGCTTAAATCTTTTATCAACTTGCGGACACGCGGGCTTAGTTGCGCACCTTGTGCAACCCAGTGTTCCACTCTCGCCGTATCTAAACGAAGAGGCTCTTCCTGACCACGGGCAGTGGGGTTATAAAAGCCCAACTGTTCAATAAAACGACCATTGGTACTGTTGCGTTGATCTGCAACCATGACACGATAGTAAGGGTTCTTTTTGGCGCCACCACGGGCTAAACGAATTACAACCATTTTGCTCTCCAATCTAAATAAGGCGATAACAGGAAATCCTGCTAACAAATTCTTCTACTAAGGGACAAACACCCCTTGATTTTGACCCTAAATGCTTAACGGAATTTAGGAAAGGCGGGATTATACTAAAATAATTCGATGTTTTCAATTTTTTCAGCGCATTAGCGCACTATTCAGTGCTTTCGGAATGATCGACTTCAGAAGGGGTCTTTGTGACAGGTTTTAATAAAGCGCTGCCTTCAGTGACCGCTAATAAATGCTCGGGGAGTTCTTTTTTGGTTTTGCCCGCCAAATCCTTCAGCATTTCAGCTTGCCTGACCAAATTACCATTCCCGCTGGACATTTGCTTAAACGCCTGTTGATAGCTGTTTTGAGCTGAATTCAGCTGTTTGCCAACCCTTTCGAAGGTCTCAACAAACCCAACAAACTTATCATGAACCTCTGCGGCTCGCTTAATTAATTTAACAGTGTGTTCCGATTGCCGCTCATAACGCCATAATTGTTCGATGGTTTTTAGCGTGGTAAACAAAGTGGTGGGGGTTACCACGGCCACCCTTTTGTCAAATGCCTGCTCAAAAATGGCTGATTGATCTTCAATCGCCATCATATAGGCGCCTTCTATCGGAATAAACATCAACACAAAATCAGGGGCATTCAACCCCTCAATATGATCATAGCGCTTATTTGATAACGCCTGTATGTGTTTACTTAAACTCTGTATATGCGCTTTAACTTGCCGATTTTTTTCAACCTCATTTTCCGCATTTAATGCCGCTTCATAATTTAATAACGACACTTTTGAATCAATGATCACCTGCTTATTATCCGGCAAGTTTATAATGACATCGGGGCGTAATCGCTTACCATCGGCTTGGGTAAAGCTTTTTTCTGATTCAAACTCAATGCCCTCTCGTAATCCTGAAGACTCAAGCAGCTTATGTAAAATTAACTCTCCCCAATTGCCCTGTAACTTTTGATCGCCTTTCAATGCTTTGGTTAAATTTTTCGCCTCCACACTCATGGTCTGATTCAATTCACGTAGCGCTTTCAATTGTTCCGTCAAAGAGGCTCGCCCTTCCAAATCCTCTTTATGAACATGTTCTATACGCGCCTTAAACTGTTCTAAAGTCGCTTGCATAGGCTGCACCAATCCATTAATGGCTTCTTTGCTTTGCAACCCCATTTGTTGCTGCTTCTGTTCTAAAATTTCGTTTGAAAGTACCTTAAACTCTTGCGTCAGCGTTTCCTTAGCCGACTGAAGCAAAGCCATTTTTTCATCGGCACTTTTTCGCTCTGCATCTAAACGACTGTTCACGCTTGCTAATTCAGACTGCGCTTGGTTCAGCTGATCATTTAATGCACGATAATCTTGTTTCGCCTCATCTAATTGTTGATGAAGTTTTTCCAGTTGTTGAGATTGTTGTTTAAATTCACCTTGCAGCGGATATAAAGTAGCAAGTTGCTCCGTTAAGCGCACATTTTCCTGCTGCAATTGTTGGTTTTGCGCGTCCAAAACGGCCAGGCCTGGTTGTTTTTGGCGCCATTGTCGATTTTCTCGATACTGAATCGCCCCCCAAATAAGCGCGAATCCCAAAGCCAGAGGCCACAGCCAGTCCATTATCATCATGACCGACATTATGGATTCTCCTTATCCAAAGTTTGCAGGGTCGCAATGGGCTTTTTTGCGGGCAGTTCTTTTGTCAATTGATAATTTTTAATCCATTGCTTTTTATCAGGCAAATAGGTTTCACCAACAGGAATCAAAATTGATTGCCCCGCCACGGATAATTGTGCTTGTATCGACAAATTCGATTGGCTGTCGACTTTATAGAAACGTTGATTAATTCGCACTAATTGATCGCCATTAGGCAATAACACCACTGCCGAGACACTAACCGGTTTCGGTTTTATCTTTGGTTTTTTGGCCGCATTTGACGGAGGGTGCTGAACCTGAGCAGTCTCCATCAATTTTTTTTGGATTGTCGGATCCTGCTTTGCCGTTTGTTTATTTAAATACGCATTCCTGGCTGTTTCCACCGCTTCTCTTTGCATTGGCGTGAAAAATAACCGCTGTAAGTCCTCCGGCGCTGCCCATACCGGTTGCCAACTCGCCAATACACCAATCATCAACAGTCCTATTAAAATCGTTCCCTTAGTGTTCTGCATTTGCATCTATCACACCTTTAAATGGATTGGGTTTGGCTTCAAATAGTAAAATGGCACATTCTAAAAACAGTTGCGGCTTTTCCGCAACAAAAAGAGAAGCCCCACGCTCGGTTGGTAACTTTGACAATTGGCAAGACTCAACCAGGAATAGTGGTGTAATCTGTTCAGACAAATACTCAACCAGTTTCAATAAGTCGCTGTCTAAGTGCAATCCCGCACGAATATTGAGTCGAGTGTAATAAAATATCTCTTTTTTAATCTTCATGCCCTCGAGACGATCTGCTGTTAACAGTTGCTCTGGTTCAAACTGAATGGTAAAAGGCTGCATCACCAAGCGTTGTTGAATATCGAGCAAACCATCGACCCATTGCACACGATTTTGTTGGTGTACCAGCCCAAACTGCATCAATTGTTGATACTTTTGACCATATTTCAAGAATAACTGCTCTTGCTCTCTTAAAAATTCAACCTGTCGAACCAAATTATTCAGTTCAGCTTGCTGCTGTTGCACCGCGAGCAACAATTGTGTTTTTTGATGTTGCAACAGCCAATTTGTCAACCCGAGCACCGTTATCGCCATCAACAATAAAATCAAAGGCCACTTACCATAACGCGCCAATAAAGATTGATCTAACCCAAACACCTATTGACCATCCTGTTGTGATTGAGATTGCCCATGCCATTGCAAAGTAATCATAAACGGCAATGCCTTAACCAGTTGAACACTCTCGCCTTCAACTTGCAGTGACTTTTGTAAATTTCGATCTAGCGGTTCTTGTGTTAGCGTCACCTCTACATTGCCAAGCCGATGTAAAGCGGCAACAAAATGATCGACCCATTCAACGGGCTGCTGATAACTCTGATCAAATGGAAAAACCCACCCCTTCAATTCTGCCATGACGGCTGGCGAGTCCAATTTATTGACTTTTTGCCAGTGTAAACTGTCTACTAAAATATGCGGGTGTAGTGCCACAATTTCACTCAACCTAACCATGTCTAAACCAGCCAATTTGCGGGTCTGGCTAGCGATAATCAATTCAGAAAACTCAACGGTTGCCTTAACATCCTCCGCATCATAGGGCAATTTTATGTCACTTTGTAAGCGTTGTTTCTCGGAAATAAGGTGTATTTTTTGTTCATCAAACAATGACTGTTTCTCACTGAGCCAATAAAACTGAACGGCTTGCGCGATCAACAAAGCCAAGCCGAAAATAACAACACCAACCCAAGATACCGTTAAAATAGCTCGGCTTAGCGCCAATAACCGATGTTTTCTAACATAATCCCAATGATAAAAAGAAGCCGGGTGATGCTTAAGCGCCAACTCAGATAATGCATGAATCTCCACCCCATCATCGCTGCTAGCAGATAGTTTTAACAACTCAGCGAAACAGCCTTGTTTCGCAAACCAGGTTCCCGCCTGCCAACTTGAATCAGCAATCGTCTGTTGATAATAAGACACCAGGTCAGCTTCTGCTTCAGATAAGAGACTTAAATAAACAAAGCTCAATGGCAAACGATAGGCTAATAGCTTTTGGTTATATAAATACTTAATGGCAACTTGTATTTCACGTTTTAATTGCTGATAAATTAAAGGTTCTGATTCCAGCTCATCATCGAGTGTCACCGAACGGCTAATGCGTAACTCACCTGCCAAAAAAAACAACTGGCGAAACCGAAAAGTATCTTCTCTCACAACCAGCATCAATGGCATTTTTAACTGTTTATTGGCAATTTTTAATCTGGGCGCTAACTGTTTAAAAAATAAGGTTTGCAATAAAAATGCATGAGAATAGAGATGGGTGACAGATAATTGATGCGCTTCCAATAATTCTAAAAATTGAACCAAAGCCGGTGATTTTAAAATACTGGCCACCAGTACAAGTTGCTCATTTCGACTACCGGATTTTTGGAAAATCGGTAACCATTGACAATGCACAAACAAACCACCATTGGTTTTTGCTTTTGAAATTAAGCGCTTTTCATAAGCGCCCTTTTCCCAAGGCAGTAATTTTGGCACCCACTCATATTGCAGATTTTCGTCAATAAAATCGAATATAATTTGAAGGCTGACAGACTTTGATAAACCGCTGACAAACTTCTCAAGTTCGTCTTCATTTTTCCAGTCAACCCTTTCAGGCAAATGCACGCTTCCTTTGGAAGGTTGCACAACCAGCAACACGTCATCTTTTACATAAAGGATCAATTTCATTAGGTTACCTGAGAAATGGTGTCATATACCGGGCCCAGAACAGCCATCATCACCCAACCGACCACAATCGCCATAATGACCGTTAACAACGGTTCGATAGCCGGCTCAATTTTATCAATCATATCTTTGGCTTCTTGCTCATAATATTCGCTCACATTATGCAACGCATCGTCCATATTACCACTTTGCTCACCCACCTTAACCATACGGATTGCCATAGAGGGAAAAAACTCGGTTTGCGTATAGGCTTTGTAAATCATTTCCCCTTCTTCAATTAAGCGAATGGATTCATTAATACGCTGTTCTAAATCAGCATTTTCAGTCACCACCGATGCTAACCGCATACTGGCGTTGAAATTCATCCCTGCTCGATACATCACAGCGAGTGCGCTGGCAAATCGGGCGATTTTCAAGTTATATAAAACCTTACCAATCACCGGTAATTTAAAAATAAAGCCATCAAACTGGACTCGGAATTGCGTTGATTTCTTGAGCCACCATTTCAAAATAAACACCACAATAAAAGGAAATAAAAGCATTTCTAAAATATGATGCTGCACAAAATTGGACGTCGCAATTAATGAGGTGGTGGCAAAACTCAGTTCGCCGCCCATTTCTTTAATAAACCCCAATAATTCCGGCACCACAAACAACATTAACAACATCACGACGCTCAATACGACAGTACCGACAATCGCGGGATAGATCATCACTTTTTTTGCCTTGGACACCAAGCTTTCTTCCCACTTTAACATCGATTCCAAATTTGACAATACCTGGTCTAATTGCCCGGTTTTCTCGCCTACAGCGACCAATGAGATATAGACTTTTCCAAATATTTTTTCATGCTCTCGCAACGCCTCGGCAAATTCAGCCCCGCCTTCCATTGACTCATAAATGGAGGCAACAATCTCTCGAACAGCAACATTTTCATAGGTTCGTTTTAAATCGTCTAATATATCCATTAATGGCACACCCGCCTTCAGCAATTGCCGAAACTGTGACGTTAAGATAATTAAATCGCGGCGTTTGACCACTTTTCTTTTGAACGAAAAATGAAATAATGTCGATTTTTCTTTTAGCGCAATGATCTCAATATGGGCTTCACGAAGGCGCTGCTCTAAATCCAGTTCATTGGCAGCTTGCATCTCCCCTCGAACCCGTTTGCCTTGCTGATTAATGCCTTGATATTGATAGTTTGGCAAACAACACTCCTAAACCAATTCGGTTAAATCGACAATACGACTAATTTCTTCCAGAGTGGTTTCTCCGGCGCGAACCCGTCGTAAAGCATTATGTAACATAGACGTATAGCCCTGTTCAAGGGCTTTCTCTAACATAGCATGCTGTGATGCTTGGCCTAACAACATATCATCCAATTCCTCATTAAACCTCAGCGTCTCCAGAACCGCTAAACGTCCTTTAAAACCGACGCCACCACACAAATCACACCCTTTTGCTTTATACAAAACCACTTGCTCATTATCATTAAAGCCGACCAATTTTTTTTCAAAGGCATCGGGTTCATAAGGCTCTCGACAGTGCGGACACAAGCGTCGCGTTAGACGCTGCGCCATGATACCGATAATATTACCTGACAAAATAGAAGGTGAAATACCAATATCTAACAGTCTCGGAATGGCTCCAATGGCGGAATTGGTGTGCAACGTTGCAAACACCTGATGCCCGGTCATCGCCGCTCGTAAAGCCATTTCTGCCGTTTCACCATCGCGAATTTCCCCAATCAAAATAATATCAGGGTCTTGTCGCATCAACGAACGTATGCCTGCTGCAAAGGTCATGCCGATTTCTTCATTAATAGCCGTTTGGCGAATTCGGTTCATTGGATATTCAACCGGATCTTCCAGAGTCATAATATTCACCCCCTCGTCATTCACTTCATTTAACATTGAATACAAGGTGGTGGTTTTACCAGAGCCGGTTGGCCCGGTCACCAATAAAATACCGGTTGGCCTAGACATCATCAACCGCAATTCACGAAGACTGTGAGGATCCAACCCTAAGTCATCTAAAGGGATAATCCCTTTATCTCTATCTAAAATACGTAATACAAAATTTTCGCCATGCGACCCGGGTAAGGATGAGACCCGAAAATCAATTTCTCGGCCATGCACTAACAAATCCATGCGCCCGTCTTGTGGCATTCTTTGGTCGGTTAAATCGAGATTGGACATCACTTTCAATCGAACCACCAATGCCGACCAAAACGACTTATGCAACAAACGGATTTGCTGCAAAACGCCGTCGATACGATAGCGAATTCGAATGTAGTATTCCTCGGGTTCAAAGTGAATATCAGAGGCTCCTTTTTTGACCGCATCGGTCAAAATATTATCCACCAATCGCACCATCGGTTGAGAATATTCAGTCTGTTCTCCCGACAAAAAAACTTCAGCTTGACCCGTTTCTAATTCACGAATAATGCCATCAATCGATAATTCATAACCATAAAAATGGTCAATCGCATATTGAATTTCATTCTCGACCACCAACACAGGTTCAAGATAAAGTGAACGCTTTATATGTCGTTTAATTTTATCCAAAAGTAAAATATCATCCGGACTGGACATGGCAATTTTTAAATGATCGTCAGTCAAGCTAATCGGCATCACCAGATGCGTGCGGGCAAAGGACTCGGAGATTAACGCTAAAGCAGCCCCATCTGGTAGTACGCCTTTAAGCGACATAGATGAAAACCCAACCACATCGCCAATAATTTCACGCGAAACTTCCGCTGACAAAAACCCTAAGGTAATTAAAACCTCGCCCAGTTTTTTGCCGGATATTTTTTGTTCTTTTAATGCGACTCTCAGTTCATCTTGAGTAATATAACCTTCATCAACCAATTTATCGCCAAATAGCTGATGTTGACTCACCGAACTGTCTCCACCAGATATTGGTTAATGGCTAATAGCCTCGACTTAATTTGCTGTTGAAGCCGAGGATTGTCATCACGCGTTTTAGCCAGTGCCTGCTCATAGTAAGTCTTCGCCAAATCATACTGCCCCAATCGATCGAGCGATACCGCTAAATTATGCGCATAATGGCCATTTTCAGGGGCTAATTGGTAGGCTTTAAAATAATATTTTTGAGCATCGACCCAATTTTGATTACGTGCGAACTGATGACCCAACGCCGAGGATAAGGGGGCTGCTTTCGGGAAACGCTGCATTAAATCTTGTAACTTTCTAACAATACCCACCTCATTATTCATTGAAGCTTGCAAGCTCGCTTCCGCAATTAACGCATCTGCATTATTCGGGCTTGCTTTCAAAATCTTTTGATACAGTCTTAACGCTTTTTGCGACTCCCCTTTTTTGGCAGCCGTTGCCGCCAAACCAAACAAAACCGGTAAACTTTCCGGATCGGCCTGATAGGCTTGTTGATAATAAGACTCAGCCGCTGCGAAGTCTCCCTTGCGATAGGCTTGATAGCCATCATAAACTTCGGTATTTGGCTTCAAAGCTTCAATATGCAATTTAGGGTTGCTCGCAGCGGTTTTTTGTAACGTCTTGCCGGCGGCAAGGTGATTGTTTCGATCCGCATTGGCATCAGGCGTTTTTTTATCTGGTTTTGCTATTTTTTTGACAGGCACTTTTGTTGAATTTTTTACGGTCTCTTCCGCTAACTCTTTTGCCATTTTTTGACCCGCCGTCAGCTTTTCGGAATTCGCTTGTTGATGATTTGCTGAATCAGCGTCCAGCACACTATTAGTCATGGGGGACGTATCGCCAGATTGCTGAACAGATTGATCTTGCTGCTGTAAGGATTGCGAAGCCTTAAGGACGGTATTATCCTCACCGGAAGAAGGTTTGTTAACGGGCAAGGTCTTTTGGGTGAGGGACTGATAAGGTCGTAAGGCTTGATCCACTAATAAGGCTTCACGCTCATAAACGGTTAACCCATAATATCCCAACCCCACCACCACAAGCACAGCGAGCAACCCCCACCAATGTTTGATTGAAAAAACAGCATTATTTGTTTTTGGGGATAACGTCGTTTGCAACACATTTTGCATCCGCGCTTGATCTTCTTTAACAGAAGAATCGGATTGTTGATACCCGGGGATTTGATCCAAACTCCATTGTTCTGACTGCGTTGAGTCCGTTGGCGCATGACCAGAACCCCCAGATTCAGCACGCCCCGGAGAGGCTGTGGCATCAGGCTCGGCTTGCTGATCAGTAACCTTTAGAGACAAATCGGCTGATGGCGAATCCCCCTCATTTAATGCTAAGCTGGTTTCTAAATCCAAACGCGGTTGCGATTGCGACTCAACGTTATCTCCGGCCATTTTCAAGACATTGAATTCAGTGTTCTCCACACTCGTTGACAAGTCGTCTTGCTCAATGGCTTCGGTCTTGTTCTGAAGGTTCAAAACTGCGTTAGGGGTTTCTTTGACAGGGGTATTATCACTTTGATTTAAGGCGCCATGAGGTTTTTCACCCGCCATTGACCCTTTCGGCTGAAGTTCAGGTGAATTCGGGGCTTCATCTGTTGCTGCTGACAAATCGCTCATCGATGAGTCTGCTGCTTCAGAGGGCTCACTTTCATCGGTTAAAGGCGCTATATGTGCTTCGTTAAGTGGGTCTTCTATTGTGATGTCGTCGACAAAATTCAAATCGACCCCCTCATTCAAATGCGCTGATTCTTCTTTTTCATCTGCTAAAGGAGACACCGCCATTTCTGGCGAAGCATCCATTCCTTCAGCAAAATTAAGTTGAAAAGGGGATTGTTTCGGCTCGGTATCGGATGATAAGGACGGACTCAGGTCACGACCGGCAGTGCGTTCATCTTGATCAACTTTTACAGGAGAACCTTTTAATGACGCGCCACCTTTTTTTTGTTTTTCTTCTGCAGCTTTTTTTAGGGCAGCTAATAATGCACTCATATCAATTAATTGCTTTGGGTTTGCATAAAGGGTTTGAGCCCTTGTAAATCGCCATGATTCACATCCGGGTTATAAACGATAATAGGACGAATGAAAATAATCAGCTCTGATTTCGTCACCCGATCATCACGATACGAAAAAAGGTCTCCTAACCAAGGAATTTGACTTAACCCGGGTATACCCGTCCGACTCTTATCGTTGGTATCTTGAATTAACCCGCCAATAATGGCCGTTTGGCGATTTCGCAACCTCAGCACGGAATCCATCTCCCTTTCCTGAATAATCGGTACTTGACTGACCACATTCTCACGGGCGAGATCTGGGTTAGGATCATTCACATACCCGACAATTCGGGACAAGGTTGGCCGAATATTTAAAGAAATTTCATCTTCACTGATAAAAGGAGTGACGTGCATCATAAAACCAACCGGAACCGTATGGACAGTGGTTTCAAAAGTAGTGATACCGGCACTCGTTGCGGTTGCGGTTTCGCGATTGACATCAACCGTAAAATAGACTTCATTATTGACGACCTTTAATAAAGCCGCTTGATTATTCATGGCCATAATTTTAGGACTGGATAGCACCTTGGCATCGCCAAATTGCTGTAACATTTTAATGCCTAAGTTAAAGTTCCAATCCCCTAAACTCGACACATTGACTGAAAAGTTTGGATTGGTTGATAAATTGGTTCCCAATAAATTTTGGCCAATATCTGACGTTCCCTGCGCCGTGGATTTGAGAGCGCTCCAATCCACACCCGCTTGATACTGGTCGCTCAACTCCACCTCTATGACCGTCGCCTCAATTAAAACCTGCTTATTGGTTCGGTGTAAAATGGTTTGCAAATAACGTTGAATTTGTTGATGTTGGTTGTCCGTGGTATAAACGGTCAACATTCCCGCTTCTTTATTGGTCATCACATTGGTAAGCACCGAGGATTGCTCACCCTCAGTCGATGTCGCCTCTTCAGCGACATCTGTATTGGCGGTATCAGTTGTTTGTGTTGAAGCCGATTGGTTTTCGAGCCGAGCCATCGCAGAAATATTGGTTTTTAAGGTTTGCCAAAAATCATGGGTTGCCGAAGACTCCAATGTAAATTTGCTGGCATCCTCACCCGAACTGCTCGCTGTTCCGGCGACATTGCCAACAGACATTTTCATCACCGTTAAATCATTTATGTGTTTAACGACATTAACATAATCAATTTCATAACTTTTCCAAAAGGGTTGATCTAAGCGAACCTTTATCGTATTGCCGACCACTTCATAAATAGCCCCCACTTGTTGAACAACGCGTTGCATAATAGGCTCTAAAGGTTGGTCAATGGCATTAATGGATATATTGCCTTGCACATTAGCGGCCAAGTCGAGTTGCATACCGGCATCCTTGGCTAAATTAAATAATAAATCACCCACCGGCACATCAATCGCCGAAACGCTATAGCGTTTGGGAGGGGTGAATTGACTCGGGTCAATATTAATCGCTTCCATGGTCACTAAATCAGGAATGGACGCTATACTCTCCCCGGAATCTGCTAGCGATTGCTCAGGCGACAAATGTCCCTTCACCTCAAATTGCTTGGCGACTTTGGGAGCCAAAGGCTCTCTTTTAACCGATTCCGCGCCACTACAACCAATCAAAAGCGTCACGATTAAAAAAACACCAAAGCCCATGCTGACTTTAAAAAATGGGAATATTTTATTCATAGATACTGTTTTCAATTAAAGGTTATTTCCTGATTGTTTTAACTGCTGTATTTTGAGTTGCAAATTGGCAAGGGGGTTAATTTGCCAGGCTTTAATTTGAGAAACTGAGATTAAATCCTGCTGCTTTTGTTGTAACCCTTTTAAATCGGTAATACGCGGATCATATATCAATTGATATTGATACACTTTATTCGTCAAGTCCACTTCAAACAAAGCGAAAAGATAGCGTCGATTGGTTAAATAGAGCCGACTTTTGATTTGATGATAAATTTTATCAAAGGTCGCAATGGGCATCGGTGCCATGACAATAAAAAGCGCCTGTGGGGATTTCGCTTGCAGATGCGCTTGGGTTTTTTGTTGTAAATCAGCCATTTCAACCAATTGAGACAAGGGAATATTTAAGGTGCTTGCCAAATCACTGGGGCGATAAAGTCCGACATCGGCGCTTTTATCAAATTTGTCGGCAACACCATCGGTTGCAACCGATGGCTTAGACGGCTCAAAATCGGCCAGGCCTGGCGGTTTTTCAGGCGCTGAAAACTCCTCAGACGCGATTAAATCCGGCTGTGCCAATAAATTGAACCAGGTGACTTTTATCGGTAACAATACAACCGTTATAATGGCTACCAGTGCCACTATCGCAACCATCATCCAGCCGCCTTTTCGCTTAAATGGTTTACCCGTAGCCATTGACGGTAGGTCATATTCCGACAATAAGTTTTTAAAGTGCTGTGGCTTGAGTTTATTGTCGCCCTTTGAAAAAGCCACCATTAGCAACTTATCGGCCAACAAATTTATCGATCTCGGTAGTCCTTGCGTTAACTGTTGAATACGACGCGCCAGTTTTAACGTAAATAAATCCTGCCCCATATAACCCGCCACTCGCATTCGATAATTCAAGTACTGCATCACCTCTTCTGCCTTGAGGGCGGGGATGGCGACACTGCAAGCAATCCGATCTTTAAGCGGCTTAACACGTGGGTCGTTTAACGTTAGATCCAATTCCGGTTGACCAAACAACACAATTTGCAGCAACTTATCCTCACCCGTTTCTAAATTACCCAATAGACGAATTTCTTCTAAGGTATCCAGCGTCATCGCTTGAGCTTCATCCACCAACATGACCACCCGTCGATTTTGTGCATATTCCGACAACAGAAACTGATTAAGTCGATTCATCAGATCCAATTTGGTATCGCTGGCTAAGGTTTCAATGCGCAACTCTGAGCAAATAAATTTCAGAAAATCTATTGAAGAAAGGTTTGGTGACGAAATATAAATTTTTTGATAGGAATCAGCGAGTTTTTCAGCCAGCAATCTCAATAAGGTGGTCTTGCCCACACCCACTTCACCCACGACTTTAATAATGCCATCCCCGCGCTCTATCGAATACAAAAGTGCGTGCGCAATATCATCACGAGCTGCATGGGTATAAAAAAAACTTAAATCAGGAGATATTTTAAAGGGAAGTTTCTTTAAGCCGAAAAACGAGCAATACATAAAATATCAGTTCCACACTTTTGAACGCCTATACAATTAATTAAGGCTGGATATAAAAAAACACCCTGTAAAAATCACTTTATTAGCATATATACTTTTTATCATCATATCTTACCAACTTTCCCATTTGAGAACCAAAAAAATACAGTTATCCAACACAATAGCGAATCTATAGCCGTTACAAAAAAACCCGCAAAAGCGGGTTTTTTTCATAACGATCTTTTAAGCAGTCCATTCATTGAACTTAAGGCACTTAATTAATAGCCATAATAGTCATCAAATAAGCGTATCACCCTCAAAAAAGATAAAAATTAGTTTTTATCTTGATCAACAATCTTATTCGCTGAAATCCAAGGCATCATCGCGCGCAATTTACGCCCAACGACTTCAATGCCATGCTCTTCATTTAAACGACGCGCGGCTGTCATGGAGGCATAATTTGATTGCCCTTCCAAGATAAAGCGTTTGGCATATTCACCCGTTTGGATATTCTTCAAAGCTTCACGCATGGCCGCACGCGACTCATCATTAATCACGCGTGGCCCCGTGACATATTCACCATATTCGGCATTATTAGAAATGGAATAGTTCATATTGGCAATGCCGCCTTCAAACATCAAATCCACAATCAACTTTAACTCATGCAAACATTCGAAGTAAGCCATTTCAGGCTCATAACCCGCTTCCACCAAGGTTTCAAAGCCAGCTTTAACCAGCTCAACTGCGCCACCACACAATACGGCTTGCTCACCAAATAAATCGGTTTCACACTCATCACGGAAAGTGGTTTCAATAATCCCGGTACGCCCACCGCCAATGGCTGAAGCATAAGATAACGCAATCGATTTCGCATTGCCGGACGCATCTTGTTGCACGGCAACTAAATCGGGAATTCCGCCACCTCGTACAAATTCAGAACGCACCGTATGACCCGGTGCTTTAGGTGCGATCATAATCACATCTAAATCTTTACGCGGTTCAATTTGGTTATAAATAATCGCAAAACCATGTGCAAATGCCAAGACAGCACCTTGCTTGATATTAGGCTCAATTTCTTCTTTATACAGCACAGATTGAAACTCGTCCGGCGTTAAAATCATCACCAAATCAGCATTGGCAACCGCAGTGGCTACGTCCGCTGTTTTTAATCCATAGTCTTCTGCTTTCTTAACAGAAGAAGAGCCGGCACGTAGGCCAACCGTTACATCCACGCCGGAATCTTGTAAATTGGTTGCATGTGCATGACCTTGAGAACCAAAACCAATAATGGCCACTTTCATGCCTTTGATAATTGCTTGATCACAATCTTTATCGTAATAAACTTGCATTGTCATTCCTTAAATTAAGTTAAAAATAGAGTTTGGGGGGAATTTATAAATGTAACGACTTTTCCCCGCGCATCAATCCAACTGCACCGGAGCGCACAATTTCAACAATCAGTGCATCATCAATCGCATCAACAAACGCATCCAACTTCTGCGCTTCCCCCACCAATTGAACGGTATAAATATTCGTGGTGACATCCACAATGGTGCCGCGAAAAATATCGGCTAAACGTTTAATTTCTTCACGCATCGCCCCGGTGGCTTTTAATTTAATTAACATCAGTTCGCGCTCAATGTGCTCACCCTCGGTAATATCCACCACTTTCACCACATCAATCAAACGGTTTAAGTGCTTAACGATCTGCTCAACTTGTTGATTGGTGCCACTGGTCACCAACGTTAACCGTGAAAGGGTTTCATCGTTGGTCGGTGCAACCGTCAAGGCATGGATATTATATCCGCGCGCAGAAAAGAGCCCTGCAACCCGAGATAAGGCGCCTGATTCATTCTCGATTAACATCGAAATAATATGTTTCATCGTCGCCCCCTAAACCAAAATCATTTCGTCTAACCCTGCACCCGCAGGAATCATTGGATAAACATTTTCTTGTTGATCGGTAATAACATCAATAAACACAAAACGATCTTTATACTGGTCCGAAAAGGCTTCTGCCAATTGTTGTTCCATGGTTTCCGGGTTATCAATACGAATACCGACATGCCCATACGCCTCGACCAGCTTGACAAAATCCGGTAATGAATCCATATAGGACATAGAATATCGACGATCATAGAAAAACTCTTGCCACTGGCGAACCATGCCCAAAAAGCCATTATTCAAACACAACACCTTAATGGGCAATCCGTACTGCAAACAGGTCGATAACTCTTGAATATTCATTTGAATTGAGCCTTCACCTGTCACACACACCACCGTTTCCTTCGGAAAGGCAGCTTGAACCCCCATCGCGGCAGGCAGTCCGAAGCCCATGGTGCCTAAGCCGCCGGAGTTAATCCAACGACGTGGCTTATCGAAGGGATAATATTGTGCAGCAAACATTTGGTGTTGCCCTACATCAGAGGTCACATACGCATCCCCTTTAGTGATACGCCAAACGGCTTCCATCGCCGCCTGAGGCTTAATTTTATGACCCAATTGATCATAACGCAGGCATTTGGTCGCGCGCCAAGCTTCAATTTGCGTCCACCAAGCTTGCAATACCTCCGCATCCACTTTCTTGCCCGACTTTTTCAGCAACTGATTCATTTCCGTCAACACCTGTTGCACAGGCCCGACAATCGGAATATCCACCGCGACATTTTTAGAAATCGACGCTGGATCAATATCAATATGAATCACCTTCGCATCTGGGCAGAACTTTTCTAAATTCCCCGTCACGCGATCATCAAAGCGCGCACCAATCGCAATAATTAAATCCGAATTGTGCATCGACAAATTGGCTTCGTAAGTACCATGCATTCCGAGCATGCCCACAAACTGCTTATCACTTGCCGGGAAGCCGCCAAGCCCCATCAACGTATTGGTGACCGGAAAGCCGAGTTGATGTGCTAATTCCGTCAACGCAGCTGAAGCATTGCCCAGCACCACACCACCACCGGTATACAAAATCGGTTGCTTGGCCGCCAGCATCATATCCAATGCTTTTTTAATTTGTCCGCTGTGACCTTTTACAATCGGTTGATAGGAACGTAAACTAACTTCTTGTGGATATTGATAGTCACATAAGGCATTCTGCACATCTTTCGGAAAATCAATAACCACAGGGCCGGGTCTTCCCGTCGTGGCAATATAAAACGCTTTTTTGAGCGTCATTGCTAAATCCTTGACATCCTTGACCAAGAAGTTGTGTTTAACGATCGGCCTGGTAATCCCCACCGTGTCGATCTCTTGAAAGGCATCTAAACCGATCATCGGCGTCGCCACTTGGCCGGTAATAACCACCAATGGAATTGAATCCATATAAGCCGTTGCAATCCCGGTAACCGTATTGGTTGCACCGGGTCCGGATGTTACCAACGCAACCCCCGGTAAACCTGTAGAGCGCGCGAACCCATCAGCCGCATGCACAGCAGCTTGTTCATGACGAACCAAAACATGTTTCAGTTTTTTAGCGTCCGTATCCAAGGCATCATAGATGGGCAAGGCTGCGCCACCGGGATAGCCCCATATAAGCTCTACGCCCTCATCCTCCAAATAATGGATAAGAATTTGGGCACCAGTTAATTCCACAACTAAGATCCTCCGTTTGTTCCAAAAATGGCCAGGCCTGGTTATTTTTACCGGCATAACTCCAGATTGGAATAAAAATTGAGTCAAAAACAAAGCCCTGTTAAAACAGGGCCATGCACCCCCTATATTTTGGGGCTAATTGGTAATTATAACCAAATCAAATGGTTTTATAAAGCATCAACCCCGAATTAATCGCAGTCGCCCTTTGCTTAAAATCGGTCTCTTTATGCTTGAAAATCAGACAGGAATAAATGGCGGCGATAATGTTTCAATTCATCAATGGATTCATAAATATCATCCAACGCCAAATGGGCACCTTTTTTCTGGTGACTAGAATAAACTGTTGGTGCCCAGCGTTTGGCCAACTCTTTCAACGTAGACACATCGAGGTTACGATAATGGAAAAAAGCCTCTAACGTCGGCATCTGTTCAATCAAAAACCGCCTATCCTGACAAATGCTGTTGCCACACATGGGCGATTTCCCTTTCGGCACCCAAGGCTTCAAAAATTCGAGGGTTTGCAATTCTGCATCCTTCATTGACACTTGGCTGGCTTGTACCCGAGCCGTCAACCCTGAATTGCCATGATGCGTCCTACACCACTCGTCCATACCCTCCAAATAATGCTGCTCGGTTTGGATCGCGATCACCGGCCCTTCAGCCAATGTATTCAATTCTAAATCGGTCACCACGGTTGCAATTTCGATAATCTGATCGGTCTTGTGATCCAACCCCGTCATTTCCAAATCAATCCAAATAAGGTTATTGTCTGATTTCATTCTGCTGCCTACTGCCATCGTTGATATTATGCGCTATCTTAAACCTTATTGCCACGCGCCACAATCCAAGCATAGCCATTGAATTTTTTTTCATAACATGGGATAGTAGCCTTTTTTAAAATGAAACGCTTATATGAATCTCATTACCCCTCTTTTTATGCTTGCTTTATTACTCAATCTGGTGATTGAAGTTTGGTTAAATATTAAAAACCAGTTCCACATCAGCAAACACCAACACCAAGTGCCCGAAGACTTCAGCGATGTGGTCAGTTTAGACGCCCACCAAAAAGCAGCAGCCTACAGTCGCGCCAAACTCCAACTCGGGCGTTTTGTGTTATTTTTTGATGCGGCTGTGCTCGGTTTTATGACGCTCGGCGGGGGGTTTCAGGATATTTACCAACTGTGGCTCAATAGCGATTTTTCTCCGATCTGGCGTGACGTCGGCTTTTTATTATCAACCTTCTGGTTTTTATCACTGCTTCACTTACCTTTTAGCCTGATCAGCACCTTTAAAATTGAAGAAGCCTTTGGGTTTAATAAAATGACACCACTGAAATTTATCTCTGATTTACTCAAACAGTGGGCGCTTATGCTGGCAATCGGTCTGCCTTTAATTTGGGTGATTTTAACCATTATGGATGGCTATTTTGACCAGGCCTGGTGGTTTTACACCTGGTGTATTTGGTTGGCCTTCAATTTAATTTTGCTGTGGGCTTATCCCAAATGGATTGCCCCCATTTTTAACAAATTCACCCCATTAGAAGAGGGTGAGATGAAACAACGTATTGAAGCGCTACTGGCGAAAACCGGTTTTCAATCCAATGGCATTTTCGTCATGGATGGTTCCTCGCGTTCAGGGCACGGCAATGCCTACTTCACCGGATTTGGCAAAAACAAGCGGATTGTGTTTTTTGATACGCTATTGGAGACGCTGACCCCCGAAGAAGTCGAAGCCGTGCTGGCGCATGAACTGGGGCATTTTAAACACGGTCATATTCGCAAACGCCTATTAAAATCCTTCGCCCTCAGCTTTATCGGTTTAGCTTTTCTAGGCTGGCTTGCACAGCAATCTTTGTTTTACACAGGTCTTGGCATCACCACCGAAACCCCTGCTGCCGCCCTGCTATTATTTTTAACGGCGGTTCCCGTCATGTTCTTTTTTCTAGGCCCCATCAGCGCCTTTCAAAGTCGTAAACACGAATTTGAAGCCGATGCCTTTGCGGTCAAAACCACCGGCGCTGCGCCCTTAATCTCTGCATTATTAAAGATGTATCGAGACAATGCCAGTAGTTTAACCCCCGACCCGCTTTATTCAAGCTACCATGACAGCCACCCGCCGGCTAAAATTCGAATTGACCACTTAAAACGATTACAGGAAAGCGAAGATGACGCAGCTTAGTACAAACATTCCCTTAAAAGACCAACGTTGCCAGACCCTTATCAAAGGCAACAAACCGATGATTATCCCGCGCATTGAAACCCTGCTAACGGAACTGGATGATTGGGAAATTCCACTGGACTACAAAACCCTCGTGAAAACCTTTCCGTTTAAAAACTATCACCAAACCGTTGCCTTTGTAAACGCCGTGACTTGGGTGGCGCACAAAGAAGACCATCACCCGGAAATCTGCTTCGGGTATAATCAATGCCAAATCACCCTCACCACTGCTTCCGTGAAAGGACTCAGTGAAAACGACTTCATTTTGGCGGCCAAAATAGATGCATTACTTGATTAAACAGTCTTTCTAAAATGGCAAAACGCAAACTGAGCCATCAGCAACACCGCAGGGTGAAGCAAAAACAACAAACCGAACGGGATCAATCCGCACCTTCTACCCCGTCACTCACGCCCAATCCGAATGAAGCACTTGGCGAAAAACAACCAGGCCTGGTCATTACCAACTTTGGCAAACGTCTACTGATTGAAGATGACAATGGCCAACTCCACCGCTGTGCCGTTCGCCAACATCTTAATAAACTGGTTGCAGGCGACCGCGTCACCTGGCAAACCGATCGAGAAGCCAATACCGGCGTGGTGATTGCCGCCGAACCGCGCAGCCATGAACTGAGTCGCCCCGGCTTCCGAGGACAAAAACGCATGGTCGCCGCCAATATTGACTGGCTCGGCATTGTCAGCGCGATTGAGCCGGGTGTACATCCCGATATGATTGATCGCTATTTGGTGGCGGCACAACAACTGGATTTACCGGTACTGATCCTCATTAATAAAATTGATTTAATCCAATCCGATGAACAATGGGAACTGCTAGCAGAACAACTATTGCCTTATGAAGAAATGGGACTGGAAATCCTGCCGATTTCGGCAACTTACGGCGAAGGCATGGACACGCTTCGTGAACATCTTCGACAGAAGAACAGCGTTTTTGTCGGTCCTTCGGGCGCAGGTAAATCGTCGCTGATCCAAACCCTGATTCCCGACCTTGAAATCAAAACCAACCAATTATCCGAATCCTCGGGGCTTGGCAAGCACACCACCACCAACAGTATTTTGTACCATCTTCCCAGTGAAAACGGTGAAGCGGCCGGCAATATTATTGACTCCCCCGGTGTCCGCCAATTCAGCCCAACCCCCTGTGAACGCCACGAACTGGAACAATACTATCCAGATTTTGAACCCTTCTTAGGCCAATGCAAATACCATAACTGCACCCACACCATCGAACCCAAATGTGCGATCAAAGACGCCGTTGAATCGGGAGAACTGCATTATTCCCGCTACCAAAGCTTCCAGAGATTGCGTGAAGAATTTGAACAAGCCCTGCATCCAACGCATTAACTAAAATCGTGCAATATTGCCCATTTTATTGACTGAACAACGTCATCATCTACCTGGTTTTCTTTAAATACATTTTGCCAGTTGTTATGTATCGACAACGCCATCTCATCAATAATATCTTTCGCTTCTGACATGGATAACGAAAATTTATTAGCCTCAGACAACAGGTTATCCCGGCATGGGGAGGTTCCTTTTAAGCCAGCATTAATCGCTAAGGTTCGACGAAATCCCTCACCCGCAACAACATCATACGCAGGACTTAAACGCCACTCGCCTTCTTTCCAAATCAGTCCATGATTTAAGTAATGATCATCATGATTAGACACCATTGCATTAAAAACCATTCTTCTATAGATTTCTACTGAATCCTTACCGCCATTCAGTCGTTTTATTTCTAACGCAAAATTCCCATAAGAAGCATCGTTATTGTGATCAACGGCAAGAATCGATTTCATACTTAAAAAAGGTAGCTTGCCTATTCCAGAGTAATCAAACCGTTTTGTTAGAAAAATATCTTGGTTTATGCCGACAGGCATGATAAGTGATTCGGCAACATGAATCCCTATCGATTTAGCTAATGCCAAAGTTCCATGCTCAATTTGAGCTTTATTCTCGTAATCTTGAATAGATGGCAACTTAGCTAGATATAGCTGATCATCTTTTACGACTGACAATTTTGGTCTAGCGCCACCTTGGCTCGCGCCTTGTTTAAAGAGTTCACTAAACAATGGATTCATTTGATTGTTACGCTCAAACTGTTCCTTTGCCATTAAAATTTCTTCCCATTGAAAAGGCTCTCTTATTTTAGAATGCTCAATATTAGGAAATTTCATGAACTGACTAAAGACTAAATAGCCGACTCGATCTTGCTGATTTTCTAAAAGAAACTCTAAAGTCGTGAGTTTTCGGCGGGCCTGAGCATTCAGAACCGCTTTTCCCCACCCGCCAGGTAACGCATCTCCAAAGACACTTAGAATGCCTGAAAAGTTTTCATCTCGATCTAAAAATTTTGAGAAAAAAACCTTATCTATCAATGGCAAGTGAATCGGATTAAGTGACAATGCATCAGATCTATCAAGGTAACTTTTAGCATACCTGAACGCATATCCATCTGGCTTTCGTTCAACTTTACCGATCAGAATTTTTTGGGCGTTATAGACATATAACTTTGCCAGCATGATTTAAAACTCTCCCTGTTCATCATTGCTAGAAATGTTTTTTATACGCTTTGGAAGAGAGCCAAATGCCAAACTTGTTGACAACTGATCATTTTCTGGCGCAAGCGCCCGACACAAAACGTCATCTAAGCCAAGCGCCCACAATACCTTAATGAAATTTTTGTTTTGTACCGACTGTCCAGACTCAATCTTTCCGATGGTCTGTCGAGTGACGCCAGCCCGGTCTGCAAGCTCTGATTGTTTTAACCGACGAGCCAAACGCGCTATCTCAAGCTGTTTCCCAATCGTCAGCAAAACATTGTCTTCTGGCAACATAAGCCCTCACACCCCTATAATGTAATCTAACATTAACTCAATCAATAATTTAGTTAACATTCATTAACATTAAAAAGAACTTTATAGTATCACAATAACGATGTTATCCAATATTAAAAAGTTCATTGCTAATAATAAAGGTTATCGCAAATGATAGCGTTGTTCGATAAAGATAGGCGTGAATTGACGGATTTGCGGGTGTCGATGTAAAACCGCAACCGCTTCATCATAGCTGGCGGTCGGCGCATGTAATGCATTGAATTGAAATGTATAACGGTGTGAATCAAGCGAATCACTGCTAACTGACGGTCGTAATTCCCAACCCTGGTCAGAAAAGTCCTCTAACGCTGTCGAAGCAATCACTACAAATTGCCCCGTAAAGATTGCCCAGCGGTTCTGACGTTGATTTTTTAAAACCGGGTAAAACAGTACCGATTGCGCCTCAGCTGTCTCGGTTTGAATGGTATGGTATTGTGGCTTGCAATCGTTTCTATCCAAAGCAAATTGTTGGGTTTGATACAGCGTCCAGCTGCCAATTGTACCAATCGCCTCACCATCCCAACTGGGTGTCGATTGATTCAGTGACTGTTTGCTGGCCAACACATCACTTAGTGGCAAATACCCGCCCGCTTGATTGGCGACGGCTTCACACGCAACCAGTGCAGCCTGGGTGGGTGAAATCAATAACCACAAGCACCCACCTAAGAACAGATTAATCACTCGCTGCTTGCTCACAAGACCCCTTGCATGATTCACACTATCGACCATAAAGCTTCAATGACCATTCGGTTAGTTTGCCTTCGCCCACATGCCCAATCCGATTTTGCGTATTTTGATCAATATCGGTCACTTTTAACGTCCAGGTTCCCGCTGAGGGTTCGCCATAAAACGCATGAGTCGCTAATGACAATTCAATCATATCGTAGCTTGAGCGATAGGCATTCAATGGCGTCAGCACAATGCTTTTAGTGCCCGCTGGCGAAATCAGTTCAATTAAATAATCGCTGGCATCAATTTTATGACTCAGCTCACCAGATAACGTTTGCGCGTTCAGCCCTTTAATCGAGACCGTCACCACAGCCGTTTCTGTGATCAAGTTATCCGCAATCGCCACTGTTTTTTGCAAACCAGCCGCATCGAAATTGGCAATTTGATTATTCTGGGTTAACGGCTGTTTCAATGTTTGCACAGTTTTTAAGGGCGGAAGACTTTGATTGGAGGCTTGCCACTGTTGCGCCAGTTTCACCGCATTCGCCACCGAAACCCCGCCAAACCCAAATGCATTACTAAAGGCAATGCCTGCCGCATTAGTGACCCAACCCTGCTCAATCGTGACGGTCTGACCATTGATTATGCGTGTAATCGGCTTCAAATCGGGTTGCAATTTGCGCGCCGTCATCGCTAGGAAGTGTTTAATATCACGCCAAGAGGCTTCCGGGTAAGCTTCTAATAACAGTGCAGCCGCTCCTGACACGAGCGGTGCAGCGGCTGAAGAACCATTAAATGCCGAATAATAATCACAATTTTCATTGCCAGTGTTGGCTTCACCAAGGTTAAATGGAATATTAGGTTCCACCAAACCACTACTGCGACTCAAGCCTAAGCCACAACCTGTTTGATCGGTGGTCACTAAAGCAGGTTGCTGTTCGCCCAATTCGCCCCCCGG
>PEWX01000120.1 GCA_002779995.1 Piscirickettsiaceae bacterium CG07_land_8_20_14_0_80_44_28
ATATGGTGTTTGCTATTTTAAAGAGCGGCAAACCTTTTGATCCAGAATATAGGAATTGTGTTTGATTTTTAAAATCAAACACGGTATCTGGTTAAAATAACTGCAAAATCATCACTTACGGTTTCCATTTAATAGAACAGCCGATTGAGGGAATTTGTTCGGTTGGACCCTTTCTCGTTTCGGCAACTTGTTTCATGGCTTCTAATAGTTCACGGTGCACGCTGTTAGACGCGGTTTCTTTGTTAGACGCATCGAGGCGACCTCGATATTGCAATGCTAAATCGGCATTATAACCAAAAAAGTCAGGGGTGCAGACAGCGCCATAGGCTTTGGCCACTTGCTGGGTTGCGTCCATTACATAAGGGAAAGGGAAGTTGAATTGTTCCGCAACGGCCTGCATTTGTTCAAATGAATCTTCTGCATACTCGGTAGGGTCATTCGACATAATGGCAATACTGTTGATGCCATAGTTATCGCGCAAAATCCGGGTGTCACTGGCTAGGCGTGACTGTATCGCTTTGACATAGGGGCAATGGTTGCAAATAAACATAATCAGCAAGCCGTTAGACCCTTTTGCTTTATCTAATGTCCAGTTCTGTCCATCAACGCCTGGTAGGTCGAAATCAATGGCGGCTTGATTAAAATTACAAATTGGGGTGGTTAAACTGACCATCGTGATAGTCTCCTAATTGTTTTTTTAGATTTCAATGGCAATGGCTTTTTCGGTTTTAAACCCGGCCTCTAATTTCTCGTAAAGCAGCTCAAGGGTATCGCCCGGGGTATATTCTGCAATGCTGATTTGTTTTCCGCCAAGTCGTTTTCGCAACTTTTGAGCGACAATTATGGCGCTGTCAATATCGGAGTGGGTGGTAAGAATGCAGAATCGCTGTTCATTTAAGCGACCAAAATAGTCTGATTTACGCAGTATGGGTAAAATCGCTTGTCCCATTATGCTGGCTTTGTCGCTTTCAAAGGCGAGCAGTGCAAAAGGGGCGTGATAGCGTTGTGAACGTGCCATTTCTTTTTCAATCAGCTCTTCAAACACCAGGGCGTTATAGGCTTGTGACTGGGCATCTTTTTGCAGTAATTTTTTCAGTTGCTGTTTGGCTTCTTCGCCCGATAAGGTATTGTGGTCGTCGGCTTTATCTAGCGCAAAAGCTTCGCTATTGAATCGTAAAAACACCATTAATAAAGCCGTATTGACAAACATGGAGAGGATCACAACGCCGACCACAATTGACATAAAGGCTTCTTTGTAAACAAAATTATCCGGTAAAGCAAATACCATAATAATGGCTAACCCCCCTTTCATGCCGGCAAAGGTGAGGACGCCCGCCCAACGAAAGGGATGCATTCTCCACCAAATCAACGGGGTAACCACCAAAAAACGAATTAGCGTGGTGAGTGCAAATACCGCTAAAATGGCAAGATGATATTGCCAAAGCAGGTTTAAATCGACCACATTGGCGATGGCAATAAAGATGACGCCATTGGCAAATAGCCCCAAGTAATGGGCTTCTTTGCGATAGGCTCTAAAGTTGCCATCGGAAGTGCTTTCAGTGTTCAGAAATTGCGTGAGCACAGAGGTGCTGATTTTCTTGTATTGCCCTTCTTTATCAAATAAATATTTAAATAATAGTATGGTGACCACCACGCCCAACATGCCGGAGACTTGCAGGTGTTCGCCGACGATAAAGGCCATACTGGCCATAATATACAATGTGAGAAACTGCTCAACATTATCGGTAAAAAATTTAAAGGCATAATAGCCTACCATTCCTGCTACCAGGCCAATTAGGATGGATTCAATAAACAGCTTACCTAAAACAAGATGTAAACTGGAGGTTTGTAAGGTTTGGCCTTCAATAAGCGGGAGCGCAATAAAAAAGAAAATAATCATCGCAGTGATGTCATTAAAAAGACTTTCGCCTTCCGCATAGAGTTTGAGCTTTTCGGGGAGTTTAAATTTGCTAAAAATGGCAGAAACCGACACCACGTCCGTGGCCATTAAAGGGGTGAATAAAGCTAACAGAACCCCAGTGGTCAATTGTTGTTCGGGAGTGAGTAGTTGGGTGGCAAGAATGGCTAGGGTAATGGAAATTAACACCGCAAAAACTGAGAGATAGAGAATGGCTGATAGATTGTGTTTTAATTCGGAGCGAGAAACCCCTAATACGTCGGGAATTAAAATGATGGGTAGCATCAGGTAGACAATGTCTGGAAAATGGTCACCAAAAGCGGATAGGTCAAATATCATATTGGTTAAATAAGCGGAAACAATCGCGGTGAGCGCAAACGGGATTTTAAAACTTTGCTCAAAAAAACGAGATAACAGAACCACTAATAGAATGAGGGTAAAAAGTAGCAGCATAATTTAGATCCAGCAATGAGCTTTGAGTTTTTAGGTGTTTTTATTGGGTCCAGGAGGCGTCTGGTTGCCAGGTTTTTAACCAGTTTTCAATTTCTTCAGCAGGCATGGGACGAGCAATGCCGTATCCTTGACCTAGCAAACAGCCTAATTTGAGTAATCGCTCTCCATGCAAAATGGTTTCGACCCCTTCGGCAATGGTGTCACGTCCAAACGCATTCGATAACCCCAATACCCCTTGAATAATGGCGAGATCTTCAGTGTCTTCTAGCATATCTCGAACAAACCCTTGGTCTATCTTAATCAGGTTAGCCGGGAGTCGTTTTAAGTAAATTAATGAAGAATAGCCCGTTCCAAAGTCATCTAATGCGAACCCAATTCCCAGTTCATGACAGGCTTTAATTACATTGGAAACGTGGCTGAGGTTGTCTAGGGCACTGCTCTCCAATACCTCTAACTCTAGGTCTCCATGTTCGATATTGGGGTGGGTTTCAAGCAGCATTTTTAAGTGGGTGACAAAATTTGGCGACTCTAGATGGAGTGCATCGATATTGACGCTGATCGGCAACCGGATATTGATGGATTTCCAGTATTCGATTTGTTGCATGGCAGTTTTAATAACCCAATTCCCCAGATCAATAGATAATTCGTGACCAGAGATGACCGGTAAAAAGTCAAGAGGGGACAATAGACCTTGCTCGGGGTGTTGCCATCTAATGAGCGCTTCAACGCCAATGACTTCACCGGTTTTCATATTAACTTTGGGTTGGTAGTAAAGAATGAATTCGTCATGGGTGAGGGCATTGGTGATGCTGGAGATGTCCGCATTATAGTTTCGAAGTAATCGATCTTTTTGGGTATCAAATAGGTGAAAACAATTCTTGCCAGCCAGTTTGGCTTGATACATGGCTTGATCGGCTTGGCGTAGCAGTTGATCGGCATCTATGTCTTCGGCTTGCGGGTAATAGGTCGCCCCTAAACTGGCGGAAACTCTTAAAATATGCTCGCCTTCCATAACGGGCTTATAGGCGGCTGCCAGTAGCCGATTAAAAATCATTTCACTGGCTTGTGGAGATTGTACATCGACTAGCACGGCGACAAATTCATCGCCACCCAACCTGGCCAAGGTATCGCCATCTCGTAAGGCATGTTGCATTCGTTGGGCGATAGTGGTTAGCAGTCGGTCACCCACATCATGACCATATTCATCATTGATTTCTTTAAAGCCATCCAAGTCTAAATAGACGACCGATAATTGTGAATTGCGCCTGAGTGCTTGGTGCATGGCAAGGTGGAGGCGGTCAGCTAATAGAACGCGGTTAGGCAGGTTTGTCAAGGCGTCAAAATGGGCGAGATATTGAAGTTGTTGTTCATGTTCTTTACGTTCGGTAATATCTTGCACTGTCCCCAGTGCTCGTAACAGTGTGCCTTCATGGTCAAAACTGAACTCACAAGTTTCTTGAACCCATCGAACCTTATCATTGACCAAGATACGGTGTTCAACTTCGTAGAGCGTTTGTTTGCGAACTGCCTTTTCCCAAGTTGATTTGACCATTTCAAGGTCATCAGGGTGGATACGTTGAAAAAAACTCGCTATATCAATCGGGGAGCCGGCAGGCAAGCCGAAGATTCGATAGGTTTCATTGGACCAACAAAGGAGATTGTCAGACACTTCAAGCGTCCAACTGCCAATCCCTGCAACACTTTGCGCTTTTTCAAGTTGGATTTGGCTTTCTGCTAGGTGCTGTTCATCTTCCCAATGCTGAGTAATATCATGGGCAACGCTCAAAATACCATAAACATTGCCGTCAGGATCTAAAAGTGCCGTTTGAGTAATCGACAACAGGACTTCATGCTGGCCGTTTAGTTTCGGTAACCAAGCTTCATGCATGGTCGGTTTTTTGGATTTAAGAGTGATTTCATCATATTTTTTTAAGGTGTTGGCGATGACTTCAGGCATGAGTTGTTGATCTGTTTTACCTGCTATCTCCGCTTCACTTTGACCAATAAAGGTTTCAAACGCGGGGTTACAGGACTGAAACCGTCCCTGAGCGTCTTTGAACCAAATGAGGTCAGAAATACT
>PEWX01000001.1:0-623 GCA_002779995.1 Piscirickettsiaceae bacterium CG07_land_8_20_14_0_80_44_28
TGCTGAACCATTGCATATTTTTCTTGAGGGGTTAGAGTAATATTCAATTTAATTTCAGTCATTAAATCTTGCTTGGCAGCTGACTGCAAAATAACATCAGCACAATCTTGATAAGATACATTGTCCATTTTTGCTGAATGTAACCCTAAGCTGATAAATTCAATCGGTTTATGGCCCAAGTAATAACGAATCATATTTTCCATCGCCTGTTTTGCCGAGAAAAAATCATCCCCTGTTTCTGTCATTTGCCCCGCATTATCCAACAAGCGTGCTTTACCATAATGAGATACGGTATCAGCATGCTTGGCTTCATCACTTCCTGACTCGTGAGTCAAACCGCGTGCAAAGCAAAAATCCACACCAGAAAAAAATACCCGCGTTGCGCCTAAGCTACAGGCTAAATGCAAGGCCGAGTTGGTGACCGTTGGCCCCAAAGTATCTATATTAGTTTTTGAATTTTCATCATACCAAGCATACTTTTGCCCCATATAAATCGCCAACCCATTCCATTGACTGAGCAAACGGTGTTGGGCATGAAAGCTGTGCGCTAAAATACTGTAGTCAGAAGCGCCTAAAACGGCTTTTGAATTATCAAAGTTCCATGGAAAGGGATCCACCGTCAC
>PEWX01000001.1:837-2470 GCA_002779995.1 Piscirickettsiaceae bacterium CG07_land_8_20_14_0_80_44_28
CAGCATAAGCGCTACCCGGCTGAGCATCCATAACCGCCAACGACTTAATTAAATGAATTCGACGACGCATAATGTAACTGTTAAAATCGGCCGTTAACCGCATAAAGTTAAAGTCTTGATTTACCAGGCGAACCTGTCCTTGCCAAATTTCGCCTGATTCATCTGCAAGTCCAGTCGCGTCAATCACGTCATCAAAATCAATAAACACAAATTGACAATGTTTATGTTCTATATGAGCCTTGATATATTGATACAACAATCCAGAATCCGTTCCCACCACAACAAAAAGTGCTTCTTCCTCTTTGACTAAGGTTTGATAGTGCGGCGCTAATACATCTTCAGAAGAGGCTTTCTCAAACGTTAACCGGTTGACTTCATAAAAGTAAGATTCGTTATAACGGTTTTGAATGGCGGCTTTTAATTCTGGATGTTGCATGAGACGACCTTATGATTTTGGAACACAGTAAATAACGGTTTCAAGCCCCATATCACCATGTACTCTTAGGTAATATTGATAATTTGGGTTCATAGCATGAATTGCAAGTGGAATTTCCCATAAATCTGAACCTCGATGATATAAACAAATCGCCAATACCGGACTAAAATCTCGGATAACTTGCTCGGCACCCTTTATGGCATTCACTTCTGCGCCCTCAATATCCATTTTGATATAGTTGGGTTTCATTCCATAAAATACTTGATCAATGCTCACCACAGGGACTTTTTCGGTTGCATTGGCATTGACTTCCCCTGCTTCCATCACCACACTTGAAGAACCATTACTATCAAATTCTAAAATTTGAGAATCGGACCAAACCCCTGCCGGAATAACCACTAAGTCAATATCATGACTATACTTCTTCACATTTTGTTGTAAAGGCTTTAAGTTTTTAGAGTCCGGTTCGATTAAAGCAATATAGTCAATCTTATGATTCTGATGCTCAAAATACTGTACTGTTTGTTGCAGAGTATCGCCAATAAAAGCACCACAATCCACCATTCTGACACCGGTTTTTAAATGCGAAAATAGATCGACATCTTCAGGAAAATACTGGGTTACGGTATCATTCTTTTGATAAGTTTCTGCCGTCATGTGCGTTCTAAAATCAACAATATTCTTCAGAACATCATGACTTTTCTGGTCTGAGAATAATTGACTGAGAGCTTCAATCTTGACTGAATCGACCATTTCTGACAGATCTTCAGAATACCAGTGCACAATTGGAAGAAAGGCGTTAATAATTTCTGGGAAGACCAGCACGCTTTCATTAAAGTCGTGGACTTTTTCAAACCCCATTTCGCGTAATTGCTCAGCAATCCGCGTACTGGTGCATGAAACAGAAACATACACGGGAATTGACTTGTCGGTTACATCGGCAAGACGAACAATCTCAATACCATCATATTCCTTAGCATCAGAATATTGATCAATAAAAAAATCGACCTTTTGACCCTTTTGTTTTATGGCATTATAAAACTGCCGTCCATTTCCACCTGCACCATAAATTACAATACCCATGTCATTTTCCTTTTTACTGTCTATACATTAAAGCTCTTAACGGCGCCGACCAGTCTTCATCCAACGCATTGTAGGTTTCTCGCAAAGCCATTTTGTCAATTTTACCCGAGGCGG
>PEWX01000001.1:2498-6674 GCA_002779995.1 Piscirickettsiaceae bacterium CG07_land_8_20_14_0_80_44_28
GTAAAGCATCATTTGCGCCAATCACGCTTACCGCCTGAATTTCTTTACTCGATAGTAAGCATTGCTCGATTTCAGCGGGATAAATATTAATGCCCCCCGAAATGATAACGTCTTTTTGACGTGAGACATAAACCAAATAACCATCCGCATCGATATACCCCAAATCACCCGTGCGGAAAAAACCGTCAAGGAAGGCTTGTTCGGTTAATTCTGGAAGTCGATAGTAACCGCTAAACAATAAGGGCGTCTTCACCACTATCTCACCCAAGTCTTCAGCGGTTTGTTGATCTCCACAGTCATTGACAATGCGGATCTCAATCCCTTTACAAGGTAACCCTACCGTATGGTGTTTTTGTGCAAAATCGGCTGGACATAAGTTGGTCGCAATCGCGATTTCGGTCGCGCCGTAAATTTCGTGTAAATCACATTGTATTTCTTGCTGTAATGCTTTTTTAAACTCGGCATCAATCGGTGCCGAAGACGTGACTAATGTTTTTAATGAACGTACTCGATCAAATGACGATTGAATAAAGGGCTGTAACGCATACAAGTGGGTTGCAACGGGAATGGTAAAAGAGACTTGATTCGCTTCAACCGCATCTAACCAGGCCTGGGGGGTAAATTTATTCAAGAACACCACCGTTGCGCCCGCCATTAACGGCACAAATGTTAAGCGCTGACCTAATGAATGAAAAAATGGTGATGCATTTAATACCACATCTTCTGAAGTAATACCGTAAAGGTCAATGGTTTGTTGCGCTCTTGCCAACTTAACCGCTTGTGAAATGACGATCGGTTTTGGCTTTCCAGTCGAGCCGGATGACAAGGTTAATAAAAAGGAATCATGAGGAGTAACATCGACCGATTTTGACCAGGCCTGGTCATTTTTATCTGCATTAAAGGCGGATTGAATGGCTAATTGCGGTAATAAATTGAGTGGTTGATTTTCGCTTAAATCCGTTTGCGAAAAATCAATTTCAGCCAAATCATAGACCAAACAATCAGCCTCCACGGCTTGACAAAAACGAGCGACCTGTTTGGTGGTTGACTGAGCATTGGTTGGAATCAAAGTGCCATTGAGTTTTGAGAGCGCCAAACTTAAACAAACGTGGTGAAATGGTTCATGGCACACACTTAAAACACGCAAGCCATTCGGCGCCTGTTGTTGCGCTAAAGGCTGAAGCCATTGAAACACTTGGTCAATTTTGTCTGCTAATTGGCCATAACTCAACTGAAGCGACCCGTCAATAAAGGCCATTTTGTTAGGGGCACTTTGACAGTGTTGATTAAAACGTTCAAAAAGTTGTGCCATGCCGTTCCTTAATTTGATGCGTTTTGGGCTAATTTATCAGCAATGGCTTGCGCCATACCAGAAACCGTTTGTAGCTCTGTATTGGCCAACTCGTCAATGGTAAATTTAATGGCAAACTGTTGTTCCAATTGCATAATTAAGCTGAGAATGGCAAATGAATCCAACAGTCCAGATTGAACGAAATTACTTGTGCTGGTCAAGGTTCCCTGTTGTCCGGCACTGTCTTGAATGCATTCAATCAAGGCTGCTTCAATATCAGTTAAAGTCTGAGCTGATTGTGTCATCACTCAATCACCTCCCAACTTAAACGATCGCCAACCGTTAAGTCTTTTCGAGCTTTTTTCCCCAACACGTCAGCTTTGTATTTCGTATGCAACCCTAACCCAGGGCGGACGGACTTAATATTTTGCTCAGTCAATACTTCCCCTTTTTGGATATCAGCACTGACATAAAGTGACCGTTTACCATTACGGTTTTTTTGACTTTCTGTCGTCAAATTATAATTGATGCGGCCAATCGCTTGGTAGGCATGATAGGTTTCTTCAACCATGGTTTTGAATTGCGCAACCGTTAACGAGAAGAAGCTGTCTACCGATTCAGATTCATCATCCAATTTAATGTGTTTTTCAATCACATTGGCACCGAGTGAGACTGCCGCAATCGGTACGGTAATGCCTAATGTATGATCAGACAACCCCGACAAACAATGGAAGGTTTCCTGCAAATTTACCAAGGTTTTTAAATCAACCTGATCGTAAGGCGTTGGGTAGGCAGTGGTGCATTTCAGAATAATAATATCGTTACAGCCATTCTGTTTTAAGGTCTGGACGGCTAAATCAATATCCCCTATCGCCGCCAAACCCGTTGACAAAATAACGGGTTTACCGGTTTGTGCTACCTTTTCCAACAGACCAATATCGAACACTTCTGGCGAGGCAATTTTGTAGGCAGGCACATCAAACTTTTCCAACTCATCGACCGAAGTTTCATCAAACACCGACCCAAACAATGCAATGTCTAATCGTTTAGCCGTTGCAAATAAATCAGGCAGCCATTCCCAAGGCGTATAAGCATACTCATACAACTCATAAAGTGTACCGTAACCCTCCCATTTATTGCCTTGCCCTTTTGGGATTTGAAAATCAGGTTTATCAGAATTTAAAGTAATGGTATCGGCGCGGTAAACCTGTAATTTAATCGCATCCGCCCCTGCTTCAGCCGCAGCTTCTAGGAGTCTGATGGCTTTTTGTTTATCCCCTGCATGATTTCCCGATAACTCCGCAATAATATAAGGTGGCTGATTTTGTCCAATGGTTTTGTTTGCAATACGAATGTCTTTAATCATGTTTACTGTCTTGCCTTTCAATGTCTAGCCAACACCCTTGTGCATTCGACAAGGTCGCTTTGTGTAATAGATTTAAGCCTTCATGGGCATGCGCCCAACCAAATACATTTTCATCAAATTCAAATTGGGCTGGGGTTTGTTGATAACGTGCTAAATTATCGGCAATATCGCTGTATAAATTGGCAAAGGCTTCAATAAATCCAGTTGGATGCCCTGGTTTAAAGCGCTCAACAATTCGATCCTGATTGATTGCCGTGCCCCGATTATAGTGCATCATGATCGAATCTGCATTGGACACCATTAGCTGATCAGGCACTTCTTGAAACCATTCCGCACTGCCATTATCGCCAAAAACCCGAATTCTTAAGCCATTTTTGTGTCCATAAGCGGCCTTACTCACCCAGTAAGCAGCGCGCATTGAGTCAGTATAATCAACCCATAAATAGGCATCATCCACAATACCGGAGTAGCGTGAAAAATTGTGAAAATCGCCCAATACCTTGCGAGGATGTTGCCCAGAAACATAATGAACTAGGTGGTGTAAATGAACGGCCAAATCCAGCAGGATCATCGGAATGGAACCATCCTTTAATCGCCACGCTTGTGGTTTGCCTGTCGCCGCTTTATTGATAAAGGCATCTGACTGCATTTCAATTTGAATTTGCGAAAGCTTACCCAGTTCGCCATCAAAAATCCGTTGACGCATTTCACGCACCATCGAATACCCACTGTAATTAAAGGTCACTGCCAAGAACCCTTGGGTTTCATCAAGCGTGTGTTTTATTTTTAACGAATCCTCTAAACTGGCTGTCAGCGCTTTTTCACAAATAACCGGAATATTTTGTTTTAACAGTTCACAAACAACTTCGGCATGCATCGGTGTTGGCGTGAGCACGACAATGGCATCCAAATTGGCTTTTTCCGCTGAAACATAATCGCGCCAACTTTCATAAGGCTTAAAATCGGCAATATGCCAGGCCTGGGCGGTTTTAAGGTTAGTTTGCGGATCCCGACTAAAAAATCCGGACACCATTTGCCATTTATTATCTAACTGGCTGGCGACATAGTGTGCATAGCCCACGGCAGAATTGACACCGCCCCCGATTACCCCAAGTTTGAGAGGTTTAGCCAGCGTTTGTTGAATTGATACACTCACATTCATCTCCCTTAACTTGATTGACTCTGTTCAAAACCACCCCTCATTAATTTTTATAAACATAATAAAAATCTTGTTGGCTGGCTTTTGGAAAAAGCGTGGTCACTGCTTTATAGTATCGGCCACCTGGTTCGATTTCTTTAAACCCAAAATAGTCATTCATCAATTTGACATACTTATTTTGACGGCTAATCACCGCAACCCACGGAACACTGGGATAATCTTCCGCGCATTGTTTCAACTGCCAATCCAGTGCCACCATCGCTTCTTGAAAAGCTGTTTGAGCATCGCAAACAAACCAACCGCCAATTAAAAAGTGGGAATTATCAACCTGCTTGAGCTCATCCCAAATATACAGTAACG
>PEWX01000063.1 GCA_002779995.1 Piscirickettsiaceae bacterium CG07_land_8_20_14_0_80_44_28
TGGTCGGTTCGGTCTTTATCGTGTCCATAAATCACTACCTGGCGTAAAAAGTAAATTATCTAATAAAATAAAAGGGTTGTGGGTGAATAGAGTGTGAAGATGTCGTTGTGGCGGAATCATAAAGCAAAGCAATTTGAATCAGCTCGCCGTGTTTTTGAACCAGGCCTGGTGTCGCTTCAAAATTTGGATGCAGCGTTCGTTGGTCAACCACAAAACTGGGTAACGATTGTTGAAGGTTTATGGCGGCAAAAATGGATTAGCGAAACCGATTTTTTCAATATTCAAGTCGCCTACGCGTTTGGCTTAATGATCGCCAATACGGATATACACAACGGCAATTTGGCATTCTATCTCAAAGACGGATTACCCAATGGCCTAGCGCCCATTTACGACATGCTGCCCATGGCCTATATGCCCAAACAAGGCGAGCTGCCAAACCCCAATTATCAATTACCGAGATTTATTCCCGGCAGCGACGATGCCAAAGCGCAAGCAAAACAAATGGCCTTAAAATTTTGGCACCAAGTCGTGCAAAATACACTGATTTCAAATAGCTTTAAATCCCTTATAAACGCAATTTAAAACCACCAGGCCTGGTTTAAAAAAGCTTTGGGATTTTACTTAAAATATTTCTTGATTACACAATCAGAGTCTGTAAAACTTAATCACCCTATTCAATCAAGTCGTTAGATTAGACAAATCGCGCACAATAAACTTGCAAATACCAGATAACCTGTCAGATCAACAGGGTTGAACAATATGCGGGCAAATAGTCATGAAAAGAACGCCAATACCCAATGAGCAAGGCTGTTCTGATGCAAGACATAACAAGGCACTCGTGCGGGACGATACTTACATTGTATCCCTCAGATTAATCGTTATGCCTCACGGAGGTAGCTGTGGAAACGTTAGCAATGATTCTCATCATATCGTTTGTTGGATTGGCGATACTGCATTTGTATTGGGCGTTCGGCGGAAAGTTTGGGATGTCAGCAGCCCTTCCTGAGTTGGATGGGGTGCCGGTCTTCACACCTGGAGCTGTGGCCACGCTTGGGGTTGCATTTGTGCTCAGTGGCTTCGCTTTAATTGCGCTTGTCCTTGGGTTTAGGGTTGGTTCCGCTGCGGCGCTCACGCCTTATGCTGTTTTTTTCGGCTTCACAATCGGGGGCGTACTCATTTTGCGGGCGGTTGGTGATTTTAGATATGTTGGTTTCTTTAAGCGTGTGAAGGGGTCAAAGTTCGCAATGTATGACAGCTGGCTCTTCTCACCTTTCTGTCTGATAGCAGGCGGAGCATTCTTAACACTGGCCGCTGTCAGGTCTTAACAAGTTGTCTTTCCCAAACAGTGGCACTATCGTGCTACACGCATAGTTTATTGGTTAGGCGTTCAAGAAAAAATGAGGTGGATACGATAACCCGGCTCTGATGAAACCTATTTCAGTATCGGAGGCTTAATGGCATTTATAGCAAAACCGTTTATAATGGTTTTCAACAACACCCCTCCTGCTACCCAAGTCTGTTTTGATAAGAACAGCACCCTGCGAGGGGTTACTTGTTTTTGAGGGATGAAAAAGGGTTGACAGTCCAGTGAATCAGCAAACAGATCTAAGAGGTTACCTTCCTCCTGAACTACCGTTAGCACAAGTGCTAGAAACGAAAACAGTGTTTAAAAAAACCATTTCCGCCAATGTCGCTTTGGCAAGGTTAAACGGTGCTACAGCACTGATCCCCAACCAAGCCGTCTTAATCAATTCCTTGATTTTGCAAGAAGCAAAAGATTCCAGTGAAATCGAAAACATTATCACCACACACGATGACTTATACCGCTCAACCATAGACCAAACCAATTTATCTCAATCTGTTAAAGAGGTTCGCTACTACGGTGAAGCACTGCGAAAGGGGTTCGAGTTGGTTACCCAAAACAAACTCCTGCTTACAAAAGACATAGTGCAAGTTCAATCGATTCTAGAAAAAAATGATGCGGGTATTCGTAAACAAGGTGGCACCAAACTTAAAAATGACCAAACGGGTGAAGTGATTTTTACCCCTCCACAGTATGAAAATGATATTCGTGATGCTCTAGCAAACTTAGAACAATACATTAATGATTCAGAGCTAGATGATATCGATCCACTCATTAAAATGGCGATTATCCACCACCAGTTTGAAACCATTCATCCGTTTTACGATGGTAACGGACGCACAGGCCGAATCCTCAATATTCTGTATTTAGTCTTAAATGAGCTGCTTGATTTGCCCATTCTTTATCTCAGCCGTTACATCACCACACACAAAGCAGATTACTATCGCTTGCTGCAAACAGTAAGAACCGACCAGGCATGGGAAGAATGGATTTTATTTATGCTGGATGGCATTGAACAAACCGCCAATCAGACTATTACACTCATTCACCAAGTAGATGAACTGATGCAGCAAACAGCGTCCGAGATTCAAGCGCTCTCTACCAAACTGTATTCAAAAGATTTGCTAGAAGCCTTGTTTGTTCACCCCTATACTAAAATTGAATTTATTGAACAGAGATTAAATATCACAAGGCAAACTGCTTCTAAACATTTAAAACAGCTAGAAGAAATTGGCATTCTGCACAGTACCAAGCTAGGTAACAGTAAATACTTTATCAACCACTGTTTTTATGAACTGCTCAGTAACCCACAATTTTAAAAAAATGATTATGTTAACAAAAGGTTCAAAACTTAACATATTACAAACCTATGTTAAAAAAACGCCAAAAACTTAACATAGATTTAATCAGTGTTAAAAAAACGACTAAAAATTAACATAACGATTTAAATGAATAAAAAACAACCAAATTTACTCACGTTAACCAGCAAACAAATAAAAAACGGAATAATTTACCCAAAACAGGAAACGCCATGACCCAAGCACGAATGATGCTAAAAACCAAAATCAACGCCATCCAAAGCCTAAAACAAGCTGGCATTGAAGACGTATTGAGTATTTAAGCATGTCATATCAACCACCCTTCACGCTGAGTGCCAAAACGCTGAATCTGATCGCTTCAATTAGCGAGAAACTTGGGCGTTTGTCGGCTTTGGATGAACAAGCTCAGGCGTTACGGTTGCGCCGTGTAAATCAAATACGCACCATTCAAGGTTCCTTGGCGATTGAGGGTAATACCTTATCGGTAGAGCAGATTACCGCCGTGTTAGATGGCAAACCGGTAATTGCACCGCCGAAAGAGGTGCAAGAAGTCAAAAATGCTTTGGCTGTTTATGAAAAGTTTGATGACTGGCATCCGCTAAACGAGCAGGCTATGCTAAAAGCCCATCGGGTTTTAATGCTGGGCTTGGTTGAACAACTGGGGATGTATCGTTCTGGAGGTGTAGGTGTGATGAGTGGCAAAGAAGTGGTGCATATGGCACCGCCTGCCAATCAAGTACCTCGATTAATTGGAAATTTATTTAACTGGTTGCAACAAACCGACCACCACCCGTTGATTGCCAGTGCGGTGTTTCATTATGAATTTGAATTTATTCACCCGTTTGCAGATGGTAACGGTCGTATGGGGCGCTTGTGGCAAAGTTTAATTTTAGCAAAATGGAATCCATTGTTTGCCAACTTGCCGATTGAAAGTTTGGTTTATGCACATCAAGCCGATTATTATCAGGCCATTGGTGAAAGCACCGAGCAAACCGATTGTGCGCCGTTTATTGAGTTTATGCTGACCGTGATTGATACGACTCTAACAGAACAATTGAATACAACCCCGCAAGTTACCCCGCAAGTTACCCCGCAAGCTGTAATTGACGTATTACAAAAACACCCAGGCCTGGTAACTTTTTGCCAGAAGCCACGCAGTCGTGTTGAATTGCAAGCCTTTTGCAACTTAAAAGACCGAGAACATTTTAGAAAAACAGTATTAAAACCCTTACTGGAAGCAGGCTGGTTAATTCAAACGTTGCCCGATAAACCCAATAGTCCAAAGCAAAAATACATTTGTGAGAAGTTGGAATGAGCCATAAATTATTGGATTGGTTTTAGAAATAAAAGAATGTTCTGAACTAAAATGCAAACTTTAATAAATCGGGTTAGAGTTAAATTAAATAATATTTAATTCCGACAGGCTTTAAAGAGTCATTCTATCGTTTGCTAAAACGACCAGGCCTGGTCGTTTTTAAGTCGCATAGGCATATCCATAAACCGCAATGTAATGACTGGTGGTGCCGGCCATTACAAATAAATGCCAAATCATATGCCCAAACTTTAAACGATGGTCGAGCACAAAGAAAATCACCCCAAAGGAATAAAATAATCCTCCGGTTAATAACCAGAGTAAGCCTGGTGTCGCGACATTTTCCAACATTGGATTCACCGCGGCAATCATCACCCAACCCATGACTAAATAAAGGGCGGTAAAAAAGTGTGGGCGGGGTGTGCGT
>PEWX01000102.1 GCA_002779995.1 Piscirickettsiaceae bacterium CG07_land_8_20_14_0_80_44_28
GCATAAGACGCCTATGTCAAAAAACCAGTCCAAAAAATTCATCAAAAGAACCAAAAACCATTGGGAAACAAAGCATAAGAGAAACCCCTCTAAGAGTCAATTTTTATATCCACAAACCCATCAAACTTAAAAATCACCCACCGTCATTGCAAGTCACTCCCACCGTTACTGCAAGTCACTCCCACCGTTACTGCAAGCCGCCCCCACTGTCATTGCGAGCCGAAGGCGAAGCAATCCATCTGTCGTCCCGCACCACCTGAAACATGGATTGCCACGTCGCTTTGCTCCTCGCAATGACTGGGTTTGGTTTCATTGCAAGCCAACCCCCCATCGTCATTGCGAGCCGAAGGCGAAGCAATCCACTTGTCGTTTTGCGTGCATAAGGCTACACATGTCTATCCATTCAATATTGTTAGTGTTCTTTTTGATGTTTAATTGTCAATATTAGCACTTTGGTCAACGAGGGGATCCAACGATAATAAATTTTGTATCCTGTTTTGCCAAATGACTTAGTTAAAACCCTCATATCTGGTAATGAGTCAACCGACTTACCTATCTCTGGGAAATCAGCCAAGCTATCAATAGCCTCAACCAAAACAGCCATAGCTTTACGCGCTGCCTGCTGATTTTCTTCAGCTAAAAACTGACGAAGACGAACCAAATCGTCCCTAGCCTTAACCGTAAGAATAATTTGAATCATTTAGTTGAAGGTGTGGGCAGTTCGTTTTCACTGAACCAAGACTCAACCCAAGGCTTTGTTTGAGTTTCCCATTGAACAGACTCACCAGATTCATTAAATGCCTTCCAAGACAGCAGCGCCTCTTTGACATCTCGATCTAAGGTTTCAGAATTAGGCAGGTATTGCAACTCAAGTTCGTCTAAATGCGTCAACAAGGCTTCTCGTGCAAAAAACGTTTTAGTGCGCCCTGTAAGCTTTGCCAAAGCCTCAAGGCGTACTTCGATTTCTTGCGGTAAACGAATTGCTAACATATTACCTCCTATGCTTCCAAAAAAACTAAAATAGTCAAACGATATACAAAGTATATCAAAATCTCCCACCCTTCA
>PEWX01000085.1 GCA_002779995.1 Piscirickettsiaceae bacterium CG07_land_8_20_14_0_80_44_28
GGAACTTATCGCTCATGAATTTTTCACTTTCTCGGGGATTTTAAATACCTAGCGAGTTTAACATTTTATGGTCGGAAAGTCCGACAAGCTGCTAGCTTTGATATTGGGTTTAATGCCCATTTCAAAAGCAAAAGCACAAGCACAAACATAAGCACAAGTTTGTGAACCCGCCATTATCCGGACCACACCCGATAGCGATTTTACTGTGCATAACAATGGCACGGTAACCCATAACCCCACTGGCTTAATGTGGCAGGTTTACCTAGTGGGTCAGACATGGACTAATGATTCCTGTTGGGGGACTGCCGCAACGCATACCTGGCTGCATGCCTTATAAGTGCCTCAAACCCTCAATAGCCAGGGGGGCTATGACGATCATACCGATGGGCGTTTACCGAATATAAAAGAACTGGCCTCTATAGTAGAGCTGGCGTGCTATGATCCTGCACTCAATGCCACCATTTTTAAAACTGCGCCGTTAAGCTTTGTTTGGTCGGCCTCGCCGTATGCTGACTTTAGTGGCAGTGCGTGGGGTGTCTATTTCAATGATGGCAGCGACTACAACGATTATCGCGACTACTACGGCAATTATGTGCGTCTCGTGCGCAGCGGACAGTAACTTTGGCCGCGGAACGGCTTTTGTCAATTGGAGGCGTTATTGGATATTATTAAACTGTATCAAACAGAGAATGGATGGATGATTTTCCACTGACCCTCAATGACTAACCCCTGTTGCATATCTAGGGGGTTCAGGTATTCTTTGCGCATTGGTATGCGCTGATCTTCCTGATCCGCTTCCTAAGCGGCTTGCAGCGTTGATATTGGGATGATTTTCATGTGCCCGAGGTGGTTGGTGGTTGATGTCGCTGCTGTCTCGCATGGTTTTTCACCATTATTTCAATGTGTCAAAGTTTCGCTTGCCAGAGATCTGTATGTAGTATAGTATTGTCAATATTTTATATATCAACAGCCCTATACAGTCTATCTATTAAAATGAAACGCATATGATTACTCTCGCTCCGATCCGTGCTGCCCGCGTCCTGTTGGGTTTGGGTCAGCGTCCACTAGCCAAAATCGCCGATTTCTCCTTATCCACTATTCAACAGATGGAAGCCATTGATGAGCCGGTACGCGGCAATGTGGCATTCGTGGCTAAAGTAGTGGATGCGCCGGAACGGGCCGGGGGTATGGCAAGTGCGGGAGACGGTCGTGGGATGTGTCTGAAGGTCTTTGGGAAGGAGGCGCCGGAACAATGGTGATTTCTCCCTTGTTACTGGCCGGTGTGGCGGTTGCGCTGGCGCTATTGTCCGCGCTGGTGTCGCTGTTTTCGGCTCGGCTGCCGTGGTTGTTGCGCCGCGTGGTGACGCCCTTGTTTACCCTAGCCGGGCTGGCTGCCCTTGCCGCCGGGCTGGGAACGCTGATTCAGGGCGGGGTCGCAGTCACTCAGCTGCCCTTGGGGTTGCCCTGGCTGCCTTGGGGCGTGCGCCTGGATGCTTTGTCCGGTTTCTTTCTCTGTTTAATTGGCGTGGTTAGCTTCGCCGTGGGTCTGTATTCCCCCGGTTATGTGCGCAGCTTTGAGAAAGAATGCGGTTCTTTGCCGGCGCTAGGGGGTTTTTCCGGTCTGTTTCTGACTGGGATGTTACTGGTGGTGTTGGCGGATGATGCTTTTCTGTTTATGGTAGCCTGGGAGCTGATGTCTTTATCTAGCTATTTTCTGGTCGCCTTTCATCATAACCAAGCCGCCAACCGTCGTGCGGCATTCCTTTATCTGCTGATGGCTCACATCGGCGGCTTGGCCATTCTGCTGGGTTATGGTGTGCTGGCCTCGTTTGGCGATGGCTTTGCCTTTGACGCCATGCGTCAGGCAGATCTCTCTTTTGGCTGGGCCAGTGTTGCCTTTGTGCTGGCTTTCGTTGGCTTCGGTATGAAAGCGGGTCTGGTGCCACTGCATGCTTGGCTGCCCGAAGCTCATCCGGCGGCACCGTCGCATATCTCGGCGCTGATGTCGGGGGTGATGCTCAAGGTAGCGGTATACGGATTCATCCGCGTGGTGTTCGACCTTATCGGCCAGTTCCACTGGCAGTGGAGTGTGGCGGTGCTGGCTATCGGTAGTGTTTCGGCCTTGATGGGGATTCTTTATGCCTTGATGCAAAATGATCTGAAGCGGCTGCTGGCCTATAGTTCTGTGGAGAATATCGGCATTATCTTTATTGCGTTGGGCTTGGCGATGCTGTTTCTGTCAACCGGTCATCCCGTGGTGGGTAGCGTCGCCTTTGTCGCCGCGCTCTATCACAGCATCAATCACGCGGTGTTTAAAAGTCTGTTGTTCATGGGGGCGGGCGCCGTGCTGCACACCACCCACGAGCGAGATCTTGAGCAGATGGGCGGGCTGTTGCGGCGTATGCCTTGGACTGGGTTGTTTTTCTTGGTTGGCTGTATTTCCATCGCGGCGTTGCCACCCTTCAACGGCTTCGTTTCCGAGTGGCTGACTTTTCAAGCGGCATTGCAGGCTTGGCAGCTGGACAGCGGGGTGCTTCGCAGTATGGTGCCTATCGTTGCGGCGGTACTGGCCATCACCGGTGCCTTGGCGGCGGCTTGTTTCGTCAAAGTCTATGGCGTGGCCTTTCTCGGCCAGGCTCGCAGCCGCCATGTGCGCCGCGCGCGCAAGGTGCCTTTTAGTATGCGTCTCGGCCAAGGGGTGCTGGCGCTGATGTGTTTGTTACTGGGGCTGTTGCCGACCGCCTTTATCGACCTGCTGAATGCCGTGCCGCAACAGGTGTTGGGTCATGGTCTTGCTCAGGCCTCCGCTCACGGCTGGCTGTGGCTGACGCCGATCTCTGCCGAGACGGCCAGTTACGGGGCGCCGTTGGTGGCTATCATCCTAGTGATCGCCCTCATGCTGGGTCTTTGGTTATTAGGCCGCGGGATTCGCCGTGTGCGTCGTTGTGATGCTTGGGATTGTGGTTTTGCGCCGCCGACCCCGGCGATGCAGTACACTGCCAGCGCCTTCGCGCAACCAATCCGTCGGGTGTTTGGAATGTTGTTCCATATTGACGAGGGCAGCGAGCCACAGCCGGACGGACGATGGCGTTATTATCTGAACGTGCGTGACCGCGCCTGGGGATTGTTCTACCTGCCGGTGGCGGCACTTGTGGAGCGTGCTTCTCGGCAGGTCGTGCGCCTGCAATCCGGTAATATCCGCACCTATCTGGGCTGGACTCTGGCGACTCTGCTGGTGTTGTTATGGCTGACGGCATGATGTTTATCGAATGGCTACTGGCCTTTGTGCAGGCGCTACTTTATGTTGCCCTGGCGCCCTTGCTGGTGGGGTGGATACGCACACTCAAGGCGCGTCTGCAGAACCGCCGTGGTCCCTCTGTGTTGCAGTCCTACCGGGATCTGTACAAGTTGTTCGCCAAGGAGGCTCGCATGGCGCATAGCGCCTCGTTGCTGTTCCGCGCCGCGCCCTATATCGTTTTTGTCGCCACCTGGTTGGCCGCCGCCGCCGTGCCCTTTGTGACCACTAGCCTGCCGACCGCCGCCATGGCGGATGTCATTGTGATCGCGGGTCTGTTGGCGCTGGCGCGCTTTTTTCTGGCTTTGGCTGCTATGGATGTGGGCACTGCCTTTGGTGGCATGGGCGCCTCGCGCGAGATGTTCGTCTCGGCGTTAGCAGAGCCCGCTATGTTGATGGCCGTGTTCACCCTGGCCATGACCGCACACAGTACCAATCTGGCCAGCATGATGGATTATCAATTGTTTAATGACCCGGTACTGCGTCCCTCTTATATGTTTGCCCTAGCCGGTCTGGTGTTGGTGGCCGTGGCCGAGACCGGACGTATACCGATAGATAATCCCGCGACCCATTTGGAACTAACTATGATACACGAGGCCATGATTCTGGAATACTCTGGACGACACCTAGCACTGATGGAGTGGGCGGCGCAGTTGAAGTTGCTACTTTATGGCGTGTTGCTGGCCAATGTTTTTTCCCCCACCGGCATTGCCACCACCACTGACCCCGGCGCCCTAGGTCTGGCGCTGGTCGTGGTTATGTTTAAGCTCGCCTTGCTGGGTGTGGCGCTGGCCATCAGCGAGACGGTACTCGCCAAGATGCGTTTGTTCCGGGCGCCAGCCTTTCTTAATCTGGCTTTGCTACTGACGCTACTGGGTCTGCTCAGTCATGTCATCCTAGAGGTGGGCGTATGAGCCTCGGCGAACTGCCCTTTCTGCAGCAGCTGACGCTGGTATTGGCCGCAGTTGTGCTGTTTACCTCGTTCGCGCTACTGGAGCAGGCACGGTTGGTGGCGGCCATCCACGCCTTCGCTTGGCAGGGGCTACTGGTGGCCATGGTAACAGCGATTGTCGCCGCCAGTGGCGGATACCCCCATCTGTTTTTTTCCGCCGCGCTCACCTTGGGGCTGAAAGTGCTGCTGATCCCCTGGATGCTGCACCGTCTGGTGCACCGGCTTCAGCTGGATCGCCATCGCGAGCCTTTGCGCAGACCGGCGCTGATCACTATGGCGGCGTTGGCACTGGTGATTTTTAGTTACTGGCTGGTATTGCCGCTGGTGCAGCAGGAGCTGCTGTTTACGCGCAACATTGTCGCAGTGAGTCTGGCGGTGGTGCTCATCGGCCTGTTGATGATGGTGATCCGTGCCCAAGCCGTGGTTCAGGTGCTGGGCTTTATGTCCATTGAGAATGGTTTGTTTCTGGCGGCGGTCTCCGCTACGGGTGGTATGCCTCTGGTGGTGGAGCTGGGCGTGGCATTTGACGTGCTAGTCGCTATGGTGCTGTTCGGCGTGTTTTTCTTTCAGATCAGCGAGAGTATCGATTCGCTCGATGTGGATCGTCTGAACAGCCTGACCGAAAGGGCGGAGGAGGAGTCATGAGTGCGCTTTCATGGATTCTGATTCTGCCGCTGGCAGGTGCACTTTTGCTGGCGATTATTCGCAACTTGCAATGGGCCGGCTGGCTTAACGTACTGATCTCCACCGCGACCTTTATCGCCACCTTGGCACTGGCCTTCACCGTGGTCGAGGAGGGCGTATTGCTCAGCGGCCTATTTCGTGTCGATGACTTTAATGTCTATCTGCTTGTGCTGACCGCCTTTGTCGGCATGACCACCACCATTTTCTCTCGACCCTATATGCAGCATGTGTGCGACAGCGGCCGTATTAACCATCGTGGCATGCGCCTGTATCACTCCATGTTTCAGACCTTTATGTTCACCATGCTGCTGGCGCTGTCGACCGATAACCTCGGCGTGCTGTGGGTCTCGGTCGAGGGCGCCACCTTGGCGACGGTGTTGCTGGTGTCGTTGTACCGTACCCCGGAGGCTATCGAGGCAGCGTGGAAGTATTTCATTCTCTGTGGTGTGGGTATTTCTTTGGCTCTGTTTGGCACAGTGCTGATGTATTCTGCCGCCCAGCATGTAATTGCGGATCCTGCCGCAGGCTTGAGCTGGAGCACACTGTATGGCGTGGCATCGCAATTGGAACCGTCCATCATGAGTCTGGCGTTTGTTTTTCTGCTGGTAGGTTACGGCACTAAAATCGGTTTGGTGCCGATGCACCAGTGGCTGCCGGATGCGCATTCGGAGGGTCCCACGCCTATGTCTGCGGTGCTATCCGGACTGCTACTCAATGTCGCGCTCTACGCGGTGGTACGCCTGAAGATGCTGGTGGATGGCTCGCTGGCGGCTACCGCTTCGCCCCATCTCGCGGGGAATCTGTTGATGGGCTTTGGTCTGCTCTCGTTTATCGTCGCAGGGCTATTCCTGCACCGACAACGCGATATCAAGCGTATGTTCAGCTATTCCTCTATTGAACACATGGGCTTGATGACCTTTGCTTTCGGCCTCGGCGGACCGCTGGCCACCTTCGGCGCGCTGTTGCACATGCTGGTGCATTCGCTGACCAAGTCGGCTATTTTTATTACCGTAGGCCATGCTACGCACATCGCCGGCACCCAGTCCATTGATCATATCCGTGGCCTGATCCGTACCCAGCCGGCGGTGGGTTGGGGGCTGTTGCTAGGGGTCGCCGCCATCGCCGGTTTTCCACCCTTTGGCGTGTTTACCAGTGAGTTTCTGCTGCTCACCGCCACCATGCAGTCGCAACCTTGGCTAACGCTGGTATTGTTGACGGGGTTGGCGGTGGCCTTTGCAGGGCTGTTCCGGCACCTACACCCCATGGTCTATGGCCCGGTTCCAGAAGGCCAGCAACCGGTCTCCGCCAATATGCTGCCGGTGGCCGTACATCTCGGGCTGGTGTTGTGGCTGGGGCTGTCCATCCCCGATTTTCTGGCACGCTGGCTGGATCGGGCCACCGAATTAATCACTGGGGTGCATCTACTATGAGTCGTTTTAACTGGCTAGCCGAATACCTCGCCCGTCTCGAAGAGCAACGGGTGAGTGTACGCAGTGGTGATGCGGCATGTCTGTCGCCGGCACACTGTCTGTTCCTAGATGCCGAGGACTGGGGTAAGGCGGCGCGGGTTGCCGCCGAGTCCGGTTTTCGCTGGGCAGGCATCTGGGGCGACCCTGTCGCGGAGGGTATTGTGATTCGCGCCGCGCTCGTGCAGGGGGGGGATTACCTGGTACTCGTGACCGAGGTGCCGCTGAAAAATCCGCTAATCGCCTCCCATACACCCCCTTTCCCGGCCGCCAATCGCATGGAACGACACCTTCAGGATCTGCTCGGTATCGGTTTCCTGGATCATCCTGATGATCGCCGCTGGACTCGCCACCAGGCCTGGCCGGAAGGCCGCTATCCGCTGCGCACTGATTTCCCCGTGGCTGGAGAGTCTCAGCGGCGCACGCCCGCCGACAGTGACTATCCCTTTGTGCAGGTGCTGGGCAGCGGTGTCTATGAGATCCCTGTGGGACCGGTTCACGCCGGTATTATCGAACCCGGTCACTTCCGCTTTCAGGCGGTGGGAGAGGAAGTGTTGCAACTGGAGGCGCACTTAGGGTACGTGCACAAGGGCATCGAGAAGATCGCCGTGGGGCGCGACCCCGTTGGACTGGCTCGTCTGGCGGGGCGGGTTTCCGGCGACACCACGGTGGCGCATACTTGGGCGGCCTGCATGGCGATGGAGCGTGCCGCCGGGGTGGTGGTGCCGGCGCGTGGGCTGGTGATCCGAGCCGTGCTCGCCGAACGCGAGCGCATTGCCAACCATCTGGGCGATATCGGCGCTATCTGTAATGATGTGGGTTTCGCCTTTGCCCAACTACAATTTTCGCGGCTGCGTGAGCAATGGCTGCGCGACAATCAGTCTGTATTTGGTCACCGTCTGCTGATGGACTGCATTGTCCCCGGCGGGGTGGGGTGTGATCTAGGCGATCAGCACAAGGCCGCATTACAGTCGTCATTCGGGGTGCTGTCGCGGGAGCTGGATGATTTGTTGCCCATTCTCGATGACCACTCTTCGCTGGAAGATCGGCTGGTCAGCACCGGTACGTTCTGTGCCACTGACGCAAAACGGCTGGGCGTGCTGGGTTACCTAGGCAAGGCCAGTGGTCAGGATTATGACGTGCGGCGCGATCATGGCTATGCGCCTTATGATGAACTGGAGGTCGCCTCACCTTGTCGCGACGAGGGCGATGTGGCTGCTCGGCTGCAGATTCGCGCCGATGAAATCCGCGATTCCTTGCAATTGCTGGATCGGCTGTTACAGCGTCTTCCCACAGGACCGGTAGGGCTGCCCTGGCCCGATCTTTCTAAACCGCAACGGCCTGCCGTGGGGCTTGGTGTAGTAGAAGGCTGGCGTGGTGAGATCATCAGCTATGTGCGTTTCGATGCGCATGGGCGCGTGGCGCGCTTTTTCCCACGAGACCCGAGCTGGTTTTCGTGGCCGGCTCTGGAACAGCTCATCCGGGACAATATCGTGCCCGACTTCCCGGTGTGCAATAAATCCATTAATGGCTCATACTCTGGGCAGGATCTGTAGGATGGAATCATGCTGAGAATATTAAAAAAAATCTGGCGTACCGGCACGCTCACTGAAGCGGCTCCGCGCGATAGTGAACTGGAGGCTTTGGGTCAACAGCTCAAGCGTCATATCGACCGGCGTTTTCGCGGAAGTCTGGCTATCCGCCAAGTGGATGCCGGTTCCTGCAATGGCTGTGAACTGGAGATACACGCCCTCAACAACCCCTATTACGATATCGAGCGCTTCGGTGTGCACTTCGTTGCTTCGCCGCGCCACGCCGATGCACTGCTGGTGACAGGACCGGTCTCCCGGCATATGGAAACCGCCTTGCGCCGCACCTGGATGGCCACACCTTCGCCCAAGTTCGTGATCGCTGCCGGTAGCTGCGCTTGTGACGGCGGTGAGTTCGGTATCTCTTATGCCAGTTGTGGCGCGGTGGAGAACGTCATCCCGGTGGACGTGAAGATCCCGGGTTGTCCACCGACACCGCAAGACCTGCTGCAAGGGATACTGGCGGCGTTGAGCCAGAAGTAAGCGATGAGCCCTGCCTAAAGTTGCAGTTCAGTGTTGAACCCGCATCCTACTCGAGTTGCAATAATTGGCTTAGAAACCCTACAAGAATACTTGACCATTACACGTTTTTGTGGAGCCTGTAAACAGGTTTGTAATCGCCACTGAATGTATCGGCTATAATCATTTTTTTTAATCTTATGAAGGAAAATTTATGCAGTTACCCTCTATCAAATTTCTATTGTTATTCATCGCGATTTTTTTCGTCATTTCATGTAGTTCAAGTCCTATAAAACCCTCTGAAGGGGTTGAAAAAGAGATCAGTGCCGGCGCCTCAAAAGACATTTTGATGGCACGGTCATTAGCTTGGGTAGAAAAAAGACGTATAGATCGTCAATCAATCGTAAAACTGAACCACCAACAAGATGGGATCATTATCGGAACAGGAATCACAACCATTGAAAATTCATTAGAGCTGAAAAATGTGTTTCGTTTTGTGATGACAATAAAGGTTGAGGATAATCGGGCAAAAATTATTTTAAACAATATCGCGCTTGTGGAAGGGGTTACGGACGAGTCATTTGAAGGCACGCTTAAATTGGTGATGGCAAATTTAACAAACATAGCAGAGTCTTATGAAAGAGCGATTACGACAGAGGTAAAGTAAGTTTACTTTAGCGAGTTTTAGAATTTAAGAATTAAGATTTTTTTGACGATGGCGGGCGGTGCCATGCGGATCGTCAGATTGAAAAATCAAACTTGATTTAACTTTTTTACTTTTTGAGACCTTTTTATTCGTGTAGCCATCTCGTGCAAAGGTCTCTTTTTTGATGTCTTAATAGAGTTTGCCGCGATATGGGCTTGCCTCCTATCTGAAGTGTTTGTGGAAATGCTTGAGATAGGGCGCGAGTCCCAGACAATTCCTAGTAACGTAATGCCCCGTACAAAGTGCGATGATAGTTTGATCATCCCCCTGGGGTTGACACGTCTTTTGGTACCTAGTACCGGTGCATTTTCTTCAAATCCAATCTAAATGAATTTTGTAATACATTCAAATCATTAATTATAAGTGCATTTAAGTATGTATTTATAAAGCGTCCAAACTCATCTCGTTTAACAAGCCTTTTGTTACGGTCTGTAGGCGGATATTGAGCCGTATCATCAATTTCGTTTTCAGTTTATCGTTGTTATTTTGACGTGTGCGTGGTTGCACCAAAATAGAACGGAATCCGCTGATAATAGGCGTTATGTTAGGGATGGATTGAGTTGCTATCACCAAGGTTGATTATTTAGTGCATTGTTTTGTAAGGTTTGTTTTGTTTTGGCACCTACCTTTCTATGAAAACCTATAAGGTTTTAAGTCGAGCTGTGATAACGATATTGTGGTTGAGGGCAAAAAGCCAATGTTTTAGGTTACTAATTTACCCTCCTGTCGAATATATTTTGCGTATAGATTGAATTAGATAATAGGAAAAGGGGAGGTTGGCTCTTTTTTGTTCACAAAAAGGTGTAAATATTGATATGGCGCTTCAGGAGGGTTGGCGAGGTTTTTTATCTTTTTCTTTTGTTGACGTTAATGGTAAAACCGTCATAAAAGACAGAAAACACTTTGGTCCATTGGTTCTTCAAAGACCTTATTATCAAGAAATTGATCGCCCTAGTGTGTTGGTGCTACATCCTCCGGGGGGCGTGGTGGGAGGAGATGCGCTTGAGGTGAATGCAACCTTTCAACCAGGCTCAAAAGGGAGTGTCGGTACGCCTGCTGCGACCAAATTTTATCGAAGTGATGGTCGTTTGGCGACCCAAATGCAAACGGTTACTTTGACAGAAAATGTAGAAGTTGAATGGCTACCGCAGGAAACCTTGTTTTTTAATCGATCCCGAGTAATTAATTCACTGAAATTCGTTTTAAGCAAGGCCAGCAATAAGTTAATAGCCTGGGATGTCGTCGGTTTGGGGCGTCCTGCCAGTGGTGAGGGGTTTGAACAGGGAGAATTGCAACAGTCGCTGGAAGTCTGGGTTGAAGACAAATTGATTTTTGTAGATCGGTTGAAAATTTCACCACAGACTAACTTGTTAACCAGTGCCAGTGCTCTGGCAGGAAATGTTCTCTTCGCAACGGCAGTGTTTTATCAAAACGAATTCAGTGAACAAAAAAAATTATTGGAACTTTTACAGGCGGTTGAATGGCCGTTGCCAGTGGGTGTGACACAGATGAATTCTTTGGTGGTGATGCGAGTATTGGCATCGGAGCTTGATGAAATAAAGCAGGTATTGTTTGACGCATGGAAAATCGCCAGGCCTGCCATTTTAAATGTCCCGGTGGTCAAGCCGAGGATTTGGAATACATAAATTATGGAGGCTGTATGGAATTGTTGCCGAGAGAGAAAGATAAATTATTGCTGTTTACGGCTGGGCTGGTTGCCGAAAGGCGTTTAAATCGGGGGGTGAAATTAAATTACCCAGAAGCGGTTGCTTACATCAGCTGTGCGATCTTAGAGGGGGCTCGTGATGGAAAAACGGTGGCGGAACTAATGGATTTTGGCACAACTATTTTGACCAAAGAGGATGTCATGGACGGTATTGCAGAAATGATTCACGAGGTTCAGGTGGAGGCTACTTTTCCTGACGGTACTAAACTGGTGACGGTTCACCAACCCATTGTATAGGAGGCAATAAAATGATTCCTGGAGAGATGATTGTTCAAGACGGCGAAATAGAATTGAATGGGGGTCGAGAAACAATAGAGGTGGTGGTTGCAAACTCGGGTGATCGTCCAATTCAGGTTGGTTCACATTACCATTTTTTTGAAACCAATACCGGCTTGGTGTTTGATCGCGAGCTGGCTAAGGGGTTTCGTTTAGATATCCCGGCAGGTACGGCGGTGCGTTTTGAACCGGGGCAAAAACGACGGGTTCAACTGGTTAAGGTCGCTGGCAAACAAATCATTTATGGCTTCAATCAGTTAGTCATGGGGTCACTGGGAGGGCAAGATGAGTTATCAAATTGATCGTAAAGCTTATGCGGAAATGTATGGTCCCACCGTGGGAGATAAAGTTCGATTAGGTGACACGGATTTGCTGATTGAAGTGGAAAAGGATTTCACAACCTATGGTGAAGAGGTCAAGTTCGGCGGGGGTAAGGTTATTCGTGACGGTATGGGTCAAGGTCAGCTATGTGCAGATGAAGTCGTTGATACGGTTATTACCAATGCCTTGATTCTCGATACTTGGGGGATTGTAAAAGCTGATATCGGTATCAAGGATGGGTTGATCGTTGCCATCGGTAAGGCAGGGAATTCGGATATTCAGCCGAATGTGGATTTTGAAATCGGTGCCGGCACCGAAGTTATTGCCGGCGAAGGTCAAATTTTAACCGCTGGCGGTATTGATTCCCATATTCACTTTATCTGTCCGCAACAAGTTGAAGAGGCGTTAATGTCTGGCATCACGACTATGTTGGGTGGTGGAACGGGTCCCGCCGCAGGGACTAATGCAACCACTTGTACTTCTGGTGTTTGGTATATGCACCGTATGTTGGAAGCGGCTGAAGGATTGCCGATGAATCTTGGCTTTTTGGGAAAGGGCAATGCATCCTTGCCCGCACCACTGATTGAGCAGGTTGAAGCCGGTGCGATGGGTCTCAAGTTGCACGAAGACTGGGGGACGACGCCAGGCGCAATTGATAATTGTTTGAGTGTGGCTGATAAATACGATGTGCAGGTGGCAATTCATACGGATACGCTTAATGAATCGGGTTTTGTTGAGAATACCTTGGCCGCTTTTAAGGATCGAACGATTCATACTTATCATACCGAAGGTGCCGGCGGTGGCCATGCCCCGGATATTATCAAAGCCTGTGGTTTTGCTAATGTATTGCCCTCATCGACAAATCCGACACGTCCTTTTACCGTGAATACAATTGATGAGCATTTGGATATGTTGATGGTCTGCCATCATCTCGACCCGAATATTGTCGAAGACGTTGCCTTTGCTGAATCGCGAATTCGTCGCGAAACCATTGCCGCCGAAGACATTTTGCACGACTTGGGGGCTTTTTCGATGATTGCTTCTGATTCGCAGGCAATGGGGCGTGTGGGTGAAGTGATTACTCGTACTTGGCAAACCGCCCACAAAATGAAACAACAGCGCGGCTCATTAGCGGAAGCGGGTGAAAGCAATGATAATTTTAGAGCGAAACGTTACGTTGCTAAATATACAATTAACCCAGCGATTACCCACGGTATGGCGGATATTGTCGGCTCGGTTGAAGTTGGCAAATTGGCAGATTTGGTGTTGTGGAAACCGGCATTTTTTGGTGCTAAACCTTCTATGATTATTAAGGGAGGGATGATTGTTGCTGCGCCGATGGGCGATGCCAACGCTTCTATACCAACGCCACAACCGGTGCATTATCGTAATATGTTTGCAGCACAGGGCAAGGCGATTTTTAAAACGTCAATTACTTTCGTATCGCAAGCAGCGTTTGATAAAGACATTAAGGGGCAATTGGGACTGGAGAAAATCATCCGCCCAGTTTCAAATACACGAAACATCAGTAAAAAAGATATGGTTTTGAATGATTTGCAACCGGATGTTTCAGTCGATCCAGAAACTTATGTGGTTAAGGCGGATGGTGAGCTATTGACTTGTGAACCGGCAGAAACCTTGCCTTTGGCGCAACGGTATTTCTTATTTTAATATAGGTGGCAAAATGAAAGAGTATACCAAAATCCTCGATGAGGGCTTGCCGAGCAATGCACAAGAGTTGGTTTTGACGTTCAAGCAACGTGAAAAAAGTCGGTTAAAGGTTTCGCTTGCGACTGGAGAAGAAATCGGTTTGTTTCTGCCTAGAGGTTCGATCTTAAAAGAGGGGAGTGTGATTGCTTCTGATTCCGGTGCGTATTTGAAAATTGTCGCAGCACCCGAAAAAGTGTCGACAGTTACATCCGATGACGGTCATTTGCTGTTGCGAATCGCGTATCACTTGGGAAATCGTCATGTGCCTTTACAGGTCGAGCCGACCTGGTTGCGGTACGCACATGATCATGTATTGGATGACATGGTTAGACTGCTTGGGGGACAAGTGGTTGTAGAAGATCAGCCATTGCAGCCTGAAAGCGGTGCTTATGGCGGCGGCCATAGTCACGATCATTAAATGCCAAGTTCTTTGCTCAGGTTGCTGCAATTATCCAGTCCGACATTGCCCGTCGGTGCCTATGCCTATTCTCAGGGCGTGGAAGCGGCAGTGCATGCTCAAATCGTAACCGATGAAGTCTCCGCGTTAAGTTGGATTCAAGATGTGCTAATGAATGGTTTGGTTTACGGTGATCTTGCATTATTAAGTCATTTCTACCAGGCCTGGTCAAAAAAGGATTATGAAAAGCTGCAAACCTATTCGGCATTGAGTTTGGCGATCAGAGAAACCGCAGAACTCAAGCAAGAGGATCAGCACATTGCCAAGGCGTTATTGCGATTGGCGGCTCCTCTTGAAGTCGATATCTTTAAGACACAGATATTTGAGAAAACCTATTCTTTGGTATTTGCAGGGTTTGCACAGCACTGGAAGGTTCCGCTGGAAGAGGCATTACAAGCATTCGCCTGGAGTTGGATGGAAAATCAGGTGGCCGCTATGATAAAGTTGGTTCCGCTTGGTCAAACACAAGGCCAAAAATTGATATTGAAAATGGATACTGCTATTCAGCAAGCCGTGCAGTTGGCACAAGAGGTTCCGATAGCGCTTATTGGAAACAGTTTGCCACACCTTGCAATTTTAAGTAGTCAGCATGAGATTCAATACAGTCGTCTATTTAGGTCTTAAAAGAATTTATGGTATAGGATAAGCAAAACAAGATAAGGAATATTATGAAACCAGCACTGAGATTAGGCATTGGCGGTCCCGTCGGTTCGGGGAAAACTGCGCTGGTGGAAGTTCTCTGTAAGAGAATGCGCGACAAGTACGATTTGGCCGTGGTGACGAACGACATTTATACCAAGGAAGATCAGCAGATTTTGATCCGTCAGCAGGCGCTTTCTGAAGATCGAATTGTGGGTGTCGAAACCGGTGGATGTCCACACACGGCAATCCGTGAAGATGCATCCATGAATTTGACGGCCATTGAAGGGTTACAGGAACAGTTTGAAGGGCTGCAAATGGTCATTATCGAATCGGGGGGGGATAACTTAAGTGCAACCTTTAGTCCCGAACTGTCGGATTTAACCATTTATGTGATTGATGTGGCGGCGGGGGATAAGTTGCCGAGAAAGGGCGGGCCGGGCATTACGCAATCAGATTTGTTGGTAATTAATAAAATCGATTTGGCGCCTTTTGTCGGCGCAGACTTGGCGGTGATGGATCGAGATACTAAAATTCAGCGTAGAGACCGACCTTACGTTTTTACCAACCTAAAAACCCAGCAAGGCGTGGATGAGATTGTCGAGTTTATTGTTGATAAAGGAATGCTTTAAATGATGGAATTCGGGCTTGTCATTATTTTCTGGTATGGAGTATTGCATGCCTTTGGGTCAGATCATTTGACCGCAATCGCGGATTTTTCAATTGGCAGACAAAGAAAAAAGGTGATGATGGTCACTTTGGGATTTGCGATTGGTCATGGGGTGAGTTTGTATCTGTTTGCCCTGCTATTGTCATCTTTGCAAGTTCCGGAAGGCTGGTTGGCCTACGGTGATGTCATTGCCTCCAGTATCATTATCTTAATGGGATTGTATTTGCTTTATTTGGTGGTGACGGATCGGATTCATGTCTCTAAACACCAGCATGACGGTAGAGAGCATATCCACGTTTGGTTTGGTAAGCAGCACAATCATCGTTGTCCGTTTTTCAGTTGGCTATCCACCTCGGCGATGCTCGGAATCATGATGGGGATGGGGGGTGCGCGGGGCATGCTAGTCAGTTTGTCAGCCATTTCCAGTGAGGATGTGAGTGGCTGGATGGTGTTAAGCTTTACGTTAGGCGTCGCCTTGGTGTTTATGGTTTTTGGTGTTTTATTGGCGATTTTGAATAGGAGGTTGTTGGGTTCCAAAGCATGGCTAAAAGGATCCTTTACGTTTGCAGGCCTGGTCTCCTGTTTGGTTGGCGCTCAGGCGTTTTTATAAACTTTAATCTATCTGCACGGGATGGTTTCTCTTTTGCACTATTTTTGTGCCATATCGCTTCTGTGAACGTGATTGACAGGGCGGATGTGTCTTTTTATTGTTAAGGCATGTTTTTTGATTCTTTATTTTTCTAGTTAAAACAACTGCCTATCTGCTAATTTTTCCTTGTTGGAAAAATTAATTTTCTGTGGCACAAGTCTTGTTATTGAATATGACCATTGGATGCGTTTTAGGGCGCATTTAGTTTGATAGCGGCGGCATCCGTCAAAGCGGTGTTGGCGCTAAATCATAACGCAATCCAGTTTAAGTTCAGTTTTCAAATTTATGGGGTAAAAGTAATGAGACATGGTGATATATCCTCCAGTAACGATACCGTGGGGGTCGCGGTTGTAAACTATAAGATGCCACGACTACATTCCAAGGCAGAAGTTTTAGACAATGCCCAGAAAATTGCAGATATGATGATTGGTATGAAACAAGGTCTGCCAGGTATGGATTTGGTGATTTTTCCCGAGTATTCGACTCATGGCATTATGTACGATGCCAAAGAAATGTACGACACCGCCTCGACCGTGCCGGGTGACGAAACGCGAATCTTTTCGGAAGCGTGTAAAAAAGCGAAAACTTGGGGAGTCTTCTCATTAACGGGCGAACAGCATGAAGAGCATCCTAATAAAGCACCTTATAACACCTTGATTTTGATTAACGACCAAGGTGAGATTGTCCAGAAATATAGAAAAATCATGCCGTGGTGTCCGGTTGAAGGTTGGTATCCAGGGGATAAAACCTATATCACCGAAGGGCCTAAAGGAATGATGATCAGTTTGATTATCTGTGATGATGGTAACTATCCTGAAATCTGGCGAGACTGTGCAATGAAAGGGGCGGAATTGATTGTTCGATGTCAGGGGTATATGTATCCCGCTAAAGAGCAGCAAATCATGGTTTCTAAAGCCATGGCCTGGATGAACAATACCTATGTTGCAGTGGCCAATGCCAGTGGCTTTGACGGTGTTTATTCATACTTCGGACACTCTGCGATTATCGGCTTTGACGGGCACACCCTTGGTGAATGCGGCGAAGAAGATTACGGCATTCAATATGCGGAACTGTCTGTTTCTCAAATTAGAGATTTCCGGAAAAATGCGCAATCACAGAACCATTTATTTAAGTTATTACACCGTGGCTACACGGGTAAGATTAATTCTGGTGAAGAGGATCAAGGGGTTGCCGCTTGTCCTTATGATTTCTATTCAACTTGGATTAATGATCCTGATAAAGCCAGAGAGCAGGTGGAAAAAATCACCCGTAAGACGGTTGGAACAGCGGAATGTCCGATTGACGGTATCCCCAACGAAGAGACCCAAAAAGAGCACCGCTAAGCTCTGTGATTTGATGTTGTTTTCATGCGATATACGCTTTTTTTAAGTGATGTACAACGTCAATTAGAACTGACGCTATTAGCGATTTTCGAGAAGCACTTCCGAGTGCTTCCTCTCTTTGGTGATGGAATAGTGCCTACGATTTGTGAGGGCACTATTCTTTTACCCGAATTCATTGAAGCAGAATCTGTGCAGGATGCCCAGCAATGCTTTCTCAGTGCCGCCCTCCACGGCGCAGCCCATCTTATTTATTCCTATCCATTAGGTTCTTCTGGTCTCAATAATCGCCAGTTGGTGTTGATTTCTTTAATAGAAGATGCACGTGTTGAGTGGTTGGCGGACAGAAACTTTCCCGGTATGTCGGCGTTTTTTCATCGTCACTTTGTTAAGTCACCTTCTGATGCTTTGGTGTTTGAAGAGATGGCCTATTCGGTGGCTTACGCCTTGGCGACAAAGCAAACGGTCTTTGAAAGCCGGTTTGTTTCTAAAGCCGTGAGATTGTTTAATCAGGCAGTCGCTGAAGATATTCATAATCCGCAGATTTTCAAAGCAATCGGATTGGCATTAGCCAATGATATGGGTCAAATGCGAATCAGTATGAATGAAAAAGCCCCCTTTATTCTCGTGCCTTATCGAGATGATAACGCTTATCTGTGGAATGATTATCAAGAAACCGATGTGGAAAATGATGCGCCTTTGGATGGTCAGGAAACCGCCAGTGTGACTGGCATGGCTTATAATGAAATTTTAGACGGCAGATCGGTGTCCGAGTTCAATAAAGACGCTACTTTAGAAGAGGGATTGGTGTTTCAGGCTGTACAGGAGGATGCGCAGTCCAATCTTCTGAATCAGCCACAGTGGGTGAGTGAATTTGTCTACCCTGAATGGGATTACAAAATTGCACGTTGGAAACGCGACTGGTGTTCTTTAAATGAGTTTGTTTTTGCTGATGATTCTGAAAGCGCACTTGATCATCGAGTCGACAAGTATCGTTATTTTGTCAAGAAGCTTCAGCAAATTATCAACACTTATCCGTCACAAATGCATCGGCGGAAAAAGCAAGAAGATGGCAATGAATTAGATCTTGAGGCAATCATTCAATATAGGGTCGATTTCAAGATGGGTTGTGCCGGTGCTGAATCAAAAATCTATATTGATCATGTTAAGGAAAGGCACCAAGAACTCTCATTGTTGGTTTTGCTGGATCTGTCGGAGTCCATGAATGATCTGGATATCGATAATGAAAACACCATTCTTGATCTGACATTGGACTCGACAGTGGTGCTTTCAGAGCTATTGGGGTCACTCGGACACAGCTATGCATTCCATGGCTTTAATTCGAATGGTCGTGGTTCGGTATCCTATTTCAATATAAAGGACTTCGATCAGGATTCTGAGACGTCATTGCGATCATTGAGTCAGGTTAAAGCTGGCTATTCAACTCGGATGGGCGCCGCGCTTCGCCATGCTTTTTACAAAATTTTAAAACGCCGAGAGCGGCATAAGTTGATCTTGGTGATTACAGATGGTCAACCGTCAGATATGGATGTCTATGATGATCAGTACTTGATTGAGGATGCTGCTATTGCCGTCAATGAAATCGAATCATCTGGTTGTAAGCTATTCTGTTTGTCTTTGGATAAAAATGCCGATCGGTATGTGCAAAAAATATTCAGGAAGGGACATTATGAAGTGGTCGAACGCCCCAGTAAGCTCCCTCTGGTTCTAACCAAACTCTATTTGAAAGTGTTTAAATCGTTTTTGGCTTAATATTGAAACCCAGAAAGATGATGATTGCGTTTCATGCATTTTTAGAAGAGACAGACATAAAAAACCCCACCAATAGGTGGGGCAGTATTGGCGGGTTATTCATGTGGATTAATGACTAATCATCCAAGGTCGCATTGAAGGAAACATTTTCTTTCCATCTGCTGTCCACATGAGTTTTGATTTACCTTTCTTATGGTATTGGCAACCACACCCTTGTTTGAGCTTTTCCGCATTCTCCGCACGACTGTCCACGGTGGATACCTGAGGTTCGTGCTGAGCCGTTTCATTTTTTTCAATGGCATCACGTTTTGCTGGCGCCATATTTAATACTTCAGGCGGAATCATAATGATTCTAGGAGATAAAGTCTGGCAATGCGGACATTGCGCAGGCTTATTGGAATCATCCATGGTCGCAAGTTCATAAAAGATACCATGATCTGGACACTTATAATCATAAACTGGCATCGTAAACTCCTTACTTCAAATCAGCTGCTAAAGGGACTTGAACACTGTCGTCCACATGTTTTTTGGGGCCATCGGCACTTGGGTTTACATCGAACTTGAAGATGTCGGTCGGTAGCCATAGCGTTGCGCAAGAATTTGGAATATCAACCACGCCACTGATGTGGCCTTGAACTGGCGCCGTCCCCAATATTGAATAAGCCTGTGCACCAGAGTAGCCAAATTTCTTGAGATATTCGATCGCATTCAAGCAGGCTTGTTGATAGGCGACATTCACGTCAAGATAGTGTTGTTTCCCTTCCTCATCTACTGAGATACCTTCAAAGATGAGGTAGTCGTCATAGCGCGGCGTGATTGGGCTTGGCTTAAAGATTGGGTTCTTGATGCCATATTTTTTCATACCATCTTTCACTAGGTTGACACGAAGGTGAATCCAGCCAGCCATTTCGATTGCGCCACAGAATGTAATTTCACCGTCACCTTGACTAAAGTGTAAATCCCCTACAGAAAGGCCGGCATCTTTAACGTAAACCGGGAAGTAGACTTTAGAACCACGAGATAAATCCTTGATATCACAGTTTCCGCCGTGTTCGCGTGGCGGAACGGTGCGGGCGCCTTCTGCTGCCGCAGCCTTGGCTTCATCTGGCTTCATACGCCCCATGTGTGCTGTTTCAGCATAAGGCAGTGCTGCTAGCGGCGGGGTGCGCTCAGGGTCTGTATCAAAGAGTTCTTTTTCACGGGTGTTCCAGTCATCCAGCATCTTTTTGTCTGGTAGGCATCCAATCAGGCCTGGGTGAATTAAACCGGCAAATTCAACCCCTGGAATGTGACGAGATTCGGTAAACATACCGTTGAAATCCCAAATGGTCTTTTGAGCCTCTGGGAAATGATCGGTTAAGAAGCCACCGCCGTTTTGCTTAGAAAAGAAGCCGTTAAATCCCCATTGACTGTCGTCAAAGGTGCCGATGTCTAAAATATCTACTTCAAGTAGGTCGCCAGGTTCAGCGCCCTCGATTCCAACCGGCCCTGACAAAAAGTGTACTTGAGTTAAGTCAACGTCACGAACATCGGAGGCATCATCATTGTTTTCGATCTGTCCACCTGTCCAATCCATACATTCGATGATGAAGTCATCACCCGGCTTAACCATTGAAACCATCGGAATGTCCGGGTGCCAGCGGTTATGGATATTATCATGCTCGTAAGCAGATTTGTTAAGGTCTATTTTAATAATTGTTTCGGCCATTTTGGTTCTCCTATTGTATAAATTTTACGGGGTTTAGGTTAAACAGATAAAAACGATGAAACTTTCTCTTCGTCAACTTCATTGCGCGGCTGATCATGAATGATCTTGCCTTTTTCGATAACGATAATTCGATCAGCTACATCCAAAGCAAAGCTTAAAACCTGCTCGGAAACAATGATGGACAAGCCTCTTGAGTCACGGATTTCTTTTAAGGTGTGCGCCATTTCTTTAATGATTGAAGGTTGGATCCCCTCAGTAGGTTCGTCCAATAATAGAACATCTGGATTACTTGCCAGTGCTCTGGCAATCGCAAGCTGTTGTTGTTGCCCCCCTGACAAATTGCCGCCTCGACGTTTTCTCATTTCGCGTAAAACGGGAAAGATATTGTATAAATCTTCTGGCACTTCGGTTTCCTTGGTGCTGGTCAGTCCGGTTTCAATGTTTTCCTGTACGGTCATGGTCGAAAAGATCATTCTCCCTTGAGGAACATATCCCAATCCTGCTTTGACACGCTCGTGGCTTTGCATGCCGAAAAGTTCTTTCCCCTCTAACTTAACGCTTCCCGATTTCGAAGGAATCATTCCAATGAGAGATTTCATGAGTGTGGTTTTACCCATGCCGTTACGCCCAAGAATGGCGATGATCTCATTCTTTTTGAGGGAGAGATTTAAACCATTGATAACCTCACTTTCCCCATAGGCGACATGCAAATCTTGTATATCTAGCATTTCTTTACTCCCTTAATGTCCCAGGTATACTTCAATAACTTTCGGATCGTTCTGAACCTTCTCCATTGAGCCTTCAGAAAGAACTTTTCCTTGATGAAGTACGGTGACTCTGTCAGCAATTTCTTCAACAAAATGCATGTCATGCTCAATAACCAATACCGAGCGTTCTTTGGTGATTCGTTGAAGCAGTTCAGCTGTTTGCTTTCGTTCCGAAACAGACATCCCTGCGACAGGTTCATCCAGCATGAGTAGTTCAGGGTCTTGGATTAGCAGCATGCCAATTTCAAGCCACTGTTTTTGGCCATGACTTAACAGATTGGCAGGGCTACTCAGCATTTCTTGTAAGAAGATCATCTGTGCGATTTCATTGACCTTATCGATGACTTCTTGGTCACGTCTAAACGTTAGAGCGCCCCAAACTTTTTTACCTCTCGGGTAGGAAAGCTCAAGGTTTTCGAAAACCGTCAAATCTTCATAGATAGATGGGTTTTGGAATTTCCGGCCGACACCTGCATGAACGATTTCATGCTCTTTGAGTTTGGTTAGTTCCTTTCCTTTAAATTTGATAGAGCCTTCAGTCGCTTTGGTGCGTCCGCAAATCAAATCCAATACAGTGGTTTTGCCTGCCCCGTTGGGGCCGATGATGACGCGGATTTCTTGTTCTTCAATGTATAAAGACACATCATTTACCGCTTTGAAACCATCGAACGAAACGGTGAGTCCTTCAATAGTTAATACAAAGTCTTTTTGTTGGTACATGGTTTTCTCCAATACCTTGGTCATTAAACGTTAATTATTTTTTGGCTTTTTTGTCTTGTATCGCTTTTAATTTTTTATCTACCCAAGGCTGTACATAGCTTTCGTAGATTCCAGCCAACCCTTTAGGAAAGGCTAGTACAACGGCGATAAACATAGCACCCATTGCGAACAGCCAGAGTTCCGGATAGGATTCAGAAAGAATCGTTTTTGCCCAGTTAACAATTAAAGCGCCGTAAATCGCGCCAAAGATGGAAAGGTTTCCACCGACGGCCGCAAAGATAACCATTTCGATTGACGGAACAATGCCAATCAGTGAAGGAGACATGAACCCAACTTGTAACGTAAACATGGCTCCCCCAATTGAAGAGAAAATCCCGGCAATACAGAAGATGAATATTTTGAAGTTGGCCACGTCGTAGCCAGAGAATCGGACGCGATCTTCACTGTCTCTCATCGCCACTAGCAGTCGCCCTAGCTTACTTTTACGGATGTATTGCGCCGCGACTAAGGTTGCTAATAGCAACATAACGTTTATGAAATACAATATATATTTGGCAGAATCGGTACGGATATCCCAACCATGTAACGTTCTAAGGTCGGTGATGCCATTAACCCCCCCAGTAAACCCTTGTTGACCAATAATCAAAATAGTCAGGATCGCGGCAATTGCTTGGGTAATGATGGCGAAATATACCCCGCCTACACGCCGTTTAAACATGGCAGCCCCAATGATGTAGGCAAACAAAGCCGGTAAAGCAATGATGGCAAATAGGGTGAAACCAAAGCTATGGAAGGGTTCCCAAAACCAAGGGAGTTCCGTTAATTGGTTCCAGTCCATAAAATCAGGAATGCCCGGTGTTGACTGGATTTGGGTATTTTCCGGGTTAGAAGCCTCAAGCTTCAAAAACATCGCCATGGCATAGCCACCTAAGCCAAAGAAAATCCCTTGACCTAAGCTTAAGATGCCGCCAAGTCCCCAGGAAAGTACCAGACCCAAAGCGACGAACGCGAATGTTAGATATTTTCCGATTAGATTTAATCTAAAAATATCAAACAGTATCGGTAACGCGACCAGCAGAATCGCAGCCAAGATTAGAAATGATACGACATCATTTTTGGGGGCTAAAGAACGTAGTTTAGTTTGTAGCATTTTTGTAATTCTCCTAGCGACGAACTTTGAGTGAGAAGAGTCCTTGTGGACGCAGCATTAGGATCACTATGACCGTTAATAGAGTTAAGACTTTTGCCATAGAGCCACTTAAGAAAAATTCCATAATGGACTGGGCTTGTGAAATACTAAATGCAGATGCGATGGTTCCCAGTAGACTTGCTGCGCCACCGAATACCACCACTAAGAAGGTGTCAACAATGTAAAGTTGTCCGGATGTCGGGCCAGTAGAACCAATCATCGTAAATGTGGCGCCTGCAATCCCGGCAATCCCGCAACCAAGCGCAAAGGTGAAACGATCGACTCGGGCAGTATCAATACCAACGGCACCCGCCATGGCTCTGTTCTGAACGACTGCACGCGATTGCTTTCCTTTTCTGGATTTTTGTAAAAACAGGAACACACCCAAAGTGATAAACAAGGTAATGACCATTACAATCATGCCGTTAACCGGGACCTCAATCATTTCACTCACTTGGAAGGAGCCCATCATCCAGTCAGGCAGGGTGACCCCGACCTCACGAGGGCCAAAAATGGTTCTATAAAGCTGTTGCAAGATCAAGCTTAATCCCCATGTCGCCAAAAGGGTGTCAAGTGGGCGCTTGTATAGGTGTCTAATCAATGTCCACTCCACCAACGCACCGAGTAAGAATGTGCCTATAAAGGCGAAAATAATGGCGATAAAAAAGTAAGCATCAAAAAGCTCAGGAAGATAGGTTGAGAATAAATTTGACGTTAGGTAAGTGATGTAGGCACCAAGAATCATGAATTCTCCATGTGCCATGTTAATAACACCCATTTGGCCGAAAATAATCGCCAAACCGAGTGCCATCAACAATAATACCGAGAATAGGATAAGGCCTGAAAAGCCTTGCATCGCAAAAATTGAACCCAGTTCAGCCCATGTATAGTCAGCAAACATTTATTTTCCCTCCTGGCAGGTAAAATAATTTGAGATCTTTGCATGAGTGGGGCTCGAAAGAAAAATGTGGAAAAAATTCTCATATTGAGGCAAAAAACGCAGCGAATAGCCGGCTATTGGCCAGTTTTTAAACGAAAATATGGGAAATTTTAACCGTTTTTATTCGTGACTCCATCTCGTGCAAAGGTCTCAATTTAAGTAAAAAGTGGTTTTTTGGTTTATTGCACCTAATTAAAGGCTCTGATGGTTTTAGAGCATTTAATTAGATGCAGCCCATCAAATAACAATGGGCTGCTTTCGGTTCGCTTATTGGTAACCTTTAGGGAATGGATTTGGTTCAATCAGCTCTTTGGATTCATAAACCACTTTAAACTGACCATCTTTCTTAGCATGACCAATACGTGATTTAGACCAAAGGTGATGATTAGGATGAACTTTTACATAACCTTCAGGCGCTGTTGTTAATTCGATACCGGGAAGGGTTTTACGAATCTTGTCGACATCGAAAGATCCTGCTTTTTCAACGGCGGCTTTCCATAACCAAGGGCCAAGGTAGGCTGCTTGTGTTACGTCACCGATAACAATGTCATCGCCCCAACGTTTCTTGAACGCCTTCACAAATGCTGTGTTATTGTCGTTAGGTAAACTTTGGAAGTACTTCATTGAAGCGTATAACCCTTCAACGTTTTCACCACCAATCCCTAAGATTTCATCTTCTGTTACCGACAAGGTCAAAACTAAAGGTTTTTCTTTGGTTAGATCGATACCAGCCGCATTTAACTGCTTGTAGAATGCAACGTTAGATCCACCAACAACTGTCGTAAAGATTACATCTGGTCTCTTAAGTTTGATTTTATTGATGACTGAGTTGAACTGAGTATGTCCTAGAGGATAGTACTCTTCACCCACCACTTTCAAACCAAGCTTCTCGATGTGTTTGCGAGCGATTTTGTTAGAAGTACGTGGCCAGATATAGTCAGAACCAAGCAAGAAGAATTTCTTAGCGCCTTTTGTTTCTTTAGCCCAGTCAATCCCTTTAAGAATTTGCTGAGTTGCTTCTTGGCCTGTGTAAATTACGTTAGGAGATTGCTCTAACCCTTCATAGAAAGTTGGGTAGAAAAGCATGCCGTTGTATTGTTCCATAACCGGTAAAACCGCTTTTCGTGAAGCCGATGTCCAGCAACCCATAATCGCAGCAACTTTGTCTTGAACCAGAAGTTTCTTCGCTTTTTCAGCAAAAGTAGGCCAGTCGCTGGCGCCATCTTCTTGGATGTATTTAATCTGTCGACCTAAAACACCGCCCGAAGCATTGATCTGCTCGATAGCCAGTTTTTCTGCCTGGATGGAACCGGTTTCACTAATCGCCATAGTTCCGGTAGCCGAGTGAAGAATACCAACCGTCACCGTATCATCTGTAACGGATAGACCTGTTGTGTTAACGTCGGCGGCATAAGAGCTTGTCGCCAGAATCATCGCTGCAGGCAGTGCTGCTAGCCCTTTTAATAAAGTACGGCGTGTTGTTCCTGGCCGACTTGAAGAAATCGTTTTTTTCATGAATTATAGCCTCGCTTGTTTCGAACATTCAGTGGTTAAATGGACATAAAGTCAGAGGTATAAAGCACTCTTGGTGCCAAAATAAAAAAACACTTAATAAACAATATTAATATTTATATATCAGGGATTAATGAAGGAACAATATAGTAAAGTGCACGATATTGGTGCTACATGTGAGGTTATATGGTGCTAAATAGATTGTTTTCACGACATTAAGGTCGGCCTATCATTTTCTCTTTACGGAGTGATTTGGTTTTTGTTATGAAAGAGAAGGCATATAATTCAGAATTTATAACAACATAGTTTGTCATTTATCGACCCTATCCCTAGGCATACGGCAAAACTTAAGTGTCATCGCATCGGTTGGTTGTGCATAAAGAAACGCTATAACGACTTCAAACCTCTTAATGCTAAAATGGCCAGGCCTGGTTAAATTTTGGTTTCATAATGGGGTTTGCCAGGCGGTAAGTAAATAAGCATTTAAAGGAAGTATTCAGTGGTGCTCAAACGGATTATTTTTGTGTTGATGGTGTCTATCAGTCTAGCCGGTTGCGGCGGTGGGGGATCTGACGCTGCGGCGGTGCAGGATTCTGACACACCGACGCTCAATGCCAGTACCAATCTGATAGACAGTGAGACACAGGTTGTCGTAGCGACAAATTTTAATCCCGTTACGGACACCCCCTTGAATTACTTGAACTATTTGCGAAGTTATGTCCAGCTCCCTGCCTATGTTGAAAATGCTACTTTATTGAAGTCTGCCAACGCCCATTTAAATTATATGTTGCATCATAATGCGTTAGGCCATGCTGAGGATCCCCAGAACAGCTTGTATTTTACGGGTAAAACGCCTCAAGAACGCACCCATGCCGCCGGCTATCAGTGGCCTGGCGTGTCGGAAAATATCAGTTATAACAAGGCAAATTTTACCGGGTTGATTGATGAACTGATGACCGCTGTTTATCACCGGATGAGCTTATTAGATTTTCAGAAAGATGAAATTGGCATTGCCTATAAAGAAGCGGCTGTGCCTAATAAGGACGATGATCCGATTTGGAGTGCGCTGGTGACCAATGCAGGCGTTTTTGCTTTGGTGGCATTATGTGATGCTGGCGGAGATGGTCAATCAGGATACCTGTGTTCAAACAACGCCAAAATTTCAAAAACACGGTATCAATCAGAAATGGATGCTTTGGCGAAAAAAGCAGCGGATATGGTGGTGTGGCTTGCACCCAATAGCCAGGTGTTACCGGCCTTCTTTGAAGAAACGCCTGATCCTTTGCCCGATTGCAAAGTGTCTGGCAATCCGATCAGTGTGCAAATCAATCCGTCAAAATTAGCAGACTATACATTGTTACCCGATACGTTTCGGTTAATTGAAAAAGTAACGGGCGCTGAACTGGTTTTGAATCGCGTGTTATCGAATGTAACCGATCAACCCGATGCGGAAGCGGCTAATTGGAAAACGGCCGAAATGGAATGGTTTGCCGCTTTTCCGCAACAACGGCTTAAATGGCAAACTTTATATGAAGCCAGTTTTGATTATGTATATAGTGGCCAAACCTGGACGAAAACCTGGCAATTCGTGACGCCTAGCTTCGATGGCGAGTTGATCGCCCTTTATCAAAATGCTCAATACGACTATCCCTTGGGACAAACCCTTTACATCTATGTGCCGCCTGAAAACTGTGCAGTGAATGCCAATAAATGGGCATCTAGTTACCAATATGACGCGCAACAGACGCCGGAGCTATCGGTTGAGGCGGTTGATCCCCAGACTTTGAAGTTGGTGGCTCGGCAAGTCAGTCAAATGACCTTAACCTTTACCCAAACCGATCTTAGTGGACAGGACTATATTAAGACCTTGAAGTTGAACATTCGTTAACCGGCCGGTGGCCATTTCTGAGCCTGAATCTGTGTTAACTTCCTGCTAAGGTTCGCTGCAGTTAATGGCCGGTCGAAATAATATCCTTGAATAATCAGCTTGCTAAAGAGGCTTAAAACATCAAGTTCGGCCAAGGCCTCAACCCCTTCCGCAACCACTTTCATATCTAATGCCTGCGCCATTTCAATGGTGTGTTTAACAATCAGTTGATCGGTTGGATTGTTGAGCAGTTTTCGGATAAAGCCCTGATCAATTTTCAATTCTGAAAATTGCATTTGATCGATATAACTGAGATTTGAATAGCCGGTGCCATAATCATCCATTGCAAAATGAAAGCCGGAATTGCGAATAGTTTCAAAGGTTTCAAGCACGCGATAATCTTGGTGTATCATCACCGATTCGGTTACTTCAAATAGAATTTGTGGCGGATTGATGTGATACAGACTGGCTAAATCAACCAATTGTTGGGGCAGTTTTGGATTGCGAAGCTGTATTGCCGATAGGTTGATCGAGAGGGTTTGTGTCGTTAATAAACCGGCATCAAGCCATTTCGAAAATTGCTGAAAAGCCTGCTCGACCACCCAAAGCCCCACTGTTTCTATTAACCCCATTTCTTCCAGAATAGCAATAAATATCGCCGGAGAAACCGGCGATTGATTGGTGGGGTGCCACCTTAATAACACTTCTAAACCGGACAAGCGTTGATCCGTTAAATCAATTTGAGGTTGATAGACTAAGCTAAATTCATGGTTTTCAAGGGCGGTTTTTAAAGATTGTTGCAGTTGCAGTTTGATAACGGCATCTTGTCGCATGGTTTCGCTAAAAAACTGAAATGCCCCTTTCCGCTGGTTTTTTAAGTCATACATGGCGGTATCTGCGGCCTGAATAAGGCTATTGGCGGTGTTGCCATCGCGAGGGTAGAGACTTAATCCGATGCTGGCGGCGACTTGTAGCGTATAGTTATCAATTTCAAAGGGCACGGCAAAAATCTTTTGCACCTGTTCTGCGGCCTGGCGCAGTTCTGATTCATTGCTCAGAGCGGGCATAAAAATAACAAATTCATCGCCACCGAATCGTGCAACCAAACCGGTCGCCAAAAAGGCTTGGTCAAGGCGTTTAGCAATCACCGCCAATAATTTATCGCCAATAACATGCCCTAAAGAATCATTGATTGATTTAAAGAAGTTTAAGTCTAAAAACAGCACTCCAGCTAATGAATCAGAGGCGGCTTGCTGAAGCGCTTCCAAACGATTGTCAATGGTGCGATTGAGGAGCGCGCGGTTTGCCAGACCGGTTAACACATCATGATTTGCCAGGAAAATGAGCTTTTGTTCGGCCTCTTTGCGATGACTGATATCCGAGAAGATACCAATATAATGAGAAGGGCGGTCGTTTTGGTTATAAATGACACTGATATTAAGCCATTCAGGGTAAACTTTGCCATCTTTATTGCGATTCCAAATTTCTCCTTGCCAGCGACCGTACTGTTTTAAACTTTGCGAAAGCTTTTCATAAAAGGCACGATTGTGCTGCCCGGATTTTAATATGGAAGGCTTTTTACCTTGAACATCCTGTAACGTGTAGCCAGTAATGCGGGAAAAAGCTTGATTGACCTGTAATATATTGCGGTGATGATCGGTAATCATTACGCCGAGTTGGCTATCGGTAAAAACCGTGCTGAGCAGCTTCAGGTCGGTTACCATCTGATGAAGCGCATGAGACAGGATGCCCACTTCATCCTCGGAATCATAAAGGGGTAGGTTTTGTTCAACGGTTAATGAGGTGGATGAAGCGGTTAAATGAGGCTGAGAGGTGCTTTGAACGCTGATGTCATTGGCTGACTGTGTTAAGGCTTCTAACTTGAGCGTGGCATTTGAAACCAATCGCCAAATGAGCAGCGCCAGCAGCAACATAACCGTCACCAATACGATGAGCGAATGCTGAGCAAACATGACCAGGCCTGCTTGAATATGATGGCGGGTTTCGCGTGCCAACACCACCCATTGCAGCATATTATTGGATGGAGAGGAAATTTTTTCCGCAGCGGTTAAATAGCGGGTTTGATCAGGCCAGGTTTCAATGGCTTGTCCTTGATCGGAACGGATGGCGTCTTGCAGTGCCTTTAAATGGTTTAACGTCACCGAAGTTGACGTTATTTGAGGGGTTCCCATTAATAGGCTGCCATCTTGTTTGGTCACCAGCAGCTCAACGTCTTCTAATAAAGGTGAATTGAGCAGTTTAGAACGCATTTCATACGCCCAGTCCCACCCTAAATGACCACAAATCACCCCAATCAGTTCGCCTTGATCGTTGTGAACGGGGACGGATACATCGACCAGTCGTAAGGGTAAATCATCCCATTGTGGTTTCGGCATGATCTTAGCCAGTAAAAAAGCATCATGGACACTGCCCAAGTGCACACCTTGTGACCCTTCCATAAACCAAGAGCGTTTGCGAACATTTTTGCCAACCAGTAAGTTATCTGTGCCAACCAGAATATTGCCTTGTGCATCGGTCATGCCAATCCAGGCATAATAGGGATAGCTGGCACGCAGTTGTTCAAATAAGGCACGTTTTTCAGACAGCGGGGTTTGTTGAGAGCGGATGGCCTGTATGGCGCTGAGTAGTTGCATTTCATGTGCTCGGTTGTTCATGTCCTTATCGAGTTGATAGGCCATGCTTTTTGCGAGTTGAGACAATAAATCCAGTCGTGTTTGTTGCATTTTTTGAACGGAGACTTGCGCAAAATAGCCGGCTAGAATGAGTGTGCTGAGAAAGACCGCTAAAGACAAAAATATCGTTAGTTTGCCTCGCATGGATTTATAAAATGTCATCTGGGTATCCGTTACTTATAAATGGGGTGGCGCTATTAAATGAATTACGTTACTGGCGACGGGTGACTGCCGTGCCATCTTCAATAAGATCACTTGGGTAGTTGATCACTGGGTTATTCTCTGTTAGTCCTGATAATATTTGGGTTGCCAGTCCGGTACGTTTACCAACCGTGATCCGCTTACGCTTGGCAAGCCCGTCTTCAACCGTAAAGACTGCCCAACCGTCTTGATAACGAAAAATTGCACTGGACGGAACTTGTAAAACGGCTTCTTGGTGCCATAGCACTATCTCGGCTTCAACGCGATAACCATCGCCTAATCGCTGCCAGTCTTCTTCAGGGGAGCTAAAGTCGCAAATAATCAATACGCGCTGTTCTTCCACTCCCAATGCCGATACCTTGGTAAACCCAATGGGCTCGATGCGTTTGACAATGGCTGTAAGGGTTTTATCTCCGCCCCAGCGATGAATATAAACGGTCATGCCTGGGCGAATCTTGACCGCATCGGCTGACAGCACATCAATTTCAATTTCTAAAGCAGACGGATCGCCCACCTCCAATAAGGCTTCGCCGGTTTGCACCGGACCTTCACACTGACGAGACACTTTTAAAACCTTGCCATCAATTGGTGAAGTCACCTGAACACGCTCCAACGGCTGATTTTTTTGCGAGGCAGCAGAATATTCTAATGTGGTTAGCGCCGCTTGCAGTTCATAGCGTGCTACCTCAACATTAAACTCAGCAGAGCGTCTGGCGGCGCTGGCGGTGAGCACGTCAGTTTTGGCTTGCTGGAAAGCTTCCTCAGAAACCAGGTTTTTTTTAACTAAAGGTTGGTATCTGTTGAGTTTATCCACCGCTAATTGTTCTGCGGCTTTTGCTGCACCGGCTTGTTCTTGAGCTGCGCGTACAGCAGATTTCGCCGCCGAGACTTGGGCTTGCGCTTGTGCACGGCTACGTGCATCCAGTACCGGCGAGGCGAGGGGGGTGATACCCATTAACACTTGTCCTTGAGTGACCTCATCGCCAACTTTTAAATGCAAACGACAGGTCATGCCATTGACGGGGGCAGAAATAACATAGCGATCAATCACCCGCGTTTGCCCCTCCGCTTCAATGGAAACCGTCAGCGGAGCCTGCTTTGCATGTGTCGTTTCAACCAAAATAGGCTGTGGCCAGAATCCCCAAACTAATAACCCCATGCCAAGCAGGATAAAAACAGCCAGGCCTGGGTGATTTCGTATCAGTTGGTACATGATTACTCCTTCGCTTTTAATACCGCAACCATATCTAAATGGGCTAGGTTGCGCCAAATCAGCCCCCCTGAAATCAGAGAGGAAACGATGACCACCAGTGCAGAAAATGCATAAACATCGATGCCCAAAACCAGTGGTATGCGATATAAATCCGAATCGAAATTAAAGGCCAAATAGGCGCATAACCCATAGCCAATTAAAAAGCCTAGCGGAATGGCAATGAAAGTCAGTAATGCCATTTCTCCCAGTAAAATAAAGGCCACTTCACTGCGCCGAAAGCCGAGCACTCTTAGGCTGGCCAATTCGCGATGTCGCTCAGAAAGGGCGATTCGCATACTATTATATACCACCCCAAAGGCAATGCTGCCGCCTAACAGGGTGCTGATAAAGGTAAAAAACAAAATGGTTTCTTCCATGGTTTCATTAAAACCGTCAATGGCGGCACGCTGTTCAACCACGCCGACCACCTTTGGCATGTTTTTGAGTTTGGCATATAACGATTGTTGCGCATCCTCGTCAACAGTCAGTAGGGCACCGGAAATCACATTGCCTTCCTTGAGTAGGTGGTTCAAGGTATCACGATGCATATAGGCGTTGAGCCCAACGTATTCTTTGACAATGCCGGCAACGGGGACTTGTAATATCGGGCGTTTGCCGTCCAACACCTCAATGGTCATCAGATCATTGAGTTTTAGGTGTAATTTTTGCGCCAGATAGTCGGTAATCACCACCCCCTCTTTGGGAATGTGGATTGGCGATAGATTGGCATCCAGCAAACGTCTTAACTCGCTATTTGGCTCAATGCCTTGAACCCCGGTACGATAACTGCGATGTTCATGTCTTAAACGGGCATTTACCCTGCGCAGACCTTCAGCATATTCAACACCTTCTAAACTTTGCAGCGAATAGAGTGCATCTTTGGCGCTGGGTTCCACAAAAAAGACCATCATATCTTCCCGCTGACTGAGTTTGTATTGCACATCAATCATGTGGTTGATCGCGCCTTCCTGAAAGCCGCCGACCATCATAATGCCAAATGCCATGCTAATGCCTAAACTGGTCAGTAGGGATTTAAGGGGGCGGCGCTCCAGATGACGCAAAATCATGCGTGTGGGCTGTGAAAATAGCGTTTGTAGCCCCCAACGCTCGATAACGGTTGGGCGGTAAATGGCCACTTGTTCCGGGCGCATCCCTTCGGCGGGAGGAAGCTTGATGGCTTTGCGCACGGCATAGACAGTACCGATGAGTGCGACACCAATGCTGACGATGCCGGCACTGACCAATACCCAAGGTTTGAGTTCATAGACTAAGTAAGGAAAACTGTAAAATTTGCTATATAGCTCACTCATACTGGTGCCCATCCAGATGCCTAGAAAAGTGCCGATGATAATGCCAAACACGACGATCATTAAAATCAATTTGCTGTAATGTACACCCACTGCTAGGTTGCTATAACCAAAGGCTTTTAGGATGGCTATTTGTTCCCTTTGTAAGCTGATTAAGCGGCTCACGACCACATTGAGTAAAAAAGCGGCCACGGCAAAAAAGATAATGGGAAACATCGTTGCCATATTTTGCAATTGTTTCAGTTCTTCATCCAGAAAACGATGTGATAGCTGGTCATGTCGGTCAATGGCACCCGTGCCGCCATAGGGTTTGAGTAGATCGTCCAGCTGCTCAATAACGGCTTTTGGCTCGATGTTTCGATTGAGTTTAAGGGTGACATTATTAAAGGCACCTTCCATATCATAGGCGCTGGCAAGCGGTTTACGCGCGACCCACATCACGCCGTAACGTTGATAATCCGGGAACATCGCCCCAGGTGCGATTTGGTAGATATATTCCGGTGACATGCCTTTACCAACAATGGTTAAGGCTTGACGGCGACCATTGATAATCGCCCAGATTTTATCCCCCAGTTCAAGTTGATGCGCCTTGGCAAACTCCACACTCATGACAATTTCATTATCGCGGCTGGGATCAACCAGACGACCTTGCGTTAAAAATAATCGATTCATTTGGCGTTCTTGATGCCTCGGTAATGAAATCATGTGACCACTAACGGGGTCTTTAAAGCCAGGAACGTCTAGGTTGACATAGGTCACCACCCGGGTTTCGACCCTAGCGACACCGGGAATATCTTCAATGCGCTGTGCTAAGGACATAGGTGCCCGTGTCAAATTCGCAAAGACATCCGCAAACTGGTGAACGCGATAATAGCTGTCTCGGGTTTCTTTAAGCGAGTCATAGGTACTCAGGGACATAATAAAAATGGCAACCCCACTGACAATAACCATGGCAATGGCCAGCGCTTGCATGCGCATATCCCACAGTTCGCGCCATAATTTGATGTCAATGGCTCTCATGGTCGGCTACCAGCTCAGGGCTTGCGCTTGGATGCGCGAATCGTTTTGTTGAATATCGACAATCTGGCCGTCGGTTAACTTAATGACTCTATCGGCCATACTGGCAATACCGGCATTATGGGTAATGATGCTGGTGGTGGTGCCCAGTTCCTGATTGATTTTCGCCAAGGCTTCTAAGACCTTGATGCCTGTTTTAGAGTCGAGGGCGCCAGTGGGTTCATCACAGAGTAACACATCGGGATTTTTGGCAATGGCGCGCGCAATAGCGACCCGTTGTTGCTCGCCGCCGGATAATTGTGCGGGGAAATGGTTGAGTCGATTCTCTAGCCCCACCAACTCAAGTGCCTCAGCCGGGGTCATGGGTGATTTAGCGATTTCGGTGACCACGGCAACATTTTCTGCTGCGGTGAGACTGGGAATGAGATTATAAAACTGAAACACAAAACCGACGTGAAAGCGGCGATAGTCGGTTAGCTGCGCTTCAGTGGCTTGGCTTAAATCGAGCGAAAGTTCCTTGCCTTGATAGAGCACTTGGCCTTGGGTAGGCGTATCGAGACCGCCAAGAATATTCAGCAAGGTCGATTTACCACTACCCGACGCGCCTAATAAAACCGAGAGTTCGCCCTGGAAGAGTTCCAATGAAACCCCTCTTAAAGCATGAACGGACACTTCGCCCATTTGATAGGTTTTGGTAATCTGATTGACTTGAAAAACAGGACGGTTATTCTCAGTCGTTGGCATCAGCAGACTCTCTTTCACAAAGGTGGTTTAGCAGGCTTTCAACTTGTCGGCGGCAGCAACCATTGCCATCAGACGCAGAGGTTTGTTGTTGAACCTGTTCGAGGGTATTGGCGCCCGCAACAATGGCTTTGATAATATCCAGTTTAATGACTTGGTTGCAAACGCAGAGCGGTTGATCTAAATCCTTTTTTAGGAGTTCCGGCAAATTTGCCAGCGCCGTTGTCAAAGGTTCACTCATGTTTTTCACCTGCTTGTTCTGCCATGCCAAATTTGCTACAACTGCTTGCTATTGTAACGTGTTATAGGGTAAAACATGACCCTTTACTGTTGTCTGTCAGCCTTAAGAGTTATAAAACACCAGATGAATCTAAAACAGCTTATCGCTTGGTCACACAGCGACCAACCCAATACCCTGAAAGTCCTGCCCAGTCCGTTTGCTGACAGCAGTCATCATATTTTATTGCAACAGTTTGATGACCATATCGAAGTGATTAAAGGGCTAAGAGATGATGCGCAAGACAGTCCATTTTGGCAAGGAATGCATCAACTATTTGGGGTAACGCTAAGCCAACAAATTGCCGCCTTTGAAACCTGTTACCCTTGGTTGGCACAGCATACCCCTATCCCGCTGCCATGTTGGTTACAGACGGTTTATAATGCCGACGCTCAGCCCTGTGGGGTTAGAACCCATTTTTTGGCAGGGCAACCCACTCAAACTGAACCGCTAGAACAAGCGATGGTTGAGCAACTTGCAGATCATTTATATCATTGGCACAACCTAAGTAGCACCAGATTTGGCGGTTTGCAACAGCCACAAGGCGAACGCCAAAGCTGGCCAAAGCAATTACAAGATTTTTTGCAAACCTTACCCGACGCGTCTATCAGTCAGCGACAATTAAAACAGCAAAGCTTGCAGCCGTTAGCAGCGCACCCGGAAGCATTTATGCCCGAACAATTTGGGGTGATTATGCCCGATTTACGCTGGGATCAGTTTTTAGTGGAAGCTGGGCGCTTAGCCTTAACCGATTTGGATGCGGTGGTGTTTGGGCCGGTGGCGTTAGAATGGGTGCTGTTAGAAGCCTTGTTGACCGAGCAACAAGCCAATTGGTTTCTAAAAGCCTATCCTGAGCGCCCACCAACCCTTGCGCCAGTGCGCCAAGTCTATCGCGCGGTGCTGTGCCAACTGCAAGTATTCGGTGAACAAAACGCCCAGGCCTGGTTAAATTTCCCCACTTGGTTTGATTAATCAAGCGGTTTTTTGGGCGTGTAGCTCTTTTCGCCAAGTCAGATAGCCGATAATGGCGAGCACAAAGTAGAGCATAAACATCACAATGGTCAGGTAGAAGCCACTGAGCCAGTAGAGATACATGGCGGCGGAGTTAATCACCAGCCAGTAGAGCCAATTTTCTAGGAGTTTACGTGCCATCAAATAGGTATTGAGCACCGAAAAAATCATCACCCCGGCGTCTAAATAGGGGGCGGCCGAATAGTTACCACTTTGCAAATAACTGCCTATGCCCCAAGTCAATAAACTGCCGAGTAGCAAAAAGGATAGGTGAAACCCAAAAGTTTGTTGGTGAACTTGAATGGCTTTGTCGGATTGTGGCGGTTGGTGCCAAAGCCAAAAGCCGTAAACCGCCATAGCAAGGTAGTAGGCGTTGAGCAGCGATTGTAAAGGCAATTGGGCTTGCCAAAACAAAATGGTATAGATGAGTGTGCTGACAAAAGCGCTGGGCCATGCCCAGATAGATTGGCGGATCGCCAAAATCACATAAGCAATGCCAAGCAACGTTGCAATGGCTTCCCAACCGGAAAGTGCCGCAAGGGCGGTTAGCGCTTCATCGAAAAAATTAGACGTCTCCACAATTGTCTATGTCCGCTTTGGATCGATCGGTGCCGAGCAGTTTAATCACAAAAATGGTTTTAGGATTTTGTTTGAGCACCTTCTCCACATCTTCGGTCAGGGCGTTCATGAGGGTGCGATAGTCGCCAAAGATTTGGGTGCTGAGGGCGTTTCTTTCAATATGAATATTGGCGTGACTTTCCAAATCAGCAATAAAGGCCAAGATGGCGGGGCAATAGTGATCTTGAAGCGGGTACATGCTGATATCAATAGATGCTTTCATGGGGTTTTCTCTCACAGAAGGTTGTTAAGGTTGATTCAAAAAACGGATAAAAACGACCAGGCCTGGCCGTTTTACCCCGCCATGCCTAAAAATTCATACTGGCCGTCAGACCAATCTGACGCGGATTCCCAAGACGAATATATTGTTCGGTGATGCTATAGGTTGGTTCATTTTCAAAATAATAGCCACGGGTTGCATAGCGTTCATCTGTTAAGTTTTTCGCCCAAAGCGCCACTTCCCATTGCTTGGTTTGATAGCCAAGGCGGGCATTCGCCAATTGATAGGGCTGAGATTTTTGTGAATGAGAGGTGTCAAAATAAAACGCATCCACCGCAGTGGCTTCTAAGCGCGCAAAGTAACCTGTAGGGTGGCGATAGTGGGTGCCGATGGTTGCTTGATAATTGGGCGCATGGGCTTGGTCACGGTTGCTGATGCTAAAGGCGCCCGACGCAGAAGTGCCTTTAACATTGGTGTTGAGTAAGCCCAGTGTTGAGAACAGTTGCCATTTTGGGGTCATCTGCCACTTTAGGTCAGCTTCTAAACCACTGTTGGTGGCGGAGTCGAAATTTTCGGTGTAATACACATAGTTGTTGCCAACATAGGTGTAGCCTTCAAATTGCGGCTGACTGCGATTCATGTGAAATAAGGCAATATGGGTCGATAAGGTGTTGTCAAAAGTGTTGGCTTGATAACCGATTTCGGTGTTAATGACCGTTTCTGTATCGAAATCGCGCAAGGCTTCATCGGCAATCGCCAGTCCGGTATTCACGCCGCCGGCTTTATAGCCCTGAGAGACGGTAACGTAAGCGGATCGCTGCGGGCTAAAGTGCTGAGTCAGACTGATATTGGCACCCACCATACTGTCAGTCGGTCGGTAAGATTCGGCATTGTTATTATCATATTGCGCTTGGTGTTGTTCGATACGCAAACCGGTCGATAGGGTGGTGTTTTCTGCAACTTGGGTGTCTAACTGACCAAACCCGGCGGTTTTAATCACTTGATAGTCACTGCTTAAATCAGTGCCGTAATTATCCGTGGTGTGATTGGCTTCATCCATTTGGGCAATATAAGCGCCGACCAACCAGTCAGTTGTGTCGTTAAACAGTTTGGCTTGCGGTTCGGAAATCAAGCGAATTTCTTGGCTTAAGGTTTGGCGATCCTTGAGGTTTTGATAAACATAAGTATTGTCCCCGGTTGTATGATAGCCATTGTATGCCCAGTCGCCATCATAGCTGTAGGTCATGTCGGATTGACCCAGGGTGGTGATGCTGACAAGGGTCATTTGTTCGCCAAACCACTGATATTTAATCGCCCCCGCATTGCTTTTTTGTGTATCTTTGCCCGGTTCGTCAGAATGGGTGGTAAAGGTATTGTCTAAAGACCAGGCATCATAACCATTGTCGAGATTGGCGTGTAGCAGTGTCACATCTAATTGGCTGGTGTCGCTGGGGAAAAAACGTAATTTACCCCGGGCATTCAGTTCGTCTTTGCCATTGGTGTCAGTTCGATTTAAATAATCGTTTTTCATAAAGCCATCGCTTAGATGTTTTTGGATGGCAATGCGAT
>PEWX01000007.1 GCA_002779995.1 Piscirickettsiaceae bacterium CG07_land_8_20_14_0_80_44_28
GCGTCCTTTTTAAACTATAAAATACAGGATTTATATTAACATAATCAATGTGTTAAAGCTTAACTTAATGGCATTGGGACGTTACCTTTTTATTTCAGTTGTTTTCAAGGCGGTCTAAAAGGCCGCTTTTTTGTTGCTTGAAATCTCATAAGTCCCTCCAAATATCACCAGGCCTGAGCTAAGAATTAAAGAGGCAGGCCTGGTGATTTGATAGATGCAGTGGAAGTCGATCTGTCACAAATCTTCCGAATTAATTTCAATTTTCCATCAATAAACGGTCACAAATGATCGCTAATATTTGTCTTGTTATTTTAACTTTAACGCTATCTAAATATCTAAATCTAAGGGATGACTCTACAATGAAATTAACAAAATTAAATATTGCTTTGGCAATGGCTGTTTCAGCTTCAACTATGTTGTTGGTTGGATGCGGCGCTGATGGTAAAGATGGTACTGATGGAGTAGATGGGGTTAGTGCAACTAAGACAATCAAGTCAGTCAGTTTTTCAGAAACACCTGCGCCTAGCACGGCTGCTAAAATGGCGGAAACTTATTCTGATTCGGTTGCAACAGTCACTTATACCGATGGCACAACGGCAACTTATTCATTAGCTTACAACAAATTATTTGGGGTTAATGATAAAGTCGGTAAAAGCGCCTATCCGGCAGGAACGATGTATGATGAAAACATGAATCCGATCATGGATCCAAATGGTTCACCTGCGGTTGCAGAAACCCCTGATGCCAACAGCCTACTTAAAATCGGCGACAAGCTGTATATGGTCTCTCACCTAGAATACGACTGGAAAGAAGTCTTAGCAGATGGTTCAGAATCGACTTCACGCTTAGCCCGTAGGCCGATGAGCATGATTTTAACTGAAATGGGGCAAGATGCAACGACCGGAAAACTAACGGCTGTGAATCAATCTCCAATCAATTTTTCCGGTGTTGATGGCCTTTGGATTCCTTGCTTTGGATCGCAAACGCCTTGGAATACCCACCTAGGTTCGGAAGAAGATTACGATCTACAATACAACCCTTTATCTTCAAAATACACGGGCACTCAGTCTGGTCTTGATCAATTAGATAAGCTTTATTTTACAAACAGCACTGCGGCTAAGGCAAATCCTTATCATTATGGTTATATTCCAGAAGTGACGGTGAAGGAAGATGGCACGACTCAAGTGGTCAAGCATTATTCTATGGGACGCGGCACCTGGGAGATGACTAAGGTGATGGCAGACAGCAAAACCGCTTACTACGGTGATGACGGCACAAACGTCGCCTCCATCATGTATGTGGCAGACAAAGCCGGTGATTTAACAGCGGGAACCTTGTATGCGGCTAAAGCAACACAAACAGGTGCCTACTCTGCGGATATCAAGTGGGTGAAATTAGGTCATGGAACAGATGCAGCAGTAAAAGCCTTGGCAGACACCCATACATTCGGCGACATTTTTAATAATGTTGCACCGGCAGCAGATGGCTCTTGTGCAACAGGTTACACGCGTATTCGTGCGGGTTCTACCACAGACGAATGTCTTAGCGTTAAAGCCGGTAAAGAAACCGCAGCCGCTTTTTTAGAAACTCGCCGTTATGCCGCCTTACTTGGGGCAACCACTGAGTTTAATAAAATGGAAGGTATCGCGGTTAATGATAAAGACAAGCATTTATATATGGCCATCTCATACTTGGATAAGGGCATGACAGATAACAGTCTTCCGGCATCAATGGAACACCTAAAAATGGCTAAAATCAACGCAGGCGCAACGTTGACTATGCCGATGAAGGCCGGTCAAGATGATTCTGCCGGTAATCTGATCGAATCAGATTATGTTGTGACTAACTTCTATATCGAAGATGGACTTCGTGGCCGTGATATTACTGCGGATGCATTAGGCAATACGGCAGATCCAAAATATATTGCCAATACGGATAATGTCTTTTTCGCTGAAAATATGCGCACTTTATTTATCGGTGAAGACTCCGGTACCCATGTTAACAACTTTGTGTGGGCATATAATGTCGATACCAAAAAACTAACGCGCATCTTATCTCTAGTGACCGGGGCTGAAGCAACTGGATTACAAGTGGTGGAAGATGTGAATGAATATGCCTATATTATGAGTAATTCTCAGCATCATGGAGAATATATTTCTACCCTGAATGCGGATATGAAAGCTGCTGTAGAAGCCATTGGCATTCAAAAAGCAAATGCAGGAAACTTCGGTTATATTGGCGGCTTACCAGCAATTAAATAATAACTCAGGTTGATTTGATGAAGCCAGCGACCCAGTGCGCTGGCTTTTTTTATTGATAAAGCTCAATAAAACGTCCGCTTTTAACCCTCCTTTAATCCGAATAGTCTCACCCTTTTCAAGTACCTTGCCTTCTCACAAAAGCCTGACAACGATACGACCACCAACCAATACAAATATTTCATTCCCATCGTTATGCTGAGACGTTTGGCGATCGACCAGCCTATGCAAAGAAAAGCACTCAGCAAGCTTAATAAATCAAAGTTCTGCTTGCTTACGCAGCAAGATTCTGTAAGACTAAATACCCTATCAAATCAACAAGTTTTGTGAATATGCCTCAATAGACATGAAAAGAAAGTGAATAACCAATAACCAGGCAATATTGCCTTATACCTCATATTTAGGCTTCGAAGAAAATATATGGATCAAACTGAAACGATCGCCAGAGAATATCTTGAGTCAATTAAACTCGGGCCTATAATCTTCGAGCCTGACGGCAATGTGTCCCCCGACTTTCTCCTGAATGGCAACATTGCCGTGGAAGTCAGAAGGTTAAACCAACATTACAACCACAACGGTAAAGAAAAAGGACTAGAGGAAAACAGCATTTCTCTTTACGACGGCCTGGAGACTGTATTGACTGAATTTAAACCTAAGTACAATGGAAAAACATATTTAATCTTTGTTTCTTTCCAACGGCCAGTTGAAAAATTTAAGAAATTAAAACCATTATTTAGAAAAGTATTGCAGCACTACTTAAACAACCCTCTTGACGCTTTTTCTGAACATGAAATAACTAAAAACATAAGTATTCAAATTTTTCCAGGCACAACCGATGGTGAAAATGTGTTTTTAATGGGTGGTGCAAGTGATCGCGACAGGGGCGGTTGGGTACTAAGTGAGGTCGAGCGAAATATCAAAATATGTCTTGAGAAAAAGCAACACATAATAAATGCCCAAGACCAAAAGTATTCCACATGGTGGTTACTGTTAGTTGACCATATTGGCTACGGTTTGGATGAAATAAACAGAAAACAGTTCAGAGAATGCATCTCTATTGAGCATCAGTGGGACAAGATTATTCTGATAAACCCTTTAAAACCGCAGTCGGAAGGGTTTGAAATCTAACAAACGGGTCAAACGGAGCGACTAGAAAGTAAAGGGTCAGAGCCCTTTGTTTCGAAAGGTCAGTTTGAAAATGGAAAACAATGGCAGGAAAAAAACAAACCATGCAAATGAATAATCCTCGAATACATGGCAGGCTGCTTATGTCAACAGGGGTTCTGCATGTGATATTGGCTATCTTGCCAGGAGTTTTTGGCGATCAGTTTTTGAATTTTTCGCGTAGCTGGTTTTTTAATATCAGTAGTGGTGCGGCGGATTTTTCGTTTCTCGGTGGTGCTATAAACTATGTGGAGTTTGCAGCGTTCTGGTTTTTCTATGCAGGACCGATAATGTTCCTTTATGGACAGGCAATAGATCGAATTGAAAAGCTGGAAGGTTACGTTCCGTTATCAATGGTCAATACTTTTATGGCTGTATCGGTTGTTGGTGCTTATATGATTCCGCTATCCGGTATGACATTTGCCCTAATTCCACAAGGTATATACATGTATGTTCGGTCAGTGAATCGACGCAATTTTTATGGCTAACTAGATGTGGCGGTCAAGTTTTGTGGCTACGTCTTTGGTGTAATTTTGCCAATAAATTGGTTCAGTTTTGTTTGGGTCGAAAACATTAACGGTTTTGCCATTTAAATAAGTCCAACAACAGCAGGTGATCATCACACACTTTATAGATTAGCGTATAGCCTTTGTGAATTAAATCTCGGTAAGCAGAGTCGTCAAAGGGTTGTGATGCGCGACATAAATAGGGTTGTTGTTGAATCAGGTGCAGCTTAGCATTTAACGCCCGTTCAAAGCCCAAGGCGGCATAGGGATTGTCTAGAGCAATAAAACGCAAAATGTTTTGAAGTTGTTGAACATAAAATCGTGTTTTAACAACCCTCATCTAACCAAGCCTAACTCTTTGGCAAAAAAGTGATCCATTTCCTCTTCATAAGCCTCATCACTTAAATGATAACTGGCTTCAGACTCAGCCGCTCTGCTTTGAACATCCGCATGAGAATTCACTCTAATCTTGCTTTCTAAGGCGGCTTTTTCTTGTTCAATCTCTGCTTGGCGCGTTAAAAACTCAACAATACTGGCGCGCACTAAGCTAGATTTATTTTGCTGCAAAACCTCTGAAAAATGCTCCAACATGGCATCCGTTTTTTCATCCAATCGAATCGTCAATGATCCCATAACCTTCTCCTGTTTAGGTGTAATAAACCTGTAAGACAGTGTATGACATAATATTTGCTTGCGCAATAATATTTTAAAATCGTGATTAGGAAAGGGGACGCTACCTAGGGGGAAAGGGGACGCTACCTTTTATTGGTTTTCGTCGGGTGAACTAAGGGGCGGCGGACAAGCCATGCGATTGTGTCCCGCGCAAGCTTGGTTCAGTAAATTTGTTCTGGTCATTTTTAAGTCGCATAGGCATATCCATAAACTGCAATGTAATGACTGGTGGTGCCGGCCATTACAAATAAATGCCAAATCATGTGCCCAAACTTTAAACGATGGTCGAGCACAAAGAAAATCACCCCAAAGGAATAAAATAATCCGCCTGCTAATAACCAGAGTAAGCCTGCCGTCGCGACATTTTCCAACATTGGATTCACCGCGGCAATCATCACCCAACCCATGACTAAATAAAGGGCGGTAAAAAAGTGTGGGCGGGGTGTTCGTTCTAATAATTTTAGCAGCATGCCCAATGCGGCCAGCCCCCAAATAACGCCAAAAATTGACCACCCCCAAGCACCATTGAGAACGCCCAGCGTAAAGGGCGTATAAGTTCCGGCAATTAATAAAAAGATGCCCATGTGATCCATGATTAAAAAAACCCGCTTGGGTTTGCCTTCGGGCAGGCCGTGATAGAGTGTCGAGAAAAAATACAGCAAGATCACCGTGGCCGCAAAGATGCTTGACCCCACAATATAACCGACATCCCCTTGTTGTACCGCATGGACAATCAGTAAAGGCGCGCCCACAAAAGACGCCAATAAACCAAACCCATGACTGAGACTGTTTGCCCATTCTTCTGCTTTAGACATTTGATTGGTCGGTTCGGTCTTTATCGTGTCCATAAATCACTACCTGGCGTAAAAAGTAAATTATCTAATAAAATAAAAGG
>PEWX01000082.1 GCA_002779995.1 Piscirickettsiaceae bacterium CG07_land_8_20_14_0_80_44_28
AACCCGATTGCGATGAACGAAGGTTTGCGTTTTGCGATTCGTGAAGGTGGTCGTACAGTTGGTGCAGGGGTTGTTGCTAAAATTCTTGACTAATTGATAGTAGAAATAGCACTTGCTAAAAGAAAAGGGGGATTGTATAATCCCCTTTTTTTTCGAGTACTGAAACGTAAGCTGTTTCATTTTTTAGGGGTATAGCTCCAATTGGTAGAGCACCGGATTCCAAATCCGGGTGTTGGGGGTTCGAATCCCTCTACCCCTGCCAAATTTCTTGCGACCCGTTTGTTTAGTGGGTCGTTTTTATTTTAGATATTAGATAGTTATGAGTCATAAAACAGATAATTCTACAAATACGAGTTCACTAGAAACGCTCAAGCTGTTTATGGCAGTTGCAATATTGATTGCGAGCTTTACTGGATATTATTATTACGCTGAAGCCCATGCTGTTATTAGGGTGTTGGGTGTGCTTGTGGGTGCTGCTGTGTCCGCATTGGTCTTTTATCAAACTGAGAAAGGTCGCTCTTGGTTTCAGTATGTTTCTCATGCAAAGAAAGAAGTCAGGCAGGTCATTTGGCCAACACGGCCTGAAACGGTGCAAATGACGTTAATGGTGTTTGTGGTGGTTATCGTCATGAGTATCTTTTTGTGGTTGGTCGACATGTTCTTTTTGTGGGCGGTTAAGTTGTTAACAGGGCAAGGTGGGTAGTATGGCTCAAAGATGGTATGTCGTTCATGCGTATTCCGGGTATGAGAATAAAGTTAAGAAAGGGATTGAGGAGCATGTTGAGCGTGCTGGCTTGGCGGGCGATTTCGGTAAAATTTTAGTGCCTTCTGAAGAGGTAGTTGAAATTCGGGATGGCAAAAAAAGAACCTCTGAGCGTAAATTCTTTCCTGGATATGTTTTGGTTCAGATGGAGTTGAATGATGATACCTGGCATTTAGTTAAAAGTGTCCCTCAAGTAATGGGTTTTATTGGGGGGTCATCTGATCGCCCTGCACCCATTTCTCAGAAAGAGGTCGATCGAATTCTACAAAAAGTTGAAGAAGGTGTTGATAAGCCTAAGCCAAAAGTGATTTATGAACCAGGTGAAATGGTTCGTGTCATTGATGGGCCTTTTAATGATTTTGAAGCGGTCGTTGAAGAAGTTGATTACGATAAGAATAAGTTGCAGGTGTCTGTGTTAATTTTTGGTCGCTCAACGCCGGTTGAATTAGAGTTTACGCAAGTCGAAAAAAGTTAGAAATTAAGAAAGTTAGAAATTAAGGTTGCTTACTTAAGTAAGCATTTTAGTCACCCTGGGGAGTTGAAAGACGTTTTACCCATAAGGAGAATACAATGGCAAAGAAGATACAAGCCTATATTAAGTTGCAGGTTCCTGCTGGAAATGCAAATCCTAGTCCACCAGTTGGTCCTGCATTGGGTCAGCATGGTGTTAATATCATGGAGTTTTGTAAAGCATTTAATGCACAAACTCAGTCGGTTGAAAAGGGTCTGCCTCTTCCTGTTGTTATTACAGTTTATAATGATCGCAGCTTCACTTTCATTACTAAAACCCCACCAGCCTCAATTCTCTTGAAGAAAGCAGCCGGTATCCAAAAAGGGTCAGGCGTCCCGAATTTGAATAAAGTAGGGATGGTAACTCAAGCTCAGTTAGAAGAAATTGCTAATGCAAAAATGGCTGATTTGAATGCTAATGACCTAGAGTCGGCTGTGAAAATTATTGCTGGTTCAGCGCGTAGCATGGGCCTAACGGTAGAGGGGTAATCAAAGTGGCAAAGTTAACAAAGAAGCAAAAGATGTATGCCGATAAAGTTGAACCCTTAAAGGCATATGATGCAATTGAAGGGTTTAAGTTGTTGTCGGAATTGGCGACTGCAAAATTTTCAGAGTCCGTAGATGTTGCAATTAAATTAGGGATAGATCCTCGTAAATCAGATCAAGTTGTGCGTGGCGCAACGGTTATGCCAAATGGTACGGGTAAAGATGTTCGTATCGCTGTTTTTACGGGTGATGCAAATGCTGAAGCAGCAAAAGCAGCCGGTGCAGATTTTGTCGGTATGGATGATCTTGCGGCCGAAGTTAAAGGTGGCATGATGGATTTTGATGTGGTTATCGCATCACCCGATGCGATGCGAGTTGTCGGTATGTTGGGCCAGGTTTTAGGTCCACGTGGTTTGATGCCGAATCCTAAGACGGGTACGGTAACGCCTGATGTGGTTGGTGCGATTCAAAAAGCAAAATCGGGTCAAGTTCGGTTTCGTGCTGATAAAGCAGGGATTGTTCACGCTTCAATCGGTAAGGTTTCCTTTGATCCTGAAAAGTTAAAAGAAAATCTAAATGCGTTGATTGAGGATTTAAATAAAGCGAAGCCTTCTGCTGCAAAGGGAACTTATATGAAGAAAGTTTCTATTTCTAGCACAATGGGGCCAGGTTTACTTTTAGATCAGTCGTCATTGTAATAAAGAATTTTACTGTTAATCAGTGAAATGCGAATAGGGTTGCCTTGAATTAAGTTGTACTTATGTGAGCGCGCCCATCGCAGACCGTAGGCGAATGTTGATGTACATTCTTAATTGATTTAAGCCTACGTAGATGGAAGAGTTTGGCAATTGCCAAACTGTTTTGGAGGTTATATGGCACTCAATATCAAAGATAAGAAGGCTGTTGTTGAAGAAGTTGCTGAGTTGGTTTCAGGGGCGGGTTCAATGGTTGCGGCTGAGTATCGAGGTTTGACAGTGGCACAACTAACCGAGCTTCGTTCGAAAGCCCGTGATGCAAATGTGATAATTCGTGTTGTTAAGAACACGTTGGTTCGTCGTGCAGTAGCAGGGTCTAAATTTGAAGATATGGCTGAGACTTTTACGGGCCCGCTTATCTTTGCTTTTTCTGGCGAAGAGCTAGGAACGGCTGCGCGAGTTTTTAAAGACTTTGCAAAAACAAATGAAGCTTTGGTTGTTAAGTCCTTGTCTATTGGTGAAGGGGTAATGGATTCAAGTCAATTGAATGCGATTGCTGCCTTACCTACTTACGATGAAGCTCTTAGTAAGTTGCTTTATGTTATGAAAGAGCCAGTTGCTAAATTGGCACGTGGTTTGGTCGCTGTTAAGGATCAAAAAGAAGCTGAAGCAGCTTAAGTATTATTAATACAATTTAATTTTAAGGAATTACAAAATGGCAATTACAAAAGAAGATATTTTAGAAGCCGTTGCAAATATGTCAGTCATGGAAGTGGTTGAGTTGGTTAGTGCAATGGAAGAAAAGTTTGGTGTTTCAGCTGCAGCTGTAGCGGTTGCAGGGCCTGCTGGTGATGCTGGCGCGGCTGCTGAAGAGCAAACTGAGTTTGATGTTATTCTAACCGGTGCTGGCGCAAACAAAGTAGCTGCAATCAAAGCGGTACGTGCAGCAACTGGATTAGGTTTGAAAGAAGCAAAAGGCGCTGTTGAAAGTGCTCCTTTTACACTTAAAGAAGGTGTTTCTAAAGACGAAGCTGAAGCGCTTGCTAATGATCTTAAGGAAGCTGGAATTGAGGTTGAAGTTAAGTAATTATTACTTATTCAGCTCTTGAGGCTTGACAATGGCTGGCGTTTTTTACGTCGGCCTTTTGTTGTTTATAGTAGTGTGTAAAAGTGTGATCAATAGTCTGCTAACTGTTATTACAGTTTTATGCATTTTTAGGAAGTGAGAACTTCCGGTTAAATTAAATTTAATGTTGGGGTAATTGATGGCCTATTCTTTAACTGAAAAGAAACGTATTCGTAAAGACTTTGCGACGCGTTCTTCTATTCTTGAAGTACCTTACCTTCTTTCTTTGCAGAAAGAGTCTTTTAAAGAGTTTTTACAGAAGGATAAAAAGCCTTTGGATAGAGCTGCAGCGGGTTTGCATGCGGCTTTTACTTCGGTTTTTCCTATTCATGGTGTTGCAGGTACAGCAGACCTTGAGTATGTGAGTTATTCATTGGGTCAGCCAGAATTTGACGTTAAAGAATGTAAGCAACGGGGTGTGACATACTCTTCCCCTTTGCGCGTTAAGATGCGTTTGGTGCTTTATGATAAAGATGCGCCAGCGGGAAAACGTCCCGTTAAAGATGTAAAAGAACAGGAAGTTTATCTCGGCGAATTACCTTTAATGACAGAAAACGGGACTTTTGTTATCAATGGGACTGAGCGCGTTATCGTGACTCAGTTGCATCGTTCACCCGGGGTGATATTTGATAGCGATAAAGGCAAGTCGCATTCTTCTGGCAAGGTTTTGTTTAATGCAAGAATTATTCCTTATCGTGGCTCATGGTTGGATTTCGAATTTGATCATAATGACTGTGTTTTTGTTCGTATTGATCGCCGTCGTAAGCTGCCCGTTTCAATTATTCTAAGGGCAATGGGATATAGTACAGAAGAAATTTTGGATGCTTTTTTTGATCATTCCGAAATTAGTTATCAAGCGAAGACCAAGCAATATGTTATGAAGTTGGTGCCTGAACAAATTAAGGGGCAAACCGCTGCGTTTGATATTCGCATTGGCAATGAGGTTGTTGTTGATGCCGGTAAGAAGATTTCGGCTCGCCATTTAAAGCACCTTAAAGAATTAAAAGTTAAAAGTTTTGTTGTTCCAGATGAATTCTTAGTCGGCAAGGTTCTTTCTTGTGGTATTACCAATGAAGCGACAGGTGAACTGGTGGCTCGTTCTAATGAGGTTATGACAGCTGAGCTGGTTGAAAATATTAAGGTGATTAAAGGCCTGTCTTTTAGAGTGCTTTATATCGATGATCTTGAGAATGGTTCTTATATTTCTGATACCTTAAATCTAGATCATGCTACCTCACAGTTAGAAGCGCAAATTGAAATTTATCGAATGATGCGCCCAGGTGAACCACCGACTAAAGACTCTTCTGAAGCATTGTTTAATAGTTTGTTCTTTGATGAATCACGTTATGATTTGTCTGCGGTTGGCAGAATGAAGCTGAACAGACGATTAGGCCGTGAGGATAACGAAGGCAGTTTGGTTCTTGAGAACGAAGATATTATTGATGTTGTGAGAGAGCTTTTAAACATCCGTAATGGTCATAGTACGATTGATGATATTGATACCTTGGGGAATCGTCGTATTCGTGCAGTAGGTGAGATGGCTGAAAATGCATTTCGTGTAGGTTTGGTTCGGGTTGAAAGAGCGGTTAAAGAACGTCTTAATCAAGCCGAAACAGATGGACTGTTACCTCAAGATCTGATTAATGCTAAACCGGTTTCTGCAGCGATCAAAGAATTCTTTAGTTCAAGTCAATTGTCACAATTTATGGATCAAGTCAATCCTTTGTCCGAGATTACACACAAGCGTCGTGTTTCTGCGCTTGGGCCAGGTGGTTTGACTCGTGAGCGTGCTGGTTTTGAAGTGCGCGATGTCCATCCTACGCATTATGGTCGTGTTTGCCCAATCGAGACGCCGGAAGGACCCAATATCGGTTTGATTAATACCTTGGCCATTTATGCAAAAACCAATAAATATGGGTTTTTGGAAACCCCTTATCGTAAGGTGATCAATGGACAGGTGACAGAGGAAGTGGAGTATGTCTCTGCTATTGATGAAGGTCAATTTGTTATTGCTCAGGCAAGTGCAGCTATGGATGCAGGCAATAATTTACTAGATGAATTGGTCACAGCGCGTCATAAAAATGAAACGATCTTGGCGTCGTCTAAAGATGTAGATTATATGGATGTCTCACCAAAGCAAATCGTGTCTGTAGCAGCGTCGTTGATCCCGTTTCTGGAGCATGACGATGCAAACCGTGCATTAATGGGTTCGAACATGCAACGCCAGGCTGTGCCGACCCTTCGTGCAGAAAAACCGCTCGTTGGAACGGGGATTGAAAAAACCGTTGCCATTGATTCGGGCGTTACTGTGATTGCCTCTCGTGGCGGTGAAGTGGTTTCATCAGATGCCTCTCGTATTGTCGTTAGGGCAAATCAAGCAGAAATAGCGCCAGGTGAAACGGGTGTTGATATTTATAATTTAATCAAGTATCAGCGTTCGAATCAAAATACTTGTATCAATCAGAAACCGATTGTTAAAGCAGGTGATGCGGTAAGTCGTGGAGACGTTTTAGCTGATGGACCTTCTACAGACTTAGGTGAGTTGGCGATTGGTCAAAATATGCGAATTGCCTTTATGCCTTGGAATGGTTATAACTTCGAAGACTCTATATTGGTATCTGAGCGCGTTGTTCAAGAAGATCGTTATACATCCATCCACATTGAAGAGCTAACATGTTTGGCACGAGATACAAAACTTGGGCCAGAAGAAGTGACTGCGGATATTCCAAATGTCGGTGAATCTGCTCTGTCTCGTTTAGATGAGTCCGGTATTGTTTATGTTGGTGCTGAAGTTAAGCAGGGTGATATCTTGGTAGGTAAGGTTACGCCAAAAGGTGAAACGCAACTGACGCCGGAAGAAAAGTTACTGCGTGCCATATTCGGTGAAAAAGCATCTGATGTTAAAGATACCTCTTTGCGTGTTAGTAAAGGTGTAGAAGGTACGGTTATTGATGTGCAAGTCTTTACACGTGAAGGTGTTAAAAAGGATGCTCGTGCTTTAGCAATTCAAGAGGATGAATTGCAAAAAGTTCGTAAAGATATTGATGAGCAGTACAAAATCTTATTAGCAGATACATTGGATCGTATTCGTCAAATGCTTGAAGGTCAGTCGTTAGTGGATGGGACTCAAATTTCATCTGACTATTTGAACTCGATTGATTCAGTAAAGTGGTTTGGTTTAAATGTTGCCGATACGACGATTGCTGAGACCTTAGAATTGTTGGAAAAGCAATTAGAAGTTAAGAAAGAAGAGCTTAATGCTGCCTTTGAAGAAAAACGCAAGAAGTTAACTCAGGGCGATGATCTCCAGCCTGGCGTGTCTAAAATGGTTAAGGTTTATGTAGCGGTTAAACGTCGTATTCAACCTGGAGATAAGATGGCCGGACGGCATGGTAATAAAGGGGTTATTTCACGTATTTGCCCTGTCGAAGATATGCCATATGATGAAACAGGTCGACCTGTCGATATCTGTTTGAATCCATTAGGTGTTCCTTCACGGATGAATGTCGGTCAAATTTTAGAAACCCATTTAGGTTTGGCTGCAGAAGGGCTTGGTTCTAAAATTAATGCAATGCTTGAAGAGCAAGCAGATATTAAGACCATTAAAGGATTTTTGCATAAGATTTATAATGAAACTCAGGGGCAAGGTGTTGATTTTGATGCTTTGACTGATGCTGAAATCATAGAGCTTGCCGGTAATCTAAGAAAAGGTGTTCCAATGGCTTCTCCTGTTTTTGATGGAGCCTCAGAATCTGAAATTAAAGCGTTGTTAAGATTGGCGGAGTTACCAGAGTCAGGTCAAATGGTCTTGTTTGATGGTGTGTCGGGTGAGCAGTTTGATCGTCCCGTAACCGTGGGCTATATGTATTATCTGAAATTGAATCACTTGGTTGACGACAAAATGCACGCTCGGTCAACAGGGCCTTATAGCTTAGTCACACAGCAGCCATTAGGTGGTAAAGCACAGTTTGGTGGTCAGCGCTTTGGTGAAATGGAGGTTTGGGCGCTTGAGGCTTATGGCGCTGCCTTTACTTTGCAGGAAATGCTAACGGTTAAATCAGATGATTTAAATGGTCGTACCCGTATGTATAAAAATATCGTCGATGGTAATGAATATATGGAGCCAGGTATTCCAGAGTCATTTAGCGTTTTACGTAAAGAAATTCGTGCCTTAGGGATTGATATTGAGTTGGAGCAAGAATAATGAAAGATTTATTAGGTTTTCTAAAAAAACAAAACGTTTCAAGTGAGTTTGACACGATTAAAGTCACCCTTGCTTCACCGGAAAAGATTCGCTCTTGGTCATTTGGCGAAGTCAAAAAGCCAGAAACGATCAATTATCGTACCTTTAAACCAGAAAGGGATGGTTTGTTTTGTGCCAAGATTTTTGGACCAGTTCGTGATTATGAATGTCTTTGTGGTAAATATAAGCGTTTAAAGCATCGTGGTGTAATCTGTGAGAAATGTGGCGTTGAAGTGACACAATCCAAAGTACGTCGCGAAAGAATGGGGCATATCGATCTGGCGACTTCAGTTGCCCATATTTGGTTTTTAAAGTCTTTGCCTTCTCGCATCGGCTTAATGTTAGACATGACATTAAAGGAAATCGAAGCCGTTTTATATTTTGAAGCCTTTATGGTCGTTGATCCAGGTTTAACGCCTTTAGAGCCATGGCAACTTCTCAGTGAAGAAGAATATTTAGATGCAATGGATGAGTATGGCGATGAGTTTGAGGCGCAAATGGGCGCTGAAGCCATTAAGAAAATGTTGCAAGCAATTGATTTAGAAGCTGAGTCAACTCGATTACGTGAAGAAATGGAATCGACTAGCTCGGAAACGAAACAAAAGAAAATATCTAAAAGATTAAAGTTGGTCGACTCATTTTTGCAATCAGGTAATAAGCCTGAGTGGATGATTTTAGATGTTTTACCTGTACTTCCGCCTGAGTTGAGACCTTTGGTTCCTTTGGATGGTGGTCGATTTGCAACGTCAGATTTGAATGATTTATATCGTCGTGTTATTAATCGTAATAATCGTTTAAAGCGTTTATTAGATCTAATGGCACCTGATATTATTGTGCGTAATGAAAAGCGTATGCTTCAGGAATCGGTTGATTCGATGTTGGATAATGGTCGTCGTGGTAGAGCGGTTACCGGTACGAACAAGCGCCAATTAAAATCGTTGGCTGACATGATTAAAGGTAAGCAAGGGCGTTTTCGTCAAAACTTGCTTGGTAAGCGCGTCGACTATTCAGGGCGTTCTGTTATCGTTGTTGGGCCAACATTGCGATTACATCAGTGTGGTTTACCGAAGAAGATGGCGCTTGAGTTATTTAAACCCTTTATTTTTAGCAAACTACAAAAGCGTGGTTTAGCCACTACGATTAAAGCGGCTAAAAAAATGGTTGAGCAAGGCTTGCCGGAAGTGTGGGATGTTTTAGATGAAGTCATTCGTGAGCATCCAGTATTGTTAAACCGTGCGCCAACCTTACATAGACTTGGGATTCAGGCTTTTGAACCGGTGTTGATTGAGGGTAAAGCGATAAACTTACATCCTTTGGTATGTTCTGCATTTAATGCCGATTTCGATGGTGATCAAATGGCCGTTCATGTGCCTTTATCCCTTGAAGCTCAGTTAGAAGCACGTACACTGATGATGTCAACGAATAACCTATTGTCGCCAGCTAATGGTGATCCAATTATTGTGCCATCTCAAGATGTTGTACTGGGTTTGTATTACATTACTCGGGAAAAGATTAATGACATCGGTGAAGGTAAAGCCTTTTCAAATTGGATGGAAGTACAAAGAGCGCTTGATGCAAAAGCCGTTCATATCCACACACGTATTAAGTTAAAAGTTGAAGAAACCGTGATTGATGATGCGGGCATTGAGTCTGTTAATCGAGGTATCGTTGAAACAACAGTTGGTCGAGCATTGTTGTTAAGAATTCTCCCAAAAGGTTTGGGTTTTGATCTCATTAATCTTAATCTTACTAAGAAAAATATTTCTAAAGCCTTAAATGCTTGTTACCGAATTTTAGGTCCAAAAGAAACAGTAATTTTTGCGGATCAGCTTATGTATGCTGGTTTTAAATGGTCAACCTTAGCAGGTCTTTCATTCTGCTCGGATGATATGTTAATTCCTGATGATAAGGTGACTATCATCGCTAAAGCGGATGAGCAGGTTACTGAAATTCAACGCCAATTTGCGCAAGGTTTGGTCACCGAGGGTGAGCGCTACAATAAAGTTGTTGATATTTGGTCTCATACCAATGAATTGGTTACGAAGTCAATGATGGAAGAACTACAGTTCGAAACGGTGAAAGACGCTGATGGTAATGATGTTCAGCAAACCTCGTTTAACTCGGTCTATATGATGGCAGATTCCGGTGCGCGTGGTTCTGTTGCACAGATGCGCCAATTAGGCGGGATGCGTGGGCTAATGGCTAAGCCAGATGGGTCAATTATCGAGACGCCGATTACAGCAAACTTTCGCGAAGGTTTGAATGTTCTACAGTACTTTATCTCAACTCATGGTGCTCGTAAGGGACTTGCTGATACTGCTTTGAAAACAGCTAACTCAGGTTATTTAACTCGTCGATTGGTTGATGTTTCTCAGGATGTGGTCGTGACCGAAGATGACTGTGAGACAGAAGGAAGTATTACAATGTCTTCACATGTTGAGGGCGGAGATGTTGTTGAAGAATTGAAAGAGCGTATTCTGGGGCGTGTGGTTGCTGAAGATGTTTTTACTTTGGATAACGATTTGATCGTTGCAAAAGGGACGCTACTTGATGAAAGATTGGTGAATTTGATTGATGATTCCGGTGTTGATTCTGTTAAAGTGCGTTCACCTATTACTTGTGAAACTAAGTTTGGGATCTGTAAGAAATGTTATGGGCGTGATTTGGCCAGAGGTCATATGGTTAACGAAGGAGAGGCGGTTGGTGTTATGGCTGCGCAATCGATTGGTGAACCAGGAACTCAGTTAACCATGCGTACTTTCCATATTGGTGGAACAGCTTCAGCCTCGACTGCTCAGAGTCAGGTAGAGGTTAGGCATGATGGTAAAGTTAAGTTCGATAATCTAAAAACAATTCAAAACTCTGAAGAGCAAGTTGTTGTTACTTCTCGCTCTGGCGAGATTTCCATATTAGATGCGTTAGGGCGTGAAAAAGAACGTTATAAAATTCCTTATGGTTCAATGCTAAATGTCAAAGATGGTGTTGATGTTAATGCAGGTAACATTCTTGCAAACTGGGATGCACATACTCATCCGATTATTACAGAAGCTGAAGGGATAATTCAGTTCGGAAATTTTGAAGGTGCAGTAGAAGAGCATACGGATGAGTTAACAGGGTTAACAACGCATGTGGTTAAAAGTGCCAAAGAGCGTTCTTCTGCAACGAAAGAAGTTCGACCAACCATTCAGATTGTTGATGAAGAAGGCGAAACCGTTCCGTTCCCTGGAACGCAAACACCCGCTATGTATTACCTGCCGGAGAACTCTGTTGTTATCGTTAATGAAAATGAGAAAGTCGGCGCGGGGGATATTCTTGCGAGAATTCCTCAAGAGTCTTCAAAAACAAAAGATATCACTGGGGGGTTACCACGCGTAGCAGATTTATTCGAAGCAAGGATTCCAAAAGAACCAGCTATTATGGCTGAAGTATCTGGGGTTGTTGGTTTTGGGAAAGAAACCAAAGGTAAGCAGCGATTGGTTATTACCCAGGATAATGGTGAGCAGCATGAAACCCTTATTCCTAAGTGGCGCTCAGTAGATGTCTTTGAGGGTGAGCGTGTAGAGAAGGGGGATGTTGTTGTTGATGGTAACCCGAATCCGCATGATATTTTAAGGCTATTAGGCGTGGAAAGACTCACAAAGTATATTGTGGATGAAGTTCAAGACGTTTATCGTTTACAAGGTGTAAAAATCAATGATAAGCATATTGAGACAGTTGTTCGTCAAATGCTTCGAAAAGTTGAAATTAAATCAACGGGGGATACTACCTTGATTAAGGGGGAACAGGCTGAATATGCTCGTGTTCTTGAGATGAACGAAAAGGTGTCCCAAGAAGGGGGTGTTGAAGCTACTTATCAGCGTGTTCTTTTGGGGATTACCAAGTCTTCATTAGCGACAGAATCCTTTATTTCGGCAGCATCCTTCCAAGAAACTACGCGTGTTCTTACTGAGGCGGCAGTCAGTGGTAAGCAGGATAAGTTGGTTGGGTTAAAAGAAAATGTAATTGTTGGCCGATTGATTCCAGCAGGTACAGGTTTTGCCTATCATAAAGCGCGTAAAGCGGCTGCGGAAAAAACGCAAATGGAGCTTGCGAGTTTTATGTCCAGAAAAACAATAGATGCCGATTCAGACGAATTGGTTGAAGAAACGATTTCTTTGCCTGCAAGTGAAATAGAGTAAGCATAGATTTCATTGAATAAATTCATGAACTTGTGCTTGACAATGTGAATGAGGGTCACTAAAATCCCTCAACCTTACACATGGACAATTTGTGTCCATGTTTTTTTAGTAATTAAGATTTAGATCTTAAGATGGAGTGAGAATGAATGGCTACTATTAACCAGTTGGTGCGTAAGCCGCGTAAAGATAAAGTTAAAAAATCAAACGTTCCAGCGTTAGAGGCTTGTCCTCAAAGACGTGGTGTCTGTACGCGAGTTTATACAACAACCCCTAAAAAGCCAAACTCTGCCCTACGTAAAGTTGCACGTGTACGTTTAACCAATGGATATGAAGTTTCTAGTTATATTGGTGGTGAAGGTCACAACTTGCAAGAACACTCCGTGATTTTAATTCGCGGTGGTCGTGTAAAAGATTTACCTGGTGTACGTTATCATACCGTTCGTGGTTCATTAGATTGTTCCGGTGTTGATGGACGTAAACAAGGTCGTTCTAAGTACGGTGCGAAGCGTCCTAAAGGGTAAAGTATCCTTTAACATACGTTTTGCAATTAATTAGTGTAAATTTATACCGGAAGAGTAAGAATGGCAAGAAGAAGAGAAATACCTAAAAGACACGTATTACCAGATCCAAAGTTTGGTGATACAACCTTAACCAAATTCGTTAACATGATTATGGTTAGCGGTAAAAAAGCAGTTGCTGAAAAGATTGTTTATGACGCTTTGGATGTTGTTGTAGATCGTAAAAAAGGTGGTGCGCACGCTGAGCTTTTAAAAGAAGCGCTTGAAAATGTTGGGCCAATGGTTGAGGTAAAGTCTCGCCGTGTCGGTGGTGCAACTTATCAAGTGCCTGTTGAAGTTCGCTCTGAAAGAAAAATGGCTCTTGCAATGCGTTGGGTTGTGGAAGCTGCACGTAAACGTAGTGAAAAAGGCATGATGTTGCGCTTGGCGGGAGAGCTTTCTGATGCCATCGAAAATCGTGGCTCTGCAATAAAGAAAAAAGAAGATACACATCGAATGGCAGAAGCAAACAAAGCTTTCTCGCATTTTCGCTGGTAGTCTGAAATGGGCCCTGTTAAGGGCCTTTTGCTATTTTAGAATTAAATTAAAAGGTTGATTAACGTGGCACGTAAGACCCCAATTGAAAGATATCGTAATATCGGTATTATGGCGCACATAGATGCGGGCAAAACAACGACAACAGAACGTATTCTCTACTATACAGGTGTTTCACATAAGATTGGTGAAGTGCATGATGGTGGCGCGACAATGGACTGGATGGCTCAAGAGCAAGAGCGTGGTATTACCATTACTTCTGCAGCAACAACTGCACATTGGAGTGGTATGGCCAAGCAGTTTCCTGAGCATAGAATTAATATAATTGATACTCCAGGTCACGTTGATTTCACAATCGAAGTTGAGCGTTCATTGCGTGTATTAGATGGTGCTGTTACCTGCTTTTGTTCGGTAAGTGGTGTAGAGCCGCAATCTGAGACTGTATGGCGGCAAGCGGATAAGTACGGTGTGCCACGTATGGGGTTCGTTAATAAGATGGATCGTGCCGGTGCTAACTTTCTAAACGTAAACCAAATGGTGATTGATCGTTTGGGTGCAGTGCCTGTCCCTATGCAGTTGCCGATTGGTGCTGAAGAGACATTTCGAGGTGTCGTTGATCTTGTCAAAATGAAAGCTGTTTATTGGGAAGAAGAGAATATGGGTATGAAATATACCTATGAAGAAATTCCTGATGATATGGTTGAATTGTGTCAAGAGTGGCATGAAAAAATGGTTGAAGCGGCCGCTGAAGCGACTGATGAATTAATGGATAAGTATCTTGAAGATGGTGACTTGTCTGAGGACGAGATTAAGCAAGGTATTCGTAAGCGTTGTATCGATGTTGAAATTGTTCCTATGTTTTGTGGTTCTGCCTTTAAGAATAAGGGCGTTCAATCTTTGTTAGATGCTGTTATTGAATACATGCCTTCTCCAGTAGATGTGCCTGCTATTCAAGGTGAGTTGGAAGATGGGACTAAAGCTGAACGTCACTCGACAGACGATGAGCCGTTTTCATCACTCGCTTTTAAGGTTATGACCGACCCTTATGTGGGAACCTTGACCTTTTTTCGTGTCTACTCAGGTGTGCTTGAAGCAGGGAGTCCTGTTTATAACTCTGTTAAACAGAAGCGAGAGCGTGTTGGCCGAATTCTGCAAATGCATGCAAATTCACGAGAAGAAATTAAGGAAGTTAGAGCAGGTGAGATTGCTTGTGCCGTTGGTTTGAAAGATACAACGACGGGTGACACTTTATGTGATATGAATGATAAAATCATCCTTGAGAGGATGGAATTCCCTGACCCAGTTATTTCGATTGCGATTGAACCAAAAACGAAAGCTGACCAAGAAAAGATGGGTATTGCTCTGCAAAAGCTTGCTGCAGAAGATCCTTCATTTCGAGTTAAAACGGATGAAGAAACGAATCAAACCATTATTTCTGGTATGGGTGAGTTGCACTTGGATATCATTGTTGACCGTATGAAGCGTGAATTCAATGTAGAAGCAAATGTTGGTGCGCCTCAGGTTTCCTACCGTGAAACTATTAAAACACCAGTTGAAGCTGACGGAAAGTTTGTGCGTCAGTCGGGTGGTCGTGGCCAGTATGGTCACGTCGTATTTAAGATATCACCTCGTGAAGCTGGTTCTGGGTTTGAGTTTATCAACAGTATTGTTGGTGGTGCGGTACCCCGTGAGTATATCGGTGCTGTCGAAAAAGGCGCAAAACAGCAGTTAGAAAGTGGTGTTATTGCTGGTTATCCTTTGGTTGATGTCTCTATTGAGTTAATAGATGGTTCTTATCATGATGTTGACTCGAATGAGATGGCATTTAGTGTTGCTGCTGGGATGGGCGTTAAAAACGGGGTGGCTAAAGCCAATCCAGTCATTTTAGAACCTATAATGTCTGTTGAGGTTACAACGCCAGAAGAGTATATGGGGGATATTATCGGTGACCTTAATCGTCGTCGTGGAATGGTTTCGAGTATGGATGATATTCCTTCCGGAAAGGCAATTAAAGCAGAAGTTCCATTATCAGAAATGTTTGGTTATTCAAATCAGATGCGTTCTTTGACTCAGGGGCGTGCAAACTATAGTATGTATTTCCTCAAATACAATGATGCACCAGCAAACATTCAGGAAGAAATTATAGCTAAGGCCAAAAAAGGCGAATAATTTACATTAATTTAGTAAAAATAGGAATTTAAGAAATGGCAAAAGAAAAGTTTGAACGTAGTAAGCCGCACGTAAACGTTGGTACGATTGGTCACGTAGACCATGGTAAAACAACTCT
>PEWX01000105.1 GCA_002779995.1 Piscirickettsiaceae bacterium CG07_land_8_20_14_0_80_44_28
AAGGATACAAACTTTTCCAGATGATTGGAGCTTTCAAGGAAGCATTAATCAGGTGTATAAACAAATCGGTAATGCTGTGCCGGTTAATTTAGGCTATGCGATGGGGAAAGAGGTTGTTCGTGCTTTAAATCAATATACGGTGCAAGAAGAGCTTAGAGCTAAATTCAAGGATAGTGCCTAAACGACTACCAGGCCTGGTAATTTTGGTTGGTTTTCTGGCCCAAAAAAGGCCGCTGATGCGGCCGGAAGGTGAGTTTTAATGGGATTTAAACAACTTTAATGATTGAACAGTTCTTGGTAGAGAGCGTTGGCTTTGGTGACGAGTTCGCCACTCAGCGCAAAACCGGAAACCGTGTCGCCGTCTTTGTAGAGCAGCCGTTGATTATCGCCGACGATCAGAGTTTGTTCCCATTGTCCGTGCGAGGCGTGAAGCGGCGGGCTGATCATAATGGATAAACTGGGCGTTTTGGTTTTGATTAAACTTGGCAGGACTTGGAACGAGTGGGTTTCGTCTCCTTTCAAGTGCGCGGCAATGGCTTTGGCCTGGCGTCGAATGGGTTCTAAATAGGCTTGTAACACCCCTTCGGATTCTACACAATCGCCAATTGCGTAAATGTCTGGATCGGAGGTTTGACAGGCCGAATTAATGCAGATACCGAGGTTGGTTTTAAGTTTGGCTTTTTGCGCCAACAGCAGATTGGGCGCTAAACCAATGGCGGCCACCACGACATCGGTTTTGATCTGTTCACCTTGGTCTGTGTGCAATTGATAGCCTTTTTCAGACGAGTTCATTTCTTTCAGTTCTGAGTTTTTGTAGAACTGAACCCCTTTGGCTTGCAGTTTGGCTTCCAGAGTTTGAGAAATGGCTTCGGGGAGTATTTGGCTCATTAAGTGAGCGCCGCGGATCACCATATTGACTTGAATAGCTTGAGATATCAGGTCTTCTGCTAATTCTGTCGCAATTAAACCGCCGCCAATTAAGGTGACCGATTGTTTGCCTTTCAAGGCTTTTATAAAGCGCCGATAGGCGGACAAATCGTTGATGGTCAGCATATCTTGGGCAGCATCGCCGTCTACTTTGGGTGAAAGTGCTTTTGCGCCGGTGGCTAGAATCAATTTTTTGTATTGGAAGCTACCCGATGTGGTCATGACCTTTTTCCGCAGGGGATTAATGGAGATGACTTTGGTTAGGGTTTTCACGCCAATATTCAATTCAGATGCTTTTTCTTCGGCAGTGGTTTCTTTTAAATCGTCTGGCGTTCGGCCTTGGCTCAGAGCCATCGATAGCGTGGGTTTGGGGTAAACCGTTCCATCACAGGCTGTCAGCAGACTGATTTCAGCATCGGGCAGCGCTTGACGAATGTTTTCCGCCGCTTGCCAACCCGCGTAACCGGCACCAATAATCAACACATCCGCATGGGTTTTCGCTTTGCGCTTGGGTGCGCCGTCCGTTGAAGCTTTTGCCTTGGCGGTGTCCAATAGAATAAAATCTGATTTACTCACCAGACACAGCGGGCAGTACCAATCATCTGGAATGTCTTCGAATCGTGTGCCGGGCGCTAATCCCGAATCTGGGTCTCCCATCGCTTCATCGTAAATCAGCCCGCAAGTCTTACAGATATATTTTTTAAACGCTTCGCTCATCTTGATCTCCTAAGCCGCTTCGAGACGAGAGATTTCTTTACGAAGATGCTTGATCGACGGGGTCACGATAATGACAAAGTAGGCTTCGCGCATTTTGCGTTGGGCGGCGGCATCCACCAAGTAACCTTTGGCACCCGTGTGCTGCATCACAGAATCAGCAGCGCGCTTACACATTTCCGCACCCAACAAACGGGCTTCTAGTACGGTCTTGATATAGTCTTGACCCGCGACGAAAGGGTCTTCACACAGGGTTTGAATCAATTCAATAGCATCTTCTAGGTCTTCACTTAATTCCGCTGGCGAATCATCAAGATATTCATTGATTTCCGATAGGGTTAAATTGGATTTTTCCATTTCATTAATCGCGCCTTTGATGACCCCTGCGGCCATACCCGTTTGCAATAAGATAAATCCGGCTTTGATTTTATTCAAATAGGGTTCTAATGGATCGGCTAACAAATATTTCTTGGGCAAGAAAACATTATCAAACAACAATGAATAGGTTCCGGTGCCTTCCATGCCGATGAATTCAACCATTTGTTTCATGGTTAGGCCTGCCAGATCACAAGGAATCAGCGCCATCACATCTTTTTCATAATTTTTGTCATGATCGTGCACGCTGAAAATAGCACCGAAAAAATGGTTGCCTGATCCTTCTGTCAGATTGGAAACCCAAGGCAAAGTACCGTTGATAATGTAACCATCTTCGGTTTCTTCCGCAGCCAGTTTCAAGTCTTCTATGCCCGCAAAATATTTCATCGGATTAGACAGCGCGGTAGCACCAAAATATTCACCATCGACCATCTTAGGCATAATTTCGGACTTTAACCATTCATTTTCTGAATTTTCGATATACCAAGCGCACACTGTCTGTGCCCACATCATGAATCCAGTCGACATACATTCTTCAGAAACGGTCGCCATGTCCTGAATGGTGCCAAACAGATTCAATTCGCCATTATTCAACGATGGGATATGGTGACGGAAGCCGCCCGCTTGTCCGATTTTGGCTAAAATTTCGGTGGTATATTGTCCGTGATCGATGGCCACGGTAAGTGGCTTGAGATCTTTTTGCACGATTTGACTGATCATGGTCATTCTCCTTCAGAGTGAGATTGGCCTGACAAAAACCGCCAGGCCTGGTTGGAATTAACCAACTAATTTGCCTGACAAGGCGACAGCATTAATATAAGTATTGGCAACGGGAGACCACTTGATGGCATGTTGAACCAATGCTTCTAATTCTTCTTTTGTGGTCTCGGGCGCTTCAATGGTAAACATCGCACGCACTTCGGTCACACCCAGTTTTTTGTTAGGATCGATATCGCCAGTTCCCCAAACAGCGGTGATATTGATATCGCCTTCCAAATCGATTTCGAGTTTAGATAACTTAATACCGCGTGCGCTGGCATTGGCTTGCACGCCTACCGATAAACAAGACCCTAAAGACAGCAGCGCCATTTCAGAAGGATTCGGTGCAGTATCTTCACCCAATAATACAGGTGGCTCATCAACCACAACGGGTTCTAAGTCACGAATATAGTTTAGGTTTTTAAATTGGCCTTCTAGGACGGTCTTCGATTTCAAGGTTTTGATTGTATCGGGGGCGGCTTTTCCGGCTTCTGCCAATTTATTTAAACCATCACCATCAATTGGACTTAAACAAGAAGGGATATAGATTTCGCTCATTTGTGATTCCTCATCAATTAAAATTAAATAATTCCGACATTTCGAAACTTGCTTAACCTTAGCGCGAAGAATGCCACTCTATTTATAATCATTATTATTCAATCTGTTAACAGATTTACTTTATAAGTCTTTTAAGTATGGATGCTAAAAATACTATCGTTTGTAGACAAAGACTTACAATTGTTTATCTTTGTCTTTGATTGTTTACATTTATAGGTTGCTTTTGCATTAAAAAAGCGGAATAAGCAGGTATTTCAATAGGTTATAGTTTTGGCATAAGGTTTGCATTAGAGAGCTTGCTTTTAACTAACTTAATGGAGACAAAGACGATGATGTCTAAAGTAGAAATGACCGAAGCGATTATTCTGGCTAAAGCCGAAAAATCCATCGGTTGGTGTGATATTGCGGCGGCTGCGGGTTTAAGTGAAGTCTATACCACGTCCGCCTGTTTGGGAATGAACCACCTTGAAACCGAACCCGCTACAAAAGTCGTTGCATTATTAGGACTTGGCGCAGACGTTGAAACCGCTTTACAAGCGTATCCGCATAAATCTTGGGAAAAAGCGGTTCCAACCGATCCATTGATTTATCGTTTGTACGAGATTGTTGGTGTTTACGGCCCAACCATGAAAGAATTGGTTCATGAAAAATTCGGCGACGGGATCATGAGTGCCATCGATTTTTCCATGGATATTGATAAGGAAGAGAACCCAGCTGGAAATCGAGTTGTGGTAACCATGAATGGTAAGTTCTTACCGTATAAAGCTTGGTAATATTCAACCTACTCAACTTGTCGTTTGGCGAGCAGGATTACAACGCCAACCGACAAGTTTTTGTTCATCACGTCATGCGAATAAAAATAGCATCAAATTGTGTATGAATTTTTTTAAACGCGGCCAAAACTGCAGGGTCAAATTCTTCAGATCGGGTGCGTCCATCG
>PEWX01000090.1 GCA_002779995.1 Piscirickettsiaceae bacterium CG07_land_8_20_14_0_80_44_28
ATGCTGCGATGAATCAGTTTATGATTCTGCATGAAGAACGCTTAAAAAAGTATCTTTAACCAAATGAGCGTTTACACAAACCTATGTACAGGCTCTTCAGTCACGACAATTCGGCTTTCAAAATCATCTTTTTGGCCATTGAATCGGCTTCAAAAAAATGGACGATGCCAATTCGGGACTGGAATGCTGCGATGAATCAGTTTATGATTCTGCATGAAGAACGCTTAAAAAAGTATCTTTAACCAAATGAGCGTTTACACAAACCTATGTACAGGATCGATTTATATTAACATAATCAATGTGTTAAAGCTTAACTTAATGGCATTGGGTTGCGTCCCTTTTTCTTACGTCCCCTTTTTTCTTCTTTTTTCTTTTTTAAGTTGGATTTTTACTTAGGTTAAACCCAGTTTTCCAATTTTAGGTTTTCAACTCTTTCAAATTCTTTAATATTGTTGCTGACAATTGTATGGCCTAATGCACGAGCATGGGCAGCAATCCAGAGATCATTGTTTCCAATTGGCGTACCTTTTTTGGCTAAGTCTGCTCGAATGTCTGCATAATGTTTAGCCACATTTATTTCAATAGGCAAAACTGGAATATAGTTTTTTATTTCTTCTAAGGTGTTCAGGGCTTTATTTGAATTATTGCTTCTTAAGGCTCCGTATTCCAACTTACCATAAGTGACTAAAGACATGGAGACTGATCCGAAGGGCAGTTGTTCAAATCTTTCTAAAACACTGGCAGGCTGTTTTTTAATAATATAGATGCAAATATTGGTATCGAGCATATACATAGTTAAAAAGAGTCTCTTTCTTGAGGGGCGCTATCTTCGCGACCATTAGCCATAAAATCATTAGGCATTTGACCCAATAGTTTGAAAGCGACACCTAAATTTTTAGGTCTAGGTTTTAAAACGAGTTCATCACCACGTTTAAAAATTTCTACTTCTGTGACATCAAAACGAAATTCTTTTGGGATTCTTACCGCTTGACTATTTCCTGATTGAAAAATTTTTGCTTCCATTTCTAAATCCTTTTACATTGTGCGTATAAACATCATTGTATATACATACTTTATAAAGTCAACGGTTTTGTAGGATTAAAATTTAAGAATAAATAGGCGTTTTTTTAAAAGTAAGACTAAGTCGCCTTAATTTTCTTTAATTGTGAGAGTTTGGTTGTAACTAGTTGATATAACCAAATAAAAAGCATCATAACCCGAAGTTCGCTGGTTCAAATCCAGCCCCCGCTACCACATTCTAAAGCTAGATTTTTCAAACACTTTCGAGTGAATGAAGTCTGGCATTTTTACTGCCCAAAATTAACCCTTGTGGGGAATTTGTGTGAAAGGCAGTAGCAGAGCGGTTTACATACTGTTTTAGGTGTTGGTGGGTAAAATGCGCATAACG
>PEWX01000022.1 GCA_002779995.1 Piscirickettsiaceae bacterium CG07_land_8_20_14_0_80_44_28
GCGCGGATACATTAATGGCGATCCGCAAATGTGCCATGTCTTGCTGTTTAAACTGTTGCAGCATGGCTAACGTTTGGCTTAGCACCCAGTGCCCCAGTTGGACAATTAAATCTGATTTTTCGGCAATCGGAATAAAATCGTCAGGAGAGATCATGCCCCATTTCGGATGCTGCCACCTAAGTAACGCTTCAAAACCGACCACCGACTGAATGTCGAAATGTATTTGAGGCTGAAATGCCAGTTTTAATTGTTGTTTTTCTATGGCTTGATGCAAGGCTGTCTCTAAGTTAAGCGTTTTACGCGCGGTTTTAGCCATATCAGGCTCAAACTCAAACACACAATTTCGGCCATTTTCTTTTGCCGCATACATCGCCAAATCGGCATGTTTGAGTAAGGTTTCATAATGGCGCCCATGTTCGGGATAGTGTGCTATGCCTATAGAAGCAGATACACTCAGTGTATTGCCTTGTAAAAGATAAGGTTTTACCAATGCCGACAAGATGGCATTGGCTTTTAATACCGCTTGTTTAGACGTGGTTTCTTGAAGCAAAATGCCATATTCATCACCACCCATTCGGCTCACCATATCTTCATGGCGAACTAATGATTGAATCCGGTTTGCAACTTGCTGAATCAACTCGTCACCCAAGTCATGACTGAAGACATCATTCACTTCTTTAAAATGATCAAGATCCATTAGCAACACTGAGAAAGGTTTAGTTGATAACGATGGGCTGGAAATAAGCTGTTGAATTTTCTCGACCATCAATATGCGATTGGGCAAATCGGTTAAGGCATCATAATAAGCTAAGGTATGGGCTTCTTCATAATGGCGTGCAGACAATTCGGCAAACCGGGTACGAATTAAATTCAACTGTTGGCCCCAATCACTATCGTCTGCAATAATATCGTTAAAACGGCCTTGCGAAAGCTTATCAATCCCTTGATGAAGTTTGGCCTTGATTCTGGCTTGAGTATAAGCACTAAAGAACAAATAACTGAACCCCATCATGGCAATGACCACAAAAAATAAACCGACGGCGCTGTTGTCCAATTGCGAACAAGCACCTAGCATTCCCGTTAATGCCAATACTGAAAATAAGATGATTCGTTTCTGAGAGGGGGATTTGACTTGAAGGCTTGGTTTTGGCAGTGTGGCTTGCCCGGCGTTTAATTGATGAAACTGTTGCTCTGTGATTTCAATTTGTGCAGCATCCGCGGGATAAGCGACCGACAGATAAGTCTTAGGCCTGTTACCCTCATAAATTGGCACAATATTTTGTACCAGCCAGGTTGTTTCTGGGAATGAGCTGGTAGTTTTGATGATCCCCCACCAAGGCTTGCCGGCCTGTATAGTTTCCCAAATATTTTCTACGATTGCTTTGGGCATGTCTGGATGACACAACTGCGAAAATTCAAGGGAGTCCTTTTGATCGGAATGAATGGAAAAGGCTTTTTTAAAGGCTTCGTTGAATTCAACCACCCGTCCGGTTAGATCGATATGAAACAGAATAATTTTTTGAGGCGCAATGAAGTTGTCTACTGGTTTTAACATTCATTTTCCCGTTTTATTTGGCTTGCCGTACTGGGTGATCGCTTTTTGTCGCTTCAGTTTGATATCATGCCCATTACTCATAAATTACACTCAACTTAAAGCCAATACTACCAAGGCGACCACTGTCCCTATTTTGGGTACAAATTCGCATTGTACCGATAATCGGTACTTATGAAAAGTATTTATTCTACAAACGCCGTAGCCTTTCGTGGCTGGCTGAAACAACAGCGAGAAATTCGAGGATTGTCCATGCGCGACTTTGCCGGGAAACTGGGCAAACCTCATTCTTTTATCGGTAAAGTGGAATCGGGAGAACGGCGCTTAGATGTAATTGAATTTTTATGGTATTGTCAAGCTTTGCAAGCCGACCCAATTGAGGGCATTCAGTATATATTGAATCCTAATGAGCACAAACCGGAAGCTCATACAAACATGAATAAAACATTTCCGATAAAACCTACCCCCTCTCAAGCAAGCTGTCAACTCTTTGAAGACTGTCCTGATTTCAAACCTTATTTGCTAGAAGCAAAAATACTTTAGCCCTCTCACTTGCCTTATATCTAGTTCGCAAAAACCACCGTCTTATTGCCATGAATCAGAATCCGATCTTCCAGGTGATATCGCAAACCACGCGACAGCACGGTTTTTTCGACATCTCTGCCTAAGCGCCGCATATCGTCAATGCTATGTGAATGGCTAACGCGAATCACATCTTGTTCAATAATCGGCCCGGCATCGAGTGCTTCAGTAACATAATGACAGGTGGCGCCAATTAATTTCACCCCGCGTTCATACGCTTGATGGTAAGGCTTCGCACCGACAAAAGAGGGTAAAAAACTATGGTGAATATTAATCACTTTTCCAGCATAATCGGCACACATTTTCGGTGGTAAAATTTGCATATAGCGCGCCAAAACAATGACATCAATATCGTATTGTTCGATCAAGGCTTGTGATTGCGCAAAGGCATCTAGTTTGGTATCGGGTGTGACCGGAATGTGATGAAATGGAATGTCATACCATTCCACCATGCGCCGCAAATCATCGTGATTGGCGATCACGCAGGCCACTTCACCCGGCAAGTCTTCTTCATGCCAGCGATAGAGTAAATCGGCTAGACAATGCGATTCTTTGGAGGCAAACAAAGCAATCTTTTTCGGTTGACCTGAGTCGGTTACCTGCCAGTCCATATCGAATTGCTCAGCAATGGGTGCAAACTTCTGCTTAAAGCCTTCCAGATCGCTCTTGAGCGAGGAAGCCAAGATTTCATGGCGCATAAAAAACCATTGATTAATGGCATCGGTATGATGGTTCGCTTCAACGATGGAACCGCCTTCAGAGGCAATAAATCCAGCAACTTTGGCAACGATCCCCACTTGGTCAGGACAAGAAATAATCAGACGAAATACTCGACTCATAACAGGCTTCTCAATTTAGGATGCCTAACATTCAGGCAGAATTAATTTAAGGTCGTTATCTTACCAAATCCGCGACCCAGGTGTGAATCGGTTAACCCTTCTCAACCGACTTAAAAGGCTTCTACTAAAATCAACTCTTAAAATGAGATTTAAGTGGGCTAATGTATCTGATGTATCTGAATCCCTGTTGCTGCATTTGAAAATATCACACCATTTTTCTTCTCAACACCTTTTGCTTCATGAACATGCCCAAATAGATGTAGCTTTAGTTTCTTAAGTTTTTGAAGTTCAGTTTCCAGTATCTTGCAGCCAAAGCTTTTAACTTTACCACTTGAAATGTTTTGATCTAAAGTTCCATGTGCAGGTCCATGGGTAATTAACACCTCAGTATCTTCGGGAATATTTTTCCAGAGACTCAAGGCTTCACTATCATTAAAATAGGTAAAGGACATCTCAAAATCCATCCGAACATTAGGACTTCCATAAAACTTTATGCCTTCAATTTCGATTGATTGATTTTCCAGATAATGAACCCCCTCTAAGTCAAACTCTGAATAAACATCAGCTGATTTAGAAAAGGGACCATCATGATTTCCTGAGACTAAAATCTTATGCTTACCAGGCATTTCTTTAAACCACTTTAAAAATGCTTCCGTTTCTTCTGTCCACTCAAAATGAGACCAATCTCCTGAATGCACCAATATATCGGTATCGCTGGGGATTAGTTTGGTTAACTCTCTATGCCGCCCATGTGTATCTGAAATATGTATTAGTTTCAAACGCTCTCCTAACAAAAATTTACCAGGCTACTCTAAGTCGAATAGATATTTTATCGCATAATTTTTTTCAAAAGACTATAAGATTTGCGTACAATGCCTAACGAGTTGTTAATTTTACTGACCTTTAATATTCTTATTCTTACTCAAAAAAGGAAGCTTATGAACTTTTTAAACATAGAGAGACCTTTGCAAGACCACCCCAAAACTTGACCGATTTCGAAAATCGTCATTTTTTTGAAGTTAATCTCGCATTTTGATCCTTTTTAGCTGAATATTTCAGCGTTTAGTTTATTTTTGTTGGTGTTTTCCAGATTTTGGACACACTAACCCCTAGCAGCCTGTCGGACTTCGCTACCACCAGCAAATCAAATCCGACAACATTGAAACGGTGATGCTCGAAA
>PEWX01000076.1 GCA_002779995.1 Piscirickettsiaceae bacterium CG07_land_8_20_14_0_80_44_28
GAAGTTGATTTTGATCTAAGTTGCTCATCATTTTTATCCTTTTTGATGGATTTTAATTGATGAGCGTTTACACAGTCTAGTTTACAGGGCCGAACATCACATTTAGTGAGACTTGATGTCACGATAGAAATTTTCATGGCTACCAACTGAGAGTATCAGCAGGCAAGGCTCGTCATCTATAAAGCGATAGCCTAATAGTGTGAGTTGGTTTTGCATTTTAAATTTGTATACTCTAACGCCTGTGAGATCGCCTTTTTTGAGTTCGCCAATTTCAGGGTTGTTGATGAGCTGTTTTATGGCGTTGTCTAGGTCGGTTTTTTGGTTGGCATAGAGTTTTTTAACGGCTTTTTGAAAGCGGTTGGTTTGCAGGATTTTCATTCATTGCAACCCTGTTAGTTTCCAAATTGGTATTCGGTTAATGTTGCTGGATTTTTGCTCTCTTCAATCGCTAACAAGGTTTCTTGAATAAAACTAAAGGGCAAATCCGGGTTTTCTTCTGCCAGTTTGCCGATACGGCTCCAATACTCAATTTGTTTGGGCACTGAGCGGTGAGTAACATTGGCATACAGCTTGGCATCTTGGGCAAGCTCATCAGATAGTTTGATTGCAATAGACATGGTTTGATATTCCTTATTTGTTTTTAGGTTTTATTTAATCACTAAAGGTTTCTTTTTGCAACCTTCTGTTTGTTTTTGTGTTCCCGTCCGGTAATCATTAAGTTGGTTTTTTGTATCGATTGCGTTATTATTCCCGAAAGGGAATAAAGTTGGGTGCTTATTATGCTGGACAGAGAAAAAAAACCGTTCGGGAATAATGTTGTTTTGGGCGATGTGATTCAATTGGGTCAGGCTGTGCGCAGTAAGCGTAAGCAAGACGGTTTAACACAACAGGATTTAGCGGCCATTGCGAATGTGGGTGTTCGTTTTGTATCCGATTTAGAAAACGGTAAATCGACTGTGCAACTGGATTCCGTTATGTCTGTTCTGCAAGCCTTGGGGTTAGAGTTATCTTTAGCCGAAAAGTCATAGAGGCGTTTGTATATGCAAATACTGTACGTTTTTTATCAACAAAAACGGGTTGGTCAATTAATTAAAACCTCTGCAAGGCAAATGCAGTTTGCCTATGACCAGGCCTGGTTAAATGATCCTGAAGCATTCGCGTTGTCGATAAGCCTACCACTGAACCATGATACTTTTGACCATGCTGAAACCTTTTTTGCCAATGTGTTGCCAGAAGGAGATGTTAGAACGGCTTTGTGTAAAAAACTGGGTTTATCTGAGAAAAACGATTTTGGTTTATTGGCCGAAATTGGGGGCGAGGTGGCAGGCGCTATTTCTATTTTTGACTCTAGTGATATTCCTGCTTACAAAACACAGCAGATCGAATTAGATGAGTCAAAACTGGCTGAATTATTGCAATCACTGGAGAAATCACCCTTTAAGGCCTTGGACGGGGAAATACGGTTGTCTTTGGCGGGTGCTCAGAATAAATTACCGGTTATTCAAACTGGCAATGTAGATACTCCCTTTGCCTTGCCCATTTCTCCAGATTTGGCAACGACTCATATCATTAAGTTACAGAATCCGCATTTTAGTGATTTAGTGTTAAATGAGTGGGTTTGTATGCGCTTGGCAAAAGCCGCAGGTTTAAATGTGCCACATGTGGATGTTTTGCCTATTGAGGGGCAGACCCACTTTATTATTGAACGCTATGATCGAAGCCGTGGCAAAAGACTGCATCAAGAAGATTTTTGTCAGGCTCTAGCGATTGATGCTGACAATAAATATGAAGCCGAAGGCGGCCCGTCTTTAAAAGACTGCGCAGAGTTGATTCGTGATCACAGCCATAAACCTGCGGCTGATATTTTGCAATTTGTTCGCTGGGTTTTATTTAATGTGTTGATTGGTAATCGTGATGCACATGGTAAAAACATTGCGTTTTTGTATACATCAAGGTGTGAGCTCGCTCCATTTTATGACCTGTTATCTACCCAATGCTATGAAGGCTTGAGTGATAAGTTCAGTATGAAAATCGGCGGTGAAAATCGACTGGATTGGTTACAAAAAAGGCATTTTGAACGATTTGCTGAAGAGATTGGGGTCAAATTCTCCCTGGTGGTAAAAGAGTTTAATAAATTAGTGAGTCTCATTGAAAAGAACCAAGGTTTATTAGATGAGTATCCGTTTTTAAGAAAAGTGATTGATAGCAATATTAATCGCTTGAAACCAAGACTAGAAACAAAATATCAAAAGTAACTTATACGCTCGAGCGTATAAATCTAAAATTATACGGTTAAGCGTATAAAGCTTGTTAAAGGAATATAAATGTCAGAACAAACGGCTTCAACCATTGTTAATAAGGTTTGGAACTACGCGCATGTGTTGCGTGATGATGGTGTGGGTTATGGCGATTATGTGGAGCAGATTACCTATTTAATCTTTCTAAAAATGGCGGATGAACGTGCTGAAGAAGGGTTAAATGATGTGGGTGTTCCGGAGGCTTATCAGTGGTCAAATTTGGTAAAAGCCGATGGGGATGATTTAGAGATTCAGTATCGCCATACCTTAGAGCATTTAGGCAAAATGGGCGGTATGTTGGGTACGATTTTTCGTAAATCGCAAAACAAAATACAAGACCCGGCTAAATTAGAACGCTTAATTAAGATGATTGATAAAGAGTCTTGGGCCACTTTGCCAGTGGATGTGAAGGGCGATATTTATGAGGGTTTGTTGGAGCGTAACGCACAGGATGTTAAAGGCGGTGCTGGACAATACTTTACACCGCGTGCATTGATTGAAGCGATGGTGGAGGTGATGCAACCCAAGCCGACGGATGTGGTGGCGGATCCTGCGACTGGAACGGGTGGGTTTTTATTGGCGGCGCATGATTATATGGCCAAGCAAGTGACCTCCAAAGCCGAAGCCAAGCATCTTAAAAATGATGCGTTGCGTGGTAATGATATTGTGGATTCGGTGGTGCGTTTATGCGCGATGAATTTGTATTTGCATGGCATTGGCGGCACAGAATGCCCGATTGTGAATCAGGATGCGTTAGCCAAAGAAGTAACCGATAAAGTGGATATGGTGTTAGCGAATCCGCCGTTTGGTAAAAGAAGTTCGATTACCGTGATGAGCGAAAAATCCGGTAAGGCAGAAATGGAAAAGCTGACTTATGAGCGTGAGGATTTTTGGGCAACCACGTCTAACAAGCAGCTGAACTTTGTGCAACATATCGCCAATATGCTCAAAGTAAACGGTAAGGCCGCTGTGGTGGTGCCGGATAATGTGATGTTTGAAGGCGGGGCGGGTGAGACGATTCGTAAAACCTTGCTAGAACGCACCAATGTGCATACTTTATTGCGTTTGCCGACCGGCATTTTTTACGCTAACGGGGTTAAGGCGAATGTGATTTTCTTTGATGCTAAACCCGCGAGTAAAACCGCTTGGACAAAGCAACTTTGGGTTTATGATTTTCGAACGAACGTTCATAAAACCTTGAAACAAAATCGTCTAACGAAAAATGATTTCGCTGAGTTTATTGAGCTTTATAAAGCCGGTGATTTGTCGCAACGTCAAGCGACTTGGTCGTCAGAAAGCCTAGATGGGCGGTGGCGCGCTTATGACTATGCCGAATTAATTGCCCGTGATAAAACCAATTTGGATATTTTTTGGCTGAAAGATAAAACCCTAGAAGATTCAGAAAACCTTCCAGCACCAGAAGTGTTGGCGGCTGAAATTGTAGAGCAGTTAGAGGCCGCTTTAACTGAGTTTAAAGAAGTAGAAAACTTGCTTGGCTAAGGGCTTTGAGCCCTATGAAATGACCAGGCCTGGTTGTTTTAACAACTAATTTGTTGTTAAAGTTCTACTTAAACAATTAATGTGTTGTTTTATTCTGCTTTAACAATTAATATGTTGTTTATTGTTATTGAATGGACTTTGGCTGATGAAAACCCTTTTTGAAATCTCTCAGTTGTTACGTGAACGCCGTGAAGCTTTGAATTTGAGCCAAAAAGACATGTTGATGAAAATTGGTATGTCTCAGCAGCAGTATCAGCGTATTGAGGCGGGGGGCGATACCCGTTTATCGACGTTGTTGCGTGTATTGGAAGGGATGGATTTGGAGTTGACGTTGGTGCCTAAAAATCAGGTGGCTGACGTAAAGAAGTTAATCAATGTCACTTCTTTTGATGCAGATTCAGTTATGTCTGACCGCTCGCTTTCAACCGAAGAGGAATTTAAACAAGACTCTGAGCCAGGAAATCGCTGGAACGAAGTTTTAAAAGGGCTTGAGGATTAAGTCGATGTCTAATCCAGTTGAAGCGTTTAAACCTTTGGAATCGGTAGAGGCGGTGTCTTTGTCGTTGCATGGTCAGCGTATTGGGGTGTTAAGCCATTATGCGGGCGGCAAAAATATTTTGGTGTTTGACCCTGAATATAATGCGTTGCCAAGTTCGACTAAACCGACTTTTACCTTAACTCAAACCTTAGATGAAGCTTATTTAACTAAGCCGCTCATTCATGCTCAAAAATTACCTCCCGTTTTATCTAATTTATTGCCGGAAGGGGAGTTTCGCGATTGGATGGCGGCTTCTTTGAAGGTGCATAAGGAAGATGAATTTCCGTTATTGGCTTGGTCGGGCAGCAATTTACCGGGGGCGATTTTGGCCGAACCGATTGCTATAGGTGACATTCCGGTATGGGATTTGGCGGCACGCGAGCGCAGCGAACCGGTGCAGATAGCGGTGAACCGATCGGCTCAAAAGTTTTCTTTGGCGGGTGTGCAGATGAAGTTTTCTTCAAGCCATCAAGAGGGGCGTTTTAATCTTAATAGTGAGGCGGATGGGGATAGTTGGATTATTAAAACACCTTCTACTCTTCATAAAGACGTGCCTAAAAATGAATATTCGGCCATGAAATTGGCTGAGGCGATTGGGGTGGATATTCCTGATATACAATTGGTCGAGCTGGCCGATTTGCAAAATTTGCCGGATATTCAGTTGCCAAATGAATCTCTGGCTTATGCGATAAAACGTTTTGATCGTAAGGAAACGGATGCCGGATTTGAGCGGGTGCATACTGAAGATTTTGCCCAGGTGTTTGAGCTTTATCCCCAAGACAAGTACAGCAAACGCAATTATGAACAAATTGCGGCAGCTCTTTATCAGCAGGGCGCACAAGGTTTGGAAGATGTTCAGCAAATGGCGCGTCGCTTGTTGGCGAATATTTTATTGGCAAATGGCGATGCGCATTTAAAAAACTGGTCTTTAATTTACCCTGATACCCGACAGGCTCGCTTGTCTCCCGCTTATGATATTGTGACGACCTTGGCTTTTATAAAAGGTGAAAGATCGCTGGCTTTGAATATGGCGAAACAGAAAGATTGGTACGAAATAAACCTGCAGAGTTTTCAGACTTGGGCCGAGCGAATTGGTGTTCCCTGGCCCGCAATACGTGTGCATGTGTTGGATGCGTTAGATAAAGCGCAAACACGTTGGCCCGATTTATTAAAAGACTTGCCGATGACAGAAACGCACCGATCTGTGTTGCAGGCGCATTGGAAGAACCTTTCAACAGATTTAAACCCGATCAAAAAATGAGCAGGCCTGGTTAGATACTTTAGCAGCGTTTGCTCTGTTGATAAGCCTTCCGCAAAACGCCTGCATAAAAATAATAGCGCGGGGTTCGATTTGGTCACTTGCGGTCATCAGTGCGATGCTTTAACGCCCATGAAACCGTGAAATGCGATACCATAACGCCTTCTGAATTTTAAAAATTAACTCGTTAACTCCAATAAGGAATTTCTATGCTCGTTAGCCATTCTGGCCGTTTTCATGCGGATGAAGTATTTGCCATTGCCATGATTTTGATGATTGAAGATAGGGAGATAGTGCGGTCACGAGATCAAGAAGTCATAGACCAAGCAGAAATCGTGTTGGATGTTGGCGGGGAGTATGATCCTGAGCGGTTGCGCTTTGATCATCATCAAAACAGCTTTACCCGAGCGCGTGAAGATGGGACGCCTTATGCCACCGCAGGCTTGTTCTGGGAGCACTATGGCGCGAAAATTTTGGCGGCGAAAGGGCTGGAAGGGGACTATGAAACGCAGTTTGCATTAGAGTGGGTGGATAAAAAAATTATCCGTGATATTGATGCGGTGGATAATGGTCTGTTTACAGAAGACCCACGTCCGTCTGTGTCGATGTTGGTCGGGATGATGAATGTGTCTTCCTCGGATGATATAGAGCGGCAAGAGGCGGCGTTTCAAGACGCGATTGCGTTTACCCGTAATATTTTAAATAATTTTATTCAGGCGGCGATTAAAGAAGCGGAAGTGGTTGTGGCGCTGGAGGCGTGCGCCAAGAACGTGGAAGAGGGCATTTTGGTGCTGGCGGAAAATTTGCCGTTTAAAGATTTTATTCGTTCTCATCCTGAAATTACCCGAGTGGTTTACCCGAAAGGCAGTGAAGGTTATGGCGTGTTTTGTAACGGTAAAGAAAATCATTTTCCGGAACGCTTTCGGGGTTTGAGAGAAGAAGCACTACAAGCGGCGACTGGATTGGAAGATGCTGTATTTTGTCATAAATCTGGTTTTATGTCGGTTTGTAAAAGTTTTGAGAGTGCGTTGGCAATGGCGAAAAGCCATTGAGCACCCGCCATTTAAGCGGCTCAAACAACCAGGCCTGGTGTTTTTTTGTGTGTAAAGCTGTTAAAATAGCGCCGCTTCAATCAAGCGGCCATAGTTAAAGGGATATAACCACCCCCTCCTAAGGGGTAGTTCCAGGTTCGAGTCCTGGTGGCTGCACCATCTAGTTTCCTTTCTTTTTGATCTCAATCTAAAATTTATTCTTTTAATTTTTCGGCAATGCTTTGCAGTTTGGGCAGGGTTAAGTTGTGCTGTTCGGCTAGGCTGAGTGCGCGTTTGAGTCGAGCAGGTGCCGAGCGTCCCATGCATTGATGGTTTGGATCCCCCGCAAAAGCTTCGTCGAGTCCGTTCATTAATTGTTGAACATTGTTTCTTTGTCCGGTTAGGGCATCTTGCAGTGCAATGACTTCATTTGCCACTTTTGCTAAGAGTTCTGGATGCTGTTCTTTTAAGGTTTGAACATTGCCTCCGACTTCTAAGCCCGCGATATTGGTGGTGAGAATATAGAGATTTTTTCTGACCAGTTCATAGCTGAGGTCGTTTTCTGAATCGAGTTGAAGGCAGGGTAAGTCAAGTTGTGCCAGTGCATTAAAGACCAATTGGCTACGAGGCCCAAAAACTGGAGAAGGGAGCACCACTTTGGCATCCATGCCTTTCTTTTTTTCGAACCAAACGGAGGTCACGGTTGGGTCAATCAGGTGGGTAGTTTGCCAGTCTTTGGGGAGTAATTCATTTTGGATCAGAATGGTTTTGTCGGCCCATTGTTTCGGAAGGGTTTTCAGCGTATTTTGGAGGTCTGCTTCGCCAACAGCAATTAATACGGCTTCAGGCCTGGGGATTTCTGTGGCGATTTCGGCAATGTTGTCTTGACGGCGCACCGCTTGAACCGGGTGACCGAGTTTTAAGAATCCTCTGGCAAATACGCTGCCAAGTTCTCCCATGCCAACCACGATAATGGTGTTTTTCATAACTTTCCTTTTAACTTGCGTTGAGGTTATCGCTATTTTAGCGGAAGCGGGTGTTGATTTCGAGGCACGATTTCGGTGCAATGGGTGATTTTAAATCGAGGATTAGGGTAGAATAAAGCCAATTTATTTTGTGCAATTTTAAAGGGCGATTATGTCTAACCATAAACCTAAATTTACCTGGCATTATTATTCAATGGCATTCGGCGCTTTGGGCGCCATGCTGGCCGCGACCTTGTCTGCTTGGAGTGCATTGGTTTGTGCAATCGCTTTTGGTTTATTAAGTCATCCGGTTTTGAAATTTAAAACCGTGACCCGTAGCGTTTTTTTGGTGTTGATGTTGATTTTATATGCGTTTGCTTTTCCCGATGCGAGTGTGGTGCAAGACGTCATGTCTTCTGGTCAATAAGATATTGGGTGAGATCGAGTGATGGTGAGCCAAGCATTAGAAGATTATTTGAAAATGATTTATAAGCTCGAAGAGTTGAATGCGGAAGCACAGTTAGAAAAAGGGGTCTCCACCTCCTCAATAGCGGAGCGATTGGGTATTTCTCAAGCATCCGTTTCTAATATGTTAAAAAAGCTTTCTGATAAAGACTTGATTGAATATGCGCCTTATTATGGTGTCACTTTAACCTCTCAAGGTCGAAAGATTGCTTTGCAGATGTTGCGTCGTCACCGTGTTTTGGAACTGTATCTGGTTGAGCGTTTAGGGTATCAATGGGACGAGGTGGATGCAGAAGCGGAAGTCTTGGAACATGCCGTCTCCGATCGGCTGGTGAATCGTATGTGGGAAGAACTGGGTCGGCCAACACAAGATCCACATGGTTCGCCCATTCCTGATCAAGATGGCAATATGGAAGTGCAAACGATGGTGAGTTTGTGCGAAGCTGCTTCAGGTGCGCACTGTCAGATTGTTCGCATTCAAAACCGTACCCCGGAGGAATTGCGTTATTTATTTTCAATTGGGTTGGTGAAAGGGGCGCAAGTGAAAGTGTTTGAGAAGGCTCCTTTTGAAGGCCCTTTATCGGTTGAGGTGAAAGGGGAACAGTTGGCGCTGGATTTTAGATTGGCGCAATCTATTTTTGTGGCTTAAGGAATCGTTATGACGAACCAGATTACCCAGTCGATTAGTGAGCATGAAATTTTAGCGGGATTGACCACGGCCGTGGTTTGGATTGATAAAAATGAAAATATTGGTTATATCAATCTTGCGGGTGCAGAGTTGCTGCAATTAAGTGCGCAACGAGTGATTGGCATGAATTGGCGTTATATTTTGCCAAAGTTATTGGACGATATTCATGCTTGCGGCACCGGACGGTTAACCATTCATGAATATACCATCCGTTTGCCGGATGCACAGAAGTTACATGTGACCTGTACGATTTCTTATTATGAAATGGCTGATGAAGATGGCTGGTTGATTGAGTTATACAATACTGAACGCCATCACCGCATTGCCGAAGAAGATGAGCGTTGGCACCAGTATGAAGCGGGAAATCTATTGGTGCGAACGCTGGCGCATGAAATTAAAAACCCCTTAGCCGGCATTTATGGTTCGACTCAGTTATTGAGTCGACGTTTTCCGGATAATGCTAAAGCAGAACCTTTTTTAGAGGTGATACAAAAAGAAGTCAAGCGCCTGCAAAATTTGGTGGATCGGATGTTGGGCCCTAGAGGGGATGCTGACAAGGAGCTGGTGAATATTCATGAACTCATCAGTTATGTTTTGGAAGTGGTACGGGGTGAAAAGCCCGATCATATCTTTATTAAATTGGACTATGATCCGAGTATTCCGGAAATTTCCATGGATTTTGAAGCCATGGTTCAGGCCTTATTAAACTTAGTGAAAAACGCCATGCAAGCGATGGAAACACACGGTGGCATGTTAACCCTAAAAACCCGTGTGGAATCGAAGTTCACCCTTGGCACAAAAACTTTCCCATTGGTTGCGGTGATTAGCGTCATTGACGAAGGTGAAGGGATTGATAAATCGGTGTTTGATTCCATTTTTTACCCAATGGTGACCAGTAAGAAAAATGGTTCTGGTTTGGGGTTATCTGTGTCGCAAAATATTGTGCGTCAGCATGGTGGTTTGATTGTCGCTGAAAGCGAACCGGGCCATACCGTGTTTAATATTTATTTACCTTTTGATCACAATCGTGTGATTTCATCCCGACATAATCAATAGAGATTGGAAATTCTATGCAAAATGAAACCGCTACTGCCTCTTCCGTCCCCACTATTTGGATAGTGGATGATGACGCCTCAATTCGGTGGGTTTTAACCGAAGCGTTGGATGATCGTCCTTATGAAGTGCGTAGTTTTGATTCGGCAATTGAAGCCATGCGCCATTTGCATTCAGCGCCACCAACAGTGGTGATTTCGGATGTGCGTATGCCCGGCATGGATGGCTTGGAGTTTATGGATACGTTACATGACTTTGATAAGCAGATTCCGGTGATTATGATGACGGCGCATGCGGATTTGGATACGGCGGTAAAATCGTTTCAAAACAGCGCCTTTGAATATTTACCCAAGCCATTTGAAATTGATGATGCGCTGATGATTATTGACCGAGCCGTTAAGCGCCAGATGTCGGGTGGTCGGCGCGTTAAAAAATCTAAGCACACCAAACAGCCGCTGAATATTATTGGTTCAGCTCCGGCGATGCAGGAAGTTTTTCGTATCCTTGGACGCGTATCGCAGTTAGATGTGACGGTGCTGATTACCGGGGAAACCGGAACGGGGAAAGAGTTGGTGGCGCGTGCATTGTATGAATTGAGCGGTCGAGCGAATCAACCCTTTGTGGCGATTAATACCGCCGCGATTCCAAGGGATTTATTAGAGTCGGAATTATTTGGTCATGAAAAAGGCGCTTTTACAGGGGCGCATACTCAACGAGTCGGGCGTTTTGAGGAGGCGAATGGCGGCACCTTGTTCTTGGATGAAATTGGCGATATGCCGGTGGATTTACAGACACGATTATTGCGCGTACTCAATGATGGCACCTTTTATCGGGTGGGCGGAAAAACCCCAATTAAAACCGATGTACGTATTGTCGCGGCAACCCATCAAAATATGCAGAAATTGGTGAAGGAAGGGCGCTTTCGTGAAGATTTATTGTATCGCCTGAACGTGATTCGCATTAAGGTGCCGCCATTACGTGAGCGTAAGGAAGATATTTTACCGATTGTGCGTTATTACCTTTCAGAGGAAGCGAAAGCCTATGGTTTGGAAGAGAAGCGGTTGAGTAAGTCGCTGGAGAAGTTTTTAATGGGGTTAAGTTGGCCCGGAAATGTTCGGCAAGTACGAAGCTTGTGTACCTGGTTAACCATCATGGCGCCCGACAAAATTGTGCACTTGGAAGATTTGCCTTTAGAGTTGCAACAGGGCTTTGAAACTTCTGCCAGCGAGCAGGTTGAGGCCGGCTCTTCGATTGAAGATTGGGAAACACCGTTAAGAGTTTGGGCGACCCAGTTTTTAGCCAATGGTAAAACCGAATTGCATACCGAAGCCGAGAAGCGCTTTGAAAAAGTATTGATTGAAGTGGCTATGCATGCCAGTTTAAATCATCGCCAAAAAGCCGCCCAGTTGTTGGGTTGGGGACGCAACACCTTAACGCGTAAAACACAAGCCTTAGGTCTGGATGGGTGATTGTTGAATGGTTTAAATATCTCTCTACGCCGTGCATGCCTTATGCCCGAAAGATGGGGTATTTAACAGAGGCGATTGCCATGCAGTCGCGTCATAAGCGTTGCTATCGTCAATGGCAATCCCATTTTCAGTCTTGTCAAAATGCCATTCTAGAAGCGGTATCACAGTGTCAACAAAACCGCCATCTCGTGATAATGGGCGCGGGTTCTTTAGCCGATATTCCTTTAGCGCAGTTGGCTGAGAAATTTCAGCAAGTTGATTTGGTTGATTTGGTTTTTCTAAAACCAGCAAGGCAAACGGCAAAACAGTATGCCAATGTGACCCTGATAGAAGCAGATGTGTCGGGTGTGTTGTCACAGGTGTGCGTTGGAGAGAAAACCAATCCCGATAAGGCTTACTGGCTGCCGGATCAGTTGGGGCAGGTGGATGCCGTCGTGTCATTGAATTTGGCGACACAATTGCCTTTAATTCCGGTTCGTTGGTTAATGAAGCATTTTGAGATGAGTGAAGCGGCTGCTGATCGACTGGGGAAGTCTTTAATTGAAGCCCACTTAAAGCAGTTGAATGAATTTTCGGGGGTAAAATGTTTAATTGCTGATCGGCAGATTCAGGAATATAACGCAGAAGGGACTTTATTGGATCAATTTGATGCGGCGTGGGATATTTGCTTGCCAGATCTTAGCTCGGCATGGGATTGGGAAGTGATTCCGCTTGGAGAGTCGGTGCATAAAACGCGACAAATCAATCGTGTTGGCGTGTCTATTTGGGGTTAGGGGGATAAAAACGACCAGGCCTGGTCGTTTTTAGGGTTAAAGGGTGTTTTTAAAGCGCTTCCGGGCCGGTTTCGCCAGTGCGAATTCGCACGGTTTGTTCGATAGTGGTTACAAAAATTTTACCATCACCGATTTTGCCTGTTTGTGCCGTTTGCACAATCGTTTCAATCACTTGATCAACCTTATCTTCATCGACTGCGATTTCAATTTTTAATTTGGGCAAAAAATCGACCACATATTCTGCACCACGATACATTTCAGTGTGCCCTTTCTGACGACCATAGCCTTTGACGTCAATCACCGTCATGCCATGTACGCCAATGTCATGCAGTGCTTCACGAACATCGTCAAGTTTGAAAGGCTTAATAATGGAGGTAACCATCTTCATAGCAAGTCGTCCTTTAGGTTAATTATTAGTTAAATTGTCGCTATATTGTGCCAGCATTGCGCCCATTTTGATAGGGGTATTTTGTGCGATTTTGCCCAGGCCTGGTATTTTTTCGGCAGGGGCAAGCAATACCACGGTGGAACCCATATTAAAACGACCCAATTCTTGACCTTTTTGAAAGTGCAGATTGTCTGATTGGTAATCCCAATGTCGAATGGTGGGGCCATATTCCGGGGTAATTTTGCCTTCCCAGACAGTTTCCATGCTGCCAACAAAAATGGCACCGACCATAATTAAACAGAAGTCGCCATGATCGTTACTAAAACGAATAATGAGGCGTTCATTGCGGGCAAATAATCCCGGAATAGAACGCACTGTGGCAGGATTGACTGCAAATAAGTCCCCTGGAACATACGTCATCGACAGTAACTGGCCATCGGTGGGCATGTGAATCCGGTGATAATCTTTTGGGGATAAATAGATGACCGCCGCATCGCCATTGATAAAGTTTTGAGCATAACAAATGTCTCCACCCAAAAGGGCTTCAAGCGTATAGTCGTGACATTTGGCTTGAATGAGTTGATTGCCATTGATGGGGTGTGATTGGCTGATGACACCATCTACCGGGCTACACCAATTTTGAGGATCGTCATCAATCGGTCTGGCTTCCGCTTTAAGCGCACGGGTAAAAAAAGCATTGAAGTGCGGATAGCTTTCCAAGTCTTCATTGTCAGCTTCGCTAATGTTGATTTTATAGAGTTTGGTGAGCAGTTTGATGCTGGTGTTTTTAATCCAGGAGGTTTCTACTTGCATAAACCAATGCATGGCTTGGGAGAGCAGGTGCTTGGGGATGAGGTATTGTGGTACCACTTTGAGTAAATCGAAAAAACGCATGAAAATTCCTTAGGTGAATATTTGAAAGCGTCAAAAAGCGTCAAGCAGTTTAGCGGCTGTATTATAAAAGTATTCACCGCTTAAGGCGATGTTCATTTTAAAAAAAAGCTTGGGTTTAAGGTATAATGCCTCGCAATGACAACTTAGGGTTTGAGCCTGTTATTTTATGGTGGCAGGCCGGTAGATTAGGAGAAAACGAATGTCTGATATTAAAAAGGTGGTGTTAGCGTATTCCGGCGGTTTAGATACGTCTATTATTGCGAAATGGCTGCAAGATGAATATCAATGTGAAGTGGTGACATTTACCGCCGATATCGGTCAGGGTGAGGAAGTGGAACCCGCGCGTGCTAAGGCGCAAGCCATGGGTATTAAAGAGATTTATATCGAAGATTTACGTGAAGAATTTGCCCGTGATTTTGTTTACCCGATGATGCGTGCCAATGCGATGTATGAAGGGGAATACCGTTTGGGGACGTCAATTGCGCGCCCTCTGATTTCTAAACGATTGGTTGAAATTGCCAAGGAAGTTGGTGCAGACGCGATTTCGCATGGTGCAACGGGTAAGGGCAATGATCAGGTTCGCTTTGAGTTGAATGCCTATGCCTTGATGCCGGACGTAAAAGTGATTGCTCCTTGGCGTGAATGGGATTTGTTGTCGCGTGAAAAATTGATGGCGTATGCTGAAAAACACAATATTGCCATTGAAAAGAAAAAAGGCAAAAAATCGCCTTATTCAATGGATGCGAACTTATTACATATTTCATATGAAGGGGGCATTATTGAAGATCCGGCCAATGAGCCGGAAGCAGAGATGTGGTTGTGGACGGTTTCACCTGAAAATGCGCCAAATGAGCCGACCTATTTGGAAATTGGTTTTGAAAAGGGGGATATTGTGTCGATCAATGGTGAAGCCATGTCACCTGCAACTGTGATGGAAACCCTGAATAAGGTTGGCGGAGCCAATGGAATTGGTCGCGATGATATTGTTGAAAACCGTTTTGTGGGCATGAAAGCGCGAGGCTGTTATGAAACCCCTGCGGGCACTATTATGTTAAAAGCGCATCGAGCAATTGAGTCTTTAACCTTGGATCGGAATGCCGCCCATTTAAAAGATGAGTTGATGCCTAAATATGCTGAAATGATTTATAACGGTTTCTGGTTTAGCCCGGAGCGTGAAATGTTGCAAGCCTTGATTGATCAATCTCAAGCTTATGTTTCCGGAGAAGTTCGCCTGAAACTCTATAAGGGCAATGTTATTGTTGTGGGTCGAACGTCTGAAAACAGTTTGTTTGATGAAGACATAGCGACGTTTGAAGAAGATGGTGGGGCTTATAATCATAAAGATGCCGAAGGCTTTATTAAGTTGAATGCATTACGTTTAAGAACGGCGGCTAAAAAACGTCTAAAAAAGGTCTAAAAAGCATCTAAATGCATTCAATCCCCACTTTCCGAACCTTGCTTAAACACCCTGTGATGTTGTTGGGGTTTGGGTTTGGTTCGGGATTATCCCCCAAAGCCCCCGGTACGGTCGGAACCCTGTTGGGGTTAGTGCTTTTTATCCCTTTATTGGTTTGGTTACCGTTGGCTGCGTGGGCGTTATTGGTTGCGGGAACGCTAATGGGCGCAGCCATCTGTGGTCGTTCAGCTCAGCTGGTTGGGGTGCATGATCATGGCGGGATTGTCTGGGATGAATTTATTGGTATTTGGATGGTGCTGGTTTGTTTGCCGGAACAGTCTTGGTTATATTGGGGGCTCGCCTTTGTCACTTTTAGAGTGTTTGATATCTTTAAACCTTGGCCTATTCGCTGGGCAGATGAAAGCATTGGCGGTGGACTGGGTATTTTATTGGACGATATAATGGCAGCTTGTTATGCCATAATGATTATTTGGGGATTGCAAACTGGTTTTTTGTAGTGTCATCAGTTATATTTCCCCCGTTTAAAAATGAAGAGTATCGATGAGATGTTTATTGCGTGTGAAGAAGTAAAGAGATTAATTAAAGAACAAAATGCCCAATTGGTTGATGTGCGGACGCCTGAAGAATTTGCAATGAGTCAATTGCCCGGGGCTCTGAATTTGCCTTTGCATGAAATTCATATTACCGCTGAAACCAAGTTGGATAGAAACTTGCCGGTGATTGTATTTTGTCGTTCTGGCCAAAGGTCGCATATGGCAATGCAGATTTTGCAATCTTTAGGGTTTTCAACGGTCTATAATATGGGACCTTATCAGGCTTGGTATCAATGTCCGGACGTGGCCTAATCTGTTGAATATTTTTCTAAAAAGCACCTACGGGTGCTTTTTTTGTATAATCAACCGCAAACAAATTGTGATTGCCCAGGCCTGGCTATTTTTGCCAAAGAGCACCCGTCAAATCAACCTCGCGTTAGGAGACAATCGAACATGAAATTAGCATTACATTGGCAAATACTCATTGCACTGTTTCTGGCAATTTTTATGGGGATTTGGACCGGTACGGACGCAATGTTGTTTGGCGTGAGCTGGTTAGCCATTTACAGCTTTATGGGTACGCTCTTTTTGAACGCGTTGAAAATGATTGTGGTGCCCTTGGTGGTGTCGGCGATTATTACCGGTGTGGCGAATGTCGGCGATCAAGGCGGTTTTGGTCGGCTGGGCGCCAAGACAATCAGCTATTATGTTGCCACCAGCTTTATTGCGATTATGATTGGTTTGATATTGGTTAATGTTATTCAACCGGGCGTTTCCGAAAATCAAACCGTTCCGGTTTTGGTAGCAGATGAAGCCGTTATGAGCTCGGTTGCCGGTAAATCCGCAGGGGATGTGGTAGATATTTTCTTAAGAATGATTCCGGTCAATGTGGTGGATGCAGCAGCGCAAGGTCAAATGTTAGGGTTGATCTTTTTCAGTTTGTTGTTTGGTTACTTTATGACGCGCTTAGACGGGAACACTAAAGCCACTATGAATCAATTTTGGCAGGGCATTTTTGAAGTGATGATGTTGATTACCGGCTGGGTGATGAAGTTTGCGCCTATCGGGGTGTTTGGGTTAGTGGCAGCATCCGTGGCGAAAACGGGCTTAGATCAATTTGAAAATTTAGCTTGGTTTTTCCTGACGGTGGTATTGGCTTTGGCAATGCATATGCTGGTAGTCATGCCGCTACTGTTACGCTTTGTTGGGAAAGTAACCAATCCTTGGTTGCATTTTCAAGCCATGGCACCTGCATTATTAACGGCTTTTTCAACCAGCTCCTCTTCTGCTACTTTGCCGATCACCTTGAATGCTTTAGAAAATCGCGCAGGGGTTTCCAATCGGGTGTCGAGTTTTGTGTTGCCATTGGGAGCGACCGTGAATATGGATGGCACCGCACTTTATGAATGTGTTGCGGCGGTGTTTATTGCGCAATTATTTGGGGTGCCATTGGATTTTTCAACACAGTTATTAATTGTGGTGATTGCTTTGACAACGTCGATTGGGGTTGCGGGCATTCCCTCTGCCAGTTTGGTGGCAATCAGTATTATTTTGGTGGCAGTGGGATTGCCGGCAGAAGCGATTGGGCTATTATTGGTGGTGGATCGTTTATTGGATATGATGCGAACCATGGTCAATATTTTTAGTGATTCGGTCGGCGCGGTGATTATCGCCCGATCTGAAGGTGAAGATCAGGTTCTGGTTTCCAAAAACTTTTGATATAAAATAAGAGCTTTCTAAGAGAGTGAAACTTATGCAAATGCACCGTTTTATTTGGCGAAGTGTTCTGCTATTGGCCACGCTGCCGGGTGCTGCCGCAGTCTTAGTCACTTCAATTCAATCTTATTATGACCATGCCATTGCTGTTTAGGTTAATGGTTAGGCGCAGATGAGGCGATCCTATGCAAAACATTAAAGTTCCAAACTGCAAAGATTTTAATCGCTTATCAACCGATGCAGCAGAAGATTTGCTGTATCAGTTATTGATTGAGAAGCTAGTGCTGATTGAGCAAGATCTCGTGCCGGATTTGTCTCATATCAGTCATTTTGCAAGTTATACCGGTGGCATGAAGGTTGATCGAGTCGAGTTTGTGCGACAAGGGCGTTTTCGGTTGTGTTATCAAGTGCCTTGGGAAATTAACTGGAGTTGTGCTGATCAGTCGCAATCGGGTGTTGCCGGTGAAAAGGTGCATTTCACCGTTTCTGAATCGGGACATTTATCTTTTTTATGGCTAGGAAAATCATTATGAATGAAGAACAGATTAAAAGTTTTCAGCATGCACATCAATTTGTTCGGCATTCCAAAAAGAATGAGCGTCAGGTTTGGATTGTGTTGATTTTGACGGCGCTGACCATGTTGGCAGAAATCATTGCCGGTACGGTCTATGGCTCGATGGCGTTGTTAGCAGATGGTTGGCATATGAGTACCCATTTGGTGGCTTTTGGGGTGACGTTATTTGCCTGGCGTTATGCTTATGCACGTCAGTCGGATCCCAGATTTAGTTTTAGTACCGGTAAGGTTTCGGTTTTAGCCGCTTATAGCAGCGCGATTTTTTTGGGTGTGGTTGCCGTTTTGATGATTATTGAATCGGTTTTGCGGTTTTTTCATCCACAATCGATTGCGTTTGATCAGGCTTTAATCGTTGCAGCCGTGGGGTTGGTTGTGAATTTGGTTTCGGCGTTGTTACTGCATCATGACCACACAGAAAACCATGATCACCAGGGTCATATCAATAAAGACCATAATCACCAAGCGGCGTATTTGCATGTGTTGGCAGATGCGCTAACCTCTTTAGCGGCGATTATTGCGTTGTTGGCCGGGAAATGGTACGGCTGGGGTTGGATGGATCCCATGATGGGAATTTTGGGTGGGATTATTATTTTTATTTGGGTGAAACGACTCACGATGGATACCTCTAAAATTTTATTGGATTACAGTATTTCGCCTCATATCGAAACTCAAATTGTGGAAACGTTGGAAGCCTTTCCGGAAACCAAAGTAGTTGACTTTCACGCATGGAAATTGAATGCGGAAGATTATGCAGTAATTATTGGTTTGGTTTCTACTTCACCTGCATTGCCTGAAAGCTATAAAGAGATGCTACGAGGTTTTAATCAGTTAAAACACATAACCATTGAAGTAAATCATTTAGTGTAAGTTGCCACCGTTAAACGGCTGGAAAAGCAATCAGTTTCAACGTTTGATCGCTTTGAATTTTTAAGATTTGTGCTTGAGGCCGCCAATCTCCAACGACCCAACGATGTTTAACTTGGTGGTTAAGGGTGAGTTGATGGTGGGCGGGTTGATGGGTGTGACCATGAATGAGGTGATTGCTCTGTGGGTTTTGTTGAAAGAACTTTGTTATCGCTGACCGGGTCACATTCATATAACGCATGGGTTTATTTTGGCTAGCGGTTTTCGAGCTGTTTCGCATCGCTTCACCGATGGCTAAACGTCTTTTTTGGGGGAGCCATAAAAACAATTTTTGAACCCAAGGATGACGAAGCAGTCGCCGCATTCTTTGATAGCCTTTGTCATCTTGACAAAATATATCGCCATGAGATATCAGCAAGGGTAGGTCATAAAGGGTGATCTGATTAACATCCTTGCTAAGGGGTTGGATGCCGGTGGCTTGCCAGAACGCATCCCGCATTAAAAAATCGCGATTGCCATAAAGTGCATAAATAGCAACCCCGCTGTCATTCAGCGCTTTAAGGGCTTTTATGGCATGATGATATTGAATCAGTCCGATATCATCTCCTACCCACATTTCAAATAAGTCGCCTAAAATGTAGAGTGCGTCGGCATGGCGTGCGTCGGTTTGCAGGAACTCAATAAAGGTTTGATTAATGGGGTGGGTCTCATCCGGCTGCAAATGAATATCTGCAACCATCAGGGTGTAAGGCGCTGCTGAAGCAGACATGCTTAGTCGGATTCAATCACGCGGGTTTTTTCGATGATAATGTCTTCAACCGGGACATCTTGATGACCACGGCGCGAAGTGGTTTTGACTTTTGCCATTTCGTCAATCACATCTAAGCCCTTAACAATTTGACCAAACACGGCATAGCCCCAGCCATTCATGTCTTTAGAGCGGTGGTCTAAAAAATCGTTATCCACCAAGTTCATAAAAAACTGGGTTGTGGCTGAATGCGGATCCATGGTGCGGGCATAAGACAGGCTACCGCGCACATTTTTTAAGCCATTGTCAGCTTCATTTTCAATTGGGTCTCCGGCAGGTTTTTCTTCCATACCAGGCAACATACCGCCGCCCTGCACCATAAAGCCGGGGATAATGCGGTGGAAAATCGTGCCATTGTAGTAGCCTTCCATTGCGTAATGAACAAAGTTTTCTGCGCCGATAGGCGCTTTTTCAGGGTCAACTTCAATGGTGATATCGCCCATAGAGGTTTCAAAAATGATTTGTGTGGTCATAGCGTTCATCCTATTTTATTCGTAAAAAAGCCGCTAAAACCACCAGGCCTGGGCGTTTTAGCGGCTTTTAAGAGGTTATTTAATTTGAGAAACTTTGGTCATAATAATCGGTGAAAGCGGAACATCGCCCATGCCGCTGTTAAAGCCTGTTTTGGCTTGGCGGATTTGGTTTACCGCGCGCATGCCATTAATGACGCGGCCGAAAACGGCATAGCCGTAAGCGCGCTCAGTTTTTTCACGAAAGTCGAGGAAGCTATTTTGAGCGACGTTAATAAAAAATTGCGAAGAAGCCGAGTGGGGGTCATTGGTGCGAGCCATTGCCACGGTACCGATTTGATTTTTGAGCCCGTTGTCAGCTTCATTTTGAATGGGATCGTGGGCGGGTTTTTGGTGCATTTCTGGGGTGAACCCGCCGCCTTGAATCATGAAATTAGCAATGACACGGTGAAAAATGGTGCCATCATAAAAACCTTCATTAACATAGCGTAAAAAGTTTTCGACAGATTTAGGGGCTTTATCGGGATACAGTTCTAAAATGATATTGCCTTTGTTGGTTTCAATTAAAACCTGCGGAAGGGATTTGTCGGCGGCAAATGCCTGGTTAAATATAAAAAGCTGACTCAGTAGTGCCCAAACTAAAAAACGTTTCATTTGATCTCTCCCAATAATAATTGGCGTGTATTTTAGCATGATGTGTGCAACGGATGAACCGAAAACCTTTCGCAAATCTTGGCGCATTCTTTTAGAATAGCTGTTTATCTTAAGGAGTGGCCTTTGAACGCCAAACGTTTGTCTGCAAAGTTGTTATTTTCTTATGCTTTGGTTTTGATTCAGTTTTCAATGATCGGCGCCTTATTGCTAACGGGATCTCTATTGGCCAATGGTGTGGGTCTTGTGGTTCAGATTTTGGGGGTATTGTTAGGGCTTTGGTCACTGCATACCATGCATTGGGGAAAGTTTAACATTACGCCGGATCCTCGCCCTGATGCAATGTTGGTTCAAGTCGGTCCTTATGCCTTTATTCGTCATCCCATGTATCTGTCGATTGGGCTGTTTTTTGTGCCGTTGGTGATCAGCGAGCCAACCGTTGAGCGCTGGGTGATATTAATGATGTTATGCGTTGACCTATTGATCAAGCTTCACTATGAAGAACAGCTTCTGCGCCAAAAATTTGAGCATTATGCCCATTATTCAACCAAAACCCATAAGTTAATCCCGTTTGTTTTTTGAGTATATTTTATCAATGGGCGAATTCGGCGCTCATGTTATAATTCGCGGTTATTATTAAAACGAGATAGGTTTTATTGCAGATGACTCAGAATACAGAAACGCCCCTCGACAAACCCACCAATTTTATTCGCAATATTATTGATGCGGATTTGGCAAACCAGCGTGTCAAAAAAGTTCAAACGCGCTTTCCTCCTGAACCAAATGGTTATTTGCATATTGGTCATGCTAAATCGATTTGCCTGAATTTTGGATTGGCGGAGGATTATCAAGGGCTTTGCAATTTACGTTTTGATGATACCAATCCGACTAAAGAAGAGGTGGAATATGTCGAGGCGATTAAACAAGATGTGGCTTGGTTAGGGTTTGAATGGGCGGGCGAGCCTCGCTATTCCTCCAATTATTTTGACCGTTTTTATCAATATGCGGTGGAGTTGATAGAAAAAGACTTGGCTTATGTTTGTTTTTTAAATGCCGAAGAAACGCGTGCTTATCGAGGAACCTTAACGGAGCCGGGTAAAGACAGCCCGTATCGTAACACGTCAGTGGCTGAAAATTTGGCACTTTTTGCCAGGATGAAAGCAGGCGAGTTTAAAGAGGGGGAATGTGTTTTAAGAGCCAAAATCGATATGGCCTCAGCGTTTATGTGTATGCGTGATCCGACGTTATACCGTATTCGATTTGCGTATCATCACCAAACGGGCAATGACTGGTGTATTTATCCAATGTATGATTTTGCACATTGTCTTTCGGATGCTATTGAAGGGGTGACCCATTCTTTATGTACGCTTGAGTTTCAGGATAATCGCCGGTTGTATGATTGGGTATTAGAGCATCTGAACGATTTTAATCGTCCGGATCGTCCTTATCAGTATGAATTCTCTCGGCTGAATCTTGAATATACCATGATGTCCAAACGTAAATTACACCAGTTGGTTCAAGATGAATTGGTCTCCGGTTGGGACGACCCGCGCATGCCAACGATATCCGGGATGAGGCGCCGTGGTGTGACGCCTGCCGCGATTCGAGATTTTGCAGATCGTATTGGTATTTCAAAAGTCGATAGTATGACGGAAATGGGGATTTTGGAAGCGGCTATTCGAGACGATTTGAATGGGGTCGCACCAAGAACCATGGGGGTGATTGAGCCGGTTGAATTGATTATCGAGAATTATCCGGAGGACAAGCTAGAAACCCTTTCTGCGCCATTGCACCCGCAAAATGAAGCGATGGGGCAACGAGAAATCTATTTTGGTCGCCGTTTATATATGGATCGTGCTGATTTTGTAGAAGAGGCTCCGAATAAAAAATGGAAACGTTTGGCGTTAGAGAAAGAAGTCCGCTTGAGAAATGCTTATGTGATTAAGGCGCACCGAGTGGAAACCGATTCAGAAGGGCTGGCCGTGAAAATATATGCCACTTATGATCCTGAGACTTTGGGGAAAAACCCGGCAGATGGTCGTAAAGTGAAAGGGGTGATTCATTTTGTTGAGGCGACCACGGCATTGGCGGCAGAATTTAGGATTTATGATCGTTTGTTTAGTGTTCCAAATCCTGCTAAAGCAGAGGATTTTGAAGCGGTTATCAATCCTCAATCTCTGGTCATTAAGCAAGGGTTTGTGGAGGCAAATATGGCCGAAGTTGAACCGGAAGTGGCTTATCAATTTGAACGAGAAGGTTATTTTTGTCGTGATAATCAAGCCAAACAAGCTTTAGTTTTTAATAAGACGGTTGGGTTAAGAGATACATGGAGTCAAGCTTAATGGAGAAGGTTTCTTTAGGCTCTGAGCCGTTAAAACTTTACAATACCGAAAAGCGTCAAAAAGAGATTTTTAAGCCCATTAAAGACAATCAAGTTGGGCTTTATGTCTGTGGTGTCACCGTTTATGACTATTGTCATGTAGGACATGCTCGGGTGATGGTGGTGTTTGATACTTTGGTGCGTCATTTGCGGCAACTGGGGTATGATGTCACTTATGTCAGAAATATCACCGATATTGATGACAAAATTATTAAAAGAGCGTTAGAAAACCAACAATCCATTCAGACGCTGACCCAACGATTTATTGCGGCAATGCATGAGGATGAAAAGTCTTTGAATGTATTGCGTCCCGATATCGAACCAAAAGCCACTGACTATATGCCGCAAATCGAGCAGATGATTGCTAAGCTAGTCGAAAAGGGCTTTGCTTATGTGGCTGAAAATGGTGATGTCTATTTTCACGTGAAAGCAGATGAGGATTATGGTCGTTTATCAGGCAAAACACTAGACGATTTAGCGTCAGGTGCACGGGTTGAAATCAATACAGCAAAACAGGATCCGCTGGATTTTGTCTTATGGAAAGCGTCCAAGGTCAATGAGCCTGCGTGGGCATCCCCTTGGGGAGAAGGCCGACCCGGTTGGCATATTGAATGTTCTGCCATGTCGACACAGTGCTTAGGTAATCATTTTGATATTCATGGCGGCGGCATGGATTTAAGCTTTCCACATCACGAAAATGAAATTGCCCAGTCTGAATGTGCCACGGGTGAAACCTATGTAAATTTATGGATGCATTGTGGGTTTGTGCGCATCGACGATGAAAAAATGTCTAAATCCTTGGGGAACTTTTTTACCATTCGTGAAGTGTTAAAACAATATCATCCGGAAGTGATTCGCTATTTTCTACTGGCGAGTCATTATCGGAGTCCGGTGAATTATTCTGAGGAAAATCTCAATAATGCCAAAGCCAGTGTCGGGCGACTGTATTCTGCACTCGAAACCATTCCTGCGGATGCTTTGAGCGGGGCTTCAAAAGCGGCGTCTGTATTAGAAGCAGAATTTATGGCCGCAATGAATGATGACTTGAATACCCCCCAAGCGTTGGCCGCTTTATTTGAGTTGGCAAAGCAGGTGAATATCCAAAAACAGCCAGGCCTGGCTGTTTTATTACAAAAGTTAGCCAATCAACTCGGGTTATTAGAACAGACTCCGGAGCAGTTTTTTAAATCGCAACCTTCCTCATCAAACCTGGATGAACAGGCGATTGAGGCGTTAATTGAGCAAAGGTCAGCGGCACGTCAAGCAAAGGATTTTGCTCGTTCAGATGCGATTCGGGATGAATTGTTGGCGCAAGGCATTGAACTATTAGATAGTGCTTCAGGGACGACTTGGCGAAAAATATAAGGATTGCTTATGAAGTTTTTGGAATAATTTTAATATTAGCATTTGACAATATAAATTATTTCTATTAAACTGTGCTCAATTCATGGTTTTTTCATGAGTATCCTCCTCTGATTATTTCTCGAAAGGGAATTAATGCATTTCAAGCCCCAGGTGTCCCTGGGGCTTTTTTTTTAGCTCTTTCTTGGTTTTTTACCCATTCAGATCAATATCCATTTTCAAATGATACTTGGGGCACTTCGATTAACCGAGGGTTCATCAAGCTAACTTTGGGTGAGCGTGGCAATTTAATAATTTATTTGCCCCCAATGGGGTGCATAAAGTTTTCTAAGCGATCATATTTTTGATTCAGGATCGACTTGAAAATGGTGGTATATTCGAGAACCGCTTTAACATAAGCGCGAGTTTCGGAAAAAGGGATGGTATCAATCCATCGGTCTGCCGCCATTGATTGATGTTGTGGGATCCATTGATCAACCCGTTTAGGGCCTGCATTATAAGCTGCGGTGGCCAGGATTCGGCTACCATTATATTTTTGATGTAGATAGCTAAGATAAGCGCTGCCCAAGCTTATATTCTCATTAGGCCGGGTAAGTTGATTGTATTGCCATTTTTTGAAGCCGATTTTTTGACCAATGTAACGGGCGGTAGTGGGCATGAGTTGCATGAGTCCAATGGCGCCGGCAGACGAACTGATATTGCTTGAAAAAGCACTTTCACGGCGCATAACACCGTAAACCCAAGCGGGATCAATGGTGTTTTTGTTAGCCGCTTGCATAACAGGTTCTTTATAGGGGGTGGGAAATCGTAATGTTAAGTCATCCCATTTTTTAACTTTGGAAATGGTTTGTATCGCAAGATGGTGCTGATTCCAGTCTGACATCAGGTTGGCAATGGCTTCAAAATCTTCTTCATCTGTGTGTTCAAGTAGATGATACCATTCTCTTTTTAAGCTGATTTTCCAATCAATGGCGAGCAATTCTTCAATAATCCGTAGTTGTGGATATTTTTTCTGTAAGCTAGATTTTGTTTGGGTTTGACTGGGTTTTGGGTTGAATCGGTAGGGTTGTTTTAAAATGTCAGCGGATAAAAATCCGTAAAAATTGCGTTGCTTAGCAAGGCGCTGGTAGATTTCTTGAGCTTCGTTGTTACGATTCAGTTTGGCGAGCGAACGAGCACGCCAGTATTGCCAGCGTTTTTTATGTTGGTAGGCCATAGGCATCCGCTCGAATAAATCGAGGTAACGCAACCAATCGCCATTGCGAATAGTGAGTTGTAACTGCCATTCAATGGTTTGGTGATCTTGACTGGCTTGATCAATTTGATCCAAGGTTTCACTTGCTGTCGGGTCATAACGATAAGCGAGTCTTAGACCAATGGTCTTTGTGATGGCGCCCACTTCTTCATGGTTTAAGCCATATTGTGATGCGCGTTGTCCGAGTAACGCGAGTGCTTTTTGCGGTTCAGTATAGGCGTAGCGTAAAACCCCTTGTTTGAATATTTGTTGGCGAATAACCGGGGAAATGCCGGCAGGCATTGCGCGTTGGACTAAATCGGGTGTTTGGTAGACTTTTATCCAATAGTCGAGTGCGTTTTGTTCCAGTTTGGATAGGTCTCGGCCAGCTTGCTTGGCGAGTGATAATTTACCTTTTTGCATTGCGCTTACAATCTTTTTCCAAACCATTGAACCGGTTAACGCTTTGTTTTGTCGTAAGTATTGATCCAATGGTTGACAAGCCGATGCGTTATTAAATGATTTAACCCAGAGTTGTTTAACTTGGTTTAACATGGAATCGGATGGCGCCTTTGCAATTTTGGCTCTAAGGGCGTAACACTGTAGGGGCGTTGAGTCTTGTTGTGAATCTTGATGATGCTTAAGGAACAATGACCATTGTTGCGTTTTGCCAAGGTGATAAAGCCACTTGCGTTTTAGAAAAGCGGGTAGCGGGCTGTTAGGGGTGTTGTTAAGGTAGGTTTCAATCAAAGGTGCCGGCGTATTTTCCAGATGAAACATATAGTCTAAGTAAGGTAAATAGTGATAGAGGGTATAGTTTGCTAATTGTTGTTTATAGGTTGCGATTAAGGGTCGGTCATTCGCTTTTATGGCGTCATACGCCTTTAAAAAAGTTTGTTGATTGGTCGTGAGTTGGCTGCGGTCTAGTGTTGCTAAGCTTGGTGTCAGGGTGAAGAGTAGGATTAAAATGGCAATGAGACGTTGGAAACGCCGGGTGAGAAGCGATGATGGTATCATTAACTTTTGACCCAGACAGTGATTTTGGTGCCTGGCTGGAGAATGTCAGATCGTTTAATGCCATTCCAATTGCAGAGTTCCTGCGTGGTCACTTGGTATTTTTTAGCCACCAGCCAAAGGCTTTCACCCGTTTTTAAGGTGTGTGACAGCTCCTTGCCGTAACGGTCTGAATGAATGATTAAATGCTGACCTTTTCGAATGGGGTTACGGATGCTAATCCGGTTCCATTCACAGAGCTTACGCGGTGTGGTGTTGTAGTAGCGGGCAATCGTCCATAAGCTTTCGCCCGATCGCACTTCATGGATATGCTGTTGACCTTGATAGCGCTTTGATTTTTGCAAGGGTTGTCTGGCCAAAGTGTGGCTTTGAGGGAGCGGAATCAGTAAGGTCTTGCCGGCACGTAAAAAACTGGTTTTCATTCCGTTTAGTTTTTTGATTTCCTTGCTAGAGGTTCGGTATCGGTGCGCAATGACACTGAGACTTTCTCCTGAACGAATTTTATGTTGAACCCAGTTGACCGCAAAATATTGGGGGTTTTCTTGGTATTTTTTGTGAAACTTTTCAATTTTGTCGATGGGTAATAATAGAGAATATTCCTCTGAACGGTGAGGCGGGGTTGCCAGTCGTAAATAGCCGGGATTAAGGGTTTTTAGGGTGTCGATGCGGGTGTCTAAAGCTTGAGAAAGTTTCGTTAAACTGATTTGGTTTGATAAGGGGGTTTTGGCGAAATAAGGTTCATTGGGAATCGTCTCAAGTTCAATGCCAAATTGGTTGCGGTGTCGAACCAAATAGGTAATCGCTAACAGTTGTGGTACATAGTGTTGGGTTTCTTTTGGTAAGTAAGTGCGAATGTTCCAAAAGTTTGCTGAGCCGTTAGGGTGTTTTTGAAGGTACTGCTTTTGGGCTTTTAGAATATTGCCATAACCACTGTTATAAGCAGCCAATGCTAATAGCCAGTCATAATTATTTTGTTTATAGAGCACTTGTAAATAGTCTAAAGCGGCTAGGGTGCTGCGTTCAATATCTTGACGTCCGTCATACCACCAATTTTTTTTAAGGCCGTACATATATCCCGTTGCGGGCATGAACTGCCAAAGGCCAGCCGCATCGACATAGGATCGAGCATAAGGGTAATAACCACTTTCAACAATGGGTAAAAGCGCAATTTCGTATGGCATGTTACGTTGTTTGACCGCATTTAAAATAAAATGTAAATAAGGTTTAGCCCGAATGGATACCCGCTTAAAGTAATTGGGTCTTTTTTGATAATAATTTAAATAATCTTCAAAGTGAGTGATGTGTGCCGGTTCAATAAAGAAGTGATCACTCAATTCATTCCAGAGATTTTGATAAGCTTTGGTGTTGGGTGCAAAAACAGTTTCTGTATTTTCATTCGGAAAACTGTCTAAACGGGGTTGTGCGAACTGGTTTTTGGTTTGAATAATGGCCAGTTTAAACGGGTTTATAAAGGCTTCATCGTGTGGAACATGGGGTTCGTTGATGGGTAAAGGGGGTAGTGGCGGGCGCGTTGCTTCTGTTGGGTCGAGAGCCCCTTCTGTAACCTCTGCGGTGGCGGCCTGTTCCGGGGTGCTTTGCGCTGTCCTTGTCAAGGTTTCAGACAAGTTAGTTAATTGAGGAAGTTGTGCGCAAGCACTCAAGCCGAATAGTAAAGTGATTGTTATCAGGGTTAAGAAGGTTGTGCGAAGTTTAGTCATTGATGTTCATTTCCAAAATACCGGCAGCGTCACATTCATCCTTCCAAGCTCTTAAAGTGGCAAACAGACTGGCTGGGTTATTTGCCTCTGCGCCCTTTTCGGTAAGGGTCGCTTTTAAGGGAAACTGATCAAATCTTAAAAAGGGGTTGGTTTGTTTTTCGATGCCTAAAAGAGCGGGTACGCAAGGTTGCTGCATGAGGGTTTTTTGAGTGACTTCATTGAGTCTAGCTTGAATCGTTATATTGTCAGGTTCCGCTAAGGTTGCAAACCTTAAATTAGCGTAAGTATACTCATGACCACAATAAACTGAGCAATCATCGGGCAAATTTCGCAAGGTAAGCAGTGATTGGCTCATGCGTTCAGGTGGATAATCCCAAATTTTGCCACAGCCCCCCGTAAACAAGACATCACCACAAAATAAGGCTTGTGGGTGATAAAAGCTCAGATGTTCCGGACAGTGTCCGGGGGTTTCGATAACTTTAAAAGGTTCTGCGAAAATGCGGATATGATCGCCGTCTGTTACGGCTTGATTAATGCCTTTAAACGGCCCTGATGCATTGCCGATAACCGGAATTTTTCCGAAAGTCTCCACTAGGTCGGATACGCCATCAACATGATCATAATGGTGGTGGGTAATTAAGATACCTGCTAATTCAAGGTCATGCGCTTGAAAATATTGGTTAACCGTTTGCGACTCGCCCGGATCAACGACCCACGCATGGGTGGCGATTGTTGGGTCGTCATCGAGAATAACCCAAGTGTAATTGTCTGATAAAGTCGGAATCCCAACGATTTTCATGTCTGTCCTGTTAATTGCTATAATGCCAGTATTCTAACAAATCTGACCTCTAATAGAATGACGAATCAACAGTTTCAAGCCTTTTTAACCGACTTCTTTTATTCACCGCAAGGACAAGCGCTGTTAAAAGAGGAACAAGCGATTATTGATCGAACACTTAGCCAAGTGTTTGGACTTTATTTAGTTCAGTTGGGTCGAATTTGTGAAGAGGATTTGCTGGTCAATTCACGGGTAACGAATAAAGTATTGGTGGATGACTGTTTACCCAGTGTCGCTAACAAATGCTTTATCCAGGCAGATATTGATTACTTGCCCATTAAAGCCGATTCGATTGATGTTTTTGTCTTGCCGCATACCTTAGAATCAGTGATTGATCCTTATCATTTGTTACGTCAAGTTGATCAAATGTTAATACCGGAAGGACATTTATTAATTACCGGATTTAATCCTTTAGGGTGCCGGACGATTTCAAATCGATTACAAAATACCCAAGGTGGATTTAAGCAGGCACATTTAATTCGGGTGCATCGATTGGTCGATTGGTTAAGTTTGCTCGGCTATGATATTGAATTAATTACATACAGTTCAGCCAGTTGCTTTAGTCAGAAACCGGCAGGACGGTGGTTGCAATCCATTGAGCAAGGTTTAGGGCGCGCCGGTTTGCACTTTGGGAACCTCTATGCAATTTTGGCCAAGAAAAGAATTTTTTCGCCGACGCCTGTTGGCTTGAATTGGCGTTTGAAAAACTGGCTGACGGTCAGCAAAGGTCAAAGACCAGTCGCCACCAGTCGCAGTCACAAGCAATCACGACAAGCTTTGAAGGATAAAAATTAACATGCAAGAAGTGGAAATCTTTACCGACGGTGGATGCAGAGGTAATCCGGGTATTGGTGGTTGGGGGGCATTATTGCGCTTCGGTAATATTGAAAAGGAACTCAGTGGATCGGCGCAACAAGCAACCAATAATCGTATGGAGTTAACGGCTGCGATCGAAGCGTTGCGCGCATTAAAGCGCCCTTGTAAAGTCACCTTAACAACCGACTCGCAATATGTCAAAAATGGCGTGAGTCAGTGGATGGCAAATTGGAAGCGTAATAACTGGAAAACAGCGGCTAAAAAACCCGTTAAGAACCAAGATTTATGGCAGGCTTTAGATGAAGCTTTAGCGCAACATGAAGTCTGTTGGCAATGGGTCAAAGGCCATTCAGGCCATTCAGAGAATGAGCGGGTTGATGCTTTGGCGAATGCGGCAATGGATGCGTTGGAAACCCGCTAAAACGACCAGACCTGGTCGTTTTGGCGGGAAGGAGGGTCTAACTTAACAGCGAGAGAACGTTACTAAAGTTTTGGTTGTTTTGTGCTTGCATAGCCAAAGATGTTTGATTCAAAATTTGCAAACGAGACTGTTCCAGCACAGCACCGGCATAATTGGTGTCGTTAATTTGGCTGCGGGTACTTTGTGTATTGATATTTTGGTTAGCGAGATTTGAAGCAGAAGCGCTTAAGCCATTTTGCTGTGCGCCAAATTGAGCACGGCTATCGGAAACCAGTCCGAGAGCATCGGAAAGTTGTGATTGGATTGCCAACGCATTGTTTGGGTTGGAAATGTCTGCCCCTGTTAGTCCTAACGCATCGGTGGTTAGATTTGGGAGTGTTAGGCTGGCTGAGCTGTCACTGCCTAATGCAATATCAACTGAAGCGGTATCTGCATTTAACAGATTCATGCCATTGAAAGAGGTCGATTCAGCAAAGTCGTTGATACTTTTTAAGCCTTGCTGGAATTCAGCATTTAAGGCAGCTCTTTGAGAGCTGTTATAAGTCCCGTTTAATGATTGAATGCTCAGTTCACTCAAGCGTTGCAGTTGCTCAGTGATTTGGCTGGCACCGCCATCGGCAGTTTGGAGCAAATTGCCGCCGGTCGTGGCATTTTGAATACCGATGTCTTGTGTATTAATTTTAGAGGTTAAGGATGTGACGATGGCACTACCGGCAGCATTATCTGCAGCACTGTTAATTTGTGAGCCGGAGGTCAGACTTTGATTGGTTTTATTTAAGCTGCTCATCATTGAGCTGTTATCCACTGCATTTAACGATTCGATAGCCATGATAGACTCCTTTTCTGGGCTTTGGGAGGTGAATAGTCACACTTTAAAATAGCTGTGCTTTCATCTTTTTGTAAAATTTATTTTACCCCTTTTCATTGAAATTAAAAGATTTTTTTAATATGGCCTTGACAGTATGTTAGCCGTCTGGTGTTTTAACGCTGTTTATTGACGGGGTAAATCGATTAAAATGCATCAGGGTTTAATCAAGGTACCCAAAATGATAGTTTGGTTTTGAAGGAGGCATATGTCTTGTTGTTCGGGTCGGTATTGTCAGTTTCAGTTTCCGGAAGGACCGCCATTAACGGATTATCCGGTGACTCAATTGTCGGCGAATTATTTATTTTTACCTTATGGTACCTTGTTGGAGGAAGAAGAAGTCATTCGAATTTGGACTGAATCGGGTAAGACAGAAACGGTGATTTTGGAACAAAAAATTCCGCTGACGATTCTCCCGGGTGGGCCTGTTGCGAAACAAGGCGAGCCGTTTTTACCTTGGCAGTTGATTGCATTGGATTCGGGAATGGAATTAGAAACCATTGAGAATTGGATAAGTCACCCGTTACATAACCCAGACGCAGAAGCGGTCGTTTTGAAGTTTCGACACCCCATTGTTATGAAAACCAGTCTAAAAGTGTGGTGGTTGAAATGTCTGTATAAAATACGAAATTTGTGACGTTTGACGTTTTTAAGGAGTTTTCTGAAATAAAAAACCCCTGCATAGGCAGGGGTCTGATCGTTAAGCGTGTTATCCGCTTATTTAGAGAACTCTGGGTAGGCTTCCATGCCACACTCAGATTGGTCAGCACCTTCGAACTCATCTTCTTCAGAGATTCGAATGCCCATGACCGCTTTAACGATGCTCCAGACAATCAAGCTTGCGATGAAGACCCAGGCAAAGATTGAAATAATACCAATTAACTGTGCAACCAAGCTAGCATCAGGATTGGTGAAGGTCACAGCGATTAGACCATAAATCCCAACCACCCCATGCACTGAGATAGCACCAACCGGATCGTCAATTTTCAACTTGGTATCCAATACGATGATGGCAATCACAACAATCATCCCGCCCACTAAACCAATCAGGGTGGCTTCTAAAGCACTCGGTGTTAAAGGTTCTGCTGTAATGGCAACAAGACCCGCTAATGCACCATTTAACATCATGGTTAAGTCAGCCTTACCAAACTTGATTTTAGACACAGCGAGCGCACCAACAACCCCGGCAGCAGCAGCTAGAAGCGTGTTGACAAAGATCATTGCAACAGCATTCGCTTCTTCTACGTTTGAGATTTTAAGCTCAGAACCCCCGTTAAATCCAAACCAGCCTAACCATAGGATAAAGGTTCCTAAAGTCGCTAAAGGTAGGTTTGCACCCGGGATTGCACGAGACTCTCCATCCGGACCATATTTACCTTTACGAGCGCCAAGTAAGAGCACGCCAGCCAAAGCTGCTGCTGCACCAGCCATGTGAACAACCCCTGAACCGGCAAAGTCTAAGAAACCAAGACCGTCTAGGAAACCACCGCCCCATTTCCAAAAACCTTGGACAGGATAGATAACAGAGGTAAAGACAATGGCAAACACAAAGAATGACATTAACTTCATCCGCTCTGCAACCGCACCCGAAACAACCGACATCGCTGTGGCAACAAAGACCACTTGGAAGAAGAAGTCAGACATGTTTGAGTAGTAAGGTGCATCATCACCACCGGCAATAACCGCAGTCGTTGCATTGTCACCGCTGATTAAAAAGCTTAATCCGGGGATAACGGAGTTGAGTGAATCGCCATACATAATGTTATAACCCACTAACATATACATAATACAAGCGATGGCAAATAGCCCAATGTTTTTCGCTAAAATTTCAGTGGTGTTCTTTGAGCGAACCAGTCCTGCTTCCAGCATTGCAAAACCGGCAGCCATCCACATGACCAGAGCGCCGGACATTAGAAAGTAGAAAGTATCTAATGCGTAGCTTAATTCTAATATTTGTTCCATAATTAAAGTTCCTTATCGTTTAACAAAAGATGCGTGGAGAAAGTCTTATTTAAAGTGCGATTTCCCCTTTCTCTTCAGTTCGGATTCGAACCGCTTGTTCAATAGAGCTGACGAAAATTTTGCCATCACCGATTTTTCCTGTTCGAGCGGCAGAGCCGATAGCTTCAATCACGCTTTCGACTTTGTCTTGGGTGACCGCAATTTCGATGCGCACCTTAGGTAAAAATTCGATGGCATATTCTGCGCCACGATAGATTTCGGTATGGCCTTTTTGGCGTCCGAACCCTTTTGCTTCGGTGACGGTCATGCCATGCACATCAATTTCATGAAGGGCTTCACGGACATCATCGAGTTTAAAAGGTTTGATAATTGCGACTACAAGTTTCATACTAACCTCTGATTTTTAATTGAAAAAATGTTCAAACGGACTAAAGCTTTGTGTGTGCCATAAGGTAAAAAACTTTTTTAAACAAGAGGTTATACCTTTTTTGGTTAAAATTGTATGGGGTAGTAATGTTTGAATGGTGCAGTCTTGTTTTTTTATGGTGCAAAATAAGAGGTGATGATGAAGCGCGTTCCTAAAATTGTGTTGGCTTTATTGATTCAAGGGTTGGCGCTGCTCATTTTGGCAGCCGTAGTAAAGGGGGCAAGTTATTGGGTAACGCCTCCTTATCCGCTCTGGGCGCTAGCGGTTGCGCAAGGGGTTTTAGCGGCTTTTTTAAGCTGCCGATTGGGTTTGCCGTGTTGGTGGCGCTTGATTCAATTTGGTTTGCCTGTCGGGCTTTATTTTGGCTTGCATTTTCAAATTAACCCTTGGTGGGCATTGTTGATATTTGTGGTGCTTTGGATGATCTTTTTTAATGCCATTAAAGAGAGAGTTCCATTATATTTAACCAATAGCACGACCCGTCAGGCATTGAAGAAATTGATAAAAAGAAGGCAGCAAGTTCGGTTTTTAGATTTGGGTTGTGGGTTAGGAGGCAACGTGGTGTTCATGAGTCAGCTGGTGAACGTTGAGCGTGCAGATGGTGTTGAAACAGCGCCTATTCCGTATTTGGTCTCGAAGTTTTTTACGTTATTACGTGGTGGTCAGGTCTTTGCGATGGATATTTGGAAAACGCAATTAGGGTATTACGATGTGGTTTATGCCTTTTTGTCCCCCGACCCCATGCCGAAATTGTGGCAAAAAGTCATTGCCGAAATGCACCCGGATGCTATTTTCGTGTCGAACAGTTTTGCGGTGCCTGAGGTTGAACCATCGGAAATATGGGAACTGGATGATCGTCGAAAAACCAAATTATATTTATACCGAATGCAAGATTTTCAGGCCAAAATGGGTTAAAAATGCCCAGGCCTGGCTGTTTTTAATCCTTTTTAGCGGCCTAATGGTTAAGGAAGAGAGAAAAAATGACAATGCCGATTTCTATTGAAAAAATCCGGGCGTGGAGTTTGTTTGTTGAACGTGAAGGACGTCGCTTTCCTGAGTTATTGGCGTCATCGCATTGGCAGCATGCCTATCAAGCGGATGCGCTTCAACATAAGGTGACGCAAGCCATTAAAGCCTGTGACAGCTTGGTGTCTCTGAATCAAACATTGCGTACACTTCGCCGTGCCGAAATGGTGCGCATTGCGATTCGAGACTTGAATGGTTTGGCGAGTGTGGATGAAACGCTGCATGATTTATCAGATTTAGCTGATGCGTTAGTGGCGTCAACCGTTGATTGGCATTACCAGCAAATGATTTTGAAATCCGGCACGCCGATAGGGGCGGAGTCGGGTGAGCCACAAACATTATTAGTATTAGCTATGGGAAAGCTTGGCGGGCAGGAACTCAATTTTTCGTCCGATATTGATTTGATTTTTGTGTATCCGGAAAAGGGTCAAACCCAAGGAGGGGTTAGAAATATTCCGAATGATCATTTTTTTATTCGCTTAGGACAAGCGGTTAATAAGTCTCTGACCGAATTAACTCACGATGGCATGGTGTATCGAGTTGATATGCGCTTGCGACCTTTTGGACAGTCAGGGCCTTTAGCCGTTAGTTTTACTGAGATGGAGAATTATTATCAAATTCATGGTCGAGCATGGGAACGCTATGCCTTGGTTAAGGCACGAATAATTGCAGGAGACCCTAAAAAAGGGCGTGAACTGTTTGAGATTCTCAGGCCTTTTATTTATCGAAAATATGTCGATTTCTCGGCGATTGAATCGTTACGAGAATTAAAGGTGATGATCAATACAGAGGTCAAGAAAAAAGATAAACATCGTAATATCAAACTCGGTCCCGGCGGGATTCGAGAAATAGAATTTATTGTTCAAGCATTTCAATTGGTACATGGTGGGCGCGATCTGTTACTACAAGGTCGCCAATTGGTGCCGATGTTGCAAACCTTAGGGGATAGGCAGTATATGGATTCACATCCTCAGCAAGGTTTGTTGGCTGCCTATTATTTTTTGCGTAAAGCCGAGAATCATTTACAAGAGTGGAACGATCAACAAACCCATGATCTACCTGTGGATGAAGGCCAGCAAACAGCCCTGGCCAACTCGATGGGGTTTGAAAATTATGACGATTTTTTTGAAGTGCTGTCACAGCATTTGCAGTTTGTTCAGTCGGAGTTTGATAGCGTTTTTGCGGAAGATACGATTGCAGAAACCGACAACGAAGATACCCGTTTAAAAGAAGCGTGTTTATCAGATCAAATTGACGTTGAAGTGCTGGTAAATCAAGGCTTAGCCAAACCAGAAGCCTTAGAGCAACTTTTAAATCAGTTTTTTAGCTCGCGTGCTTATACGCATGCCAGTGCAGATGCCGTCAGTCGTTTTAAAGCGGTGTTGCCGGGTATTTTGACAGGTTTAAAGCAGATTGAAGATCCGGTGGTGGCGCTGGAACGCGCCTTAAAAGTCATCAGCAGTGTGATGAACCGGAGTGTTTATTTAGTCTTACTGAAAGAAAATACTCAAGCCATTCCGCACTTATTGCAACTGTGTTCTCTCAGCGCTTGGACCGCAGAAATGTTGGTTAAATATCCGGCGCTTTTGGATCAATTGCTTGACGAACGAATTTTGTATGAGCCATTAAAACTGACCGAACTCAAAGCAGAAGCAATGAAAATATTGGCCGAAAATGCATTGGATGATGAAGCCTTTATGAATCAATTGCGACAATGGAAGCATTCGCAAGTGTTTCGAGTGGCAGCGGCCGATATCACCGGCCATTTGCCGATAATGAAGGTAAGTGATTATTTGACTTGGATTGCAGAGGCCGTTTTGGAGGTGACCACGCAATATGCTTGGCAATTTATGCAACATCGCAATGGACTGCCGGGCGGGGTAGCGTCAACCGAGGATTTACCTTTTTTGATTATTGGTTATGGCAAACTCGGTGGGATTGAGTTGGGTTATGGTTCCGACTTGGATATTGTTTTTCTTTATGATGACGTTGAACCATCAGCGAAAAGCCAAGGAAAGAAGCCATTGGAAAATAATTTATATTTTATCCGAATGACACAAAAAATTATTTCATTGTTAACAACCTTTATGCCATCCGGCACTTTATATGAAGTGGATACACGATTAAGACCGAATGGTGCCAGCGGCATGATTGTAACGGATCTGGCCGCATTTCAGGCTTACCAACAAAATAAGGCCTGGGTGTGGGAGCATCAAGCCTTGGTTAGAACGCGTGCGATTGTTGGTTCTAAAAAGCTCAAAGCGAGCTTTGAAACCTTTAAGCAGCAATTTATTTCTCAAGCGCGTTCTTTAACCGCATTGAGAAAAGAAGTGGTTGAAATGCGTCAAAAAATGCAAACGTCTTTAGATAAAACCAATGCGGATGAATTTGATTTAAAGCAAGGTGCGGGTGGGATTGTCGATATTGAATTTTTGGTGCAGTATGTGGTGTTAGGCTATGCCCATCAGTTTAATCGGTTGACTTTTTGGTCGGACAATATTCGGCTATTAGAAGAAATCAAAACCATCGGTATTTTGCCGGAAGCAGAGGTCGAAAATTTAGAAGAAGTCTATCGCCAATATCGTGCGACTTATCACAGATTGGCATTGCAGAATGAGAAGTCACTTGTGCCGATTGAATGGTTTTCGAGTGAAAAAGCAGCGGTGATTGCCGCTTGGAAAAAAGTGATGTTATCAACTAATTTGTGAGAAAAAATGACCAGGCCTGGTAAAAACCAGGCTTGGTTTGCATCAGTCAGACTATTTTTTTGAAGATTCGTATTGCGCAATGCCATCCAGGATTTCTTTGCGAGCCGCATCAACATCCCCCCAGCCTTCAACTTTGACCCACTTTCCGGGTTCAATGTCTTTGTAATGGCTAAAGAATAATTCAACTTGTTCCTTGAGTAATGGAATGTCTTCAACCTTTTCCACGTTTTTATAAATGGGGGTGAGTTTATCAACCGGTACAGCAATCACTTTGGCATCTTCGCCACCATCATCGGTCATGTGAAAAATGCCAATCGGCCGACAACGAATCACAGAGCCAATCATTAATGGGTGAGGGGTAACAACCAATACATCTACGGGATCGCCATCATTCGATAGGGTGTCGTTAATATAGCCGTAGTTTGCCGGATATTGCATGGTGGCGCCTTGAAGGCGGTCAACCCATACTAAATCGGTTTCTTTATCCACTTCATATTTAATTGGCGGCGCAAAAGCCGGAATTTCGATAATAACGTTAATATCATTTGGTACGTCTTTGCCAGCGGCAACAGCAGCATAACCCATCAGTGTATCCTTTAAAGAGTTTGATTCAAACGAAAAACACCCGCACTAAGCGGGTGAATTGACTGAAGTTCCGTGTTGATTACTTAGTATGGTAAGCAACCACTTTAGCAACTTCATTCTTAGATCCGAGTACAACCGGAACACGGTCATGAATGCCTTTAGGTTCAACATCCATAATGTCCATGCGACCCGTTGAAGAGGCCCCACCGGCTTGTTCAACCAACATTGACATTGGGTTCCCTTCGTACATTAAACGTAATTTACCGGCTTTTGAAGGGTCACGGCTGTCATAAGGGTACATAAAAATTCCACCACGAACCAAAATACGGTGAACTTCAGCAACCATTGATGCGACCCAACGCATATTGTAACGTTTGGCCAGAGGCCCTTCTTCACCCAGTAAGCAATCATCAATATATTGCTTCATTTCAGGTTCCCAGAAGCGTTGGTTTGACATATTGATAGCAAATTCAGACGTGTCTTCAGGAATGGTGACATTTCTTTTGGTTAGGGTGAATTCGCCAATGGTGGTATCGAGTGTAAAGAAGTTGACACCGTTACCAGTAGTCATGACCAAGATAACAGAAGGACCATAAAGCACATAGCCGGCAGCAACTTGCTTGCGTCCTGTTTGTAAGAAGACTTCTTGTTGATCGCCGCTACGGTCATCAGCAGGAGCTTCTAAAATTGAAAAGATGGTTCCAACTGACAAGTTGACATCAATATTTGAAGAACCGTCTAACGGATCAAAGGTTACCAAGTATTTCCCCTTGTTGTTACCCGCAATAGTGTAGTCTTCTTCTTCGGAACCGACACCTTTTACATAAGGGTTGCTGACCAAAATTTCTTTTAATAAATCATTAGAAATAACATCCAATTTCTTTTGGGTTTCACCCTGGATGTTTTCATCTTCAGTCGTGCCTAGAATCCCGGCTAGTTCACCTTGACGAAGCTTAAAAGCGATATCTTTACAGGCAAACATAATATGGTCAATAACCAGCTCTAAATCTGCCGGAACTTTGTCGTTAGCCAAAACTTGGTCTAATCTTTTCATGGGAAGGTCTCTCTTTAATTAAAGGTCAAAATTTTGCCTAATCATAGCAGTAGAACTGAAAAAATTCAAGCCGAACCGTCTTAGCTTGATGATTAGGGGGTTGTTGAGTGCGTTCAAGGAACCCTTTGGCAAGATTTTAAATTGAAGGGGTGGTGTCAGCCTCTATCGTTCGATCATTCAATTGTTGGATTGGACGGGTATTGCCATCAAATAAGGTCTGAAATACCGCTAATTGCTTTTGTGAAAATTCAATGGGCGTTTGCATGATAATCCAGTTTACATTTTCAGCACAAGCGGGGGTTGTGAAGGATCCGGAATAGCGATAACTTGCTCTTTGTGATTCTGGTGGTAAGAGGGTTGTCAAATCAAAACTAAATTCAGGAATCTCCGCCAAAAGGACTGAATCAGGCAGGTGATCGATGAGTGTTGCTATATTTTCATTGCTAGCGCCGACTTGAAGTAATACCGCCACAAATGTGTAAGCCCCTGTGGTATCTTTGTGAACAAAATGGATAGCACCATCATAAGGTTTGCCATCGATTTGATGATCGCTTGGGGTGTGTAAATGAATCTGTTGCAGTTCAGATTTTACGCCATTCACGACAATTGCGTTATGCGTTGGTTCCTCTTGAAGGTCAAAACCATAAATACCAAAGCCTAGCGTGGTGCTTTTGACGGCCGTTGGTTGATATTGAAAATCGACATTGGGCAGGTCTAATGGGGATAAACTAGCCGCTGTAATGTTGATAGGCGACTGCCTTTGACCATATTTACAGGTAGTATAAGGTTCTCCATTACGGTCAACCACCAGATGCCAAAACTCGGGGCCATTACTGCCTGAAAAGCTCCAGGTCGTCATCGGCGAAACTGAGCTGCTATCGCCACCGCCACAAGCTGATAGGATAAGTGTCGTGGATACTAATAGCATACTAGAGAGTGGTTTTTTGAGTAAGTTCAGCATAAATAATGTCATCGCTTTTAAAGACTGAAACCGGTCAGATCTAAAAATAAAGCACACCTTTTAAAAGAATGCATTATCTCATGATTTAAATGAAATGGGCACCGCGCTATAGAAAATTGACCAGGCATGGTTGATTTCGAGTAATATTTTGTGAGAAGAAACTGCGTTGAATAACCTTTGGCTTTTCAATGAAAGTGGTGGTTGGCACTTACGAAAAAAGGGGGTGACATTGCAAGAAGCGATTTTAATTACGGGGGCGGGTCAGCGGATTGGCTATTATTTGGCTGAGCAATTTCTGGCACAAGGTGTGCCAGTGGTGTTTAGCTATCGTCAGCATCGATCTGCGGTTGATGCACTGAAAGCCAAAGGCGCTTTAGGGTTTCAGGTGGATTTTAACGATATTGTCAGCTTGGCAGCTTTTTTAGAAGAGCTCCCGACAAAAGTGCGAAGCTTGAGAGCGGTGATTCATAATGCTTCGATTTGGGTAACGGATGCACAAATAACGGGAACCCCAAGTTTATTAGAAGCGTTATTAAGGGTCCATATTTCCGCCCCTTATCAAATCAATCAGGTGTGTTATCCATTACTGTGTCAAAGTCAGGCAAAGTTTGCGGATGTGATCGCGATGTCAGATGCGCGTGTGGCAGCGGGGCATCCCGATTATAGCGCTTATCTTGCCTCGAAAGCGGGTCTGGAAACCCTGACCAAAAGTCTGGCCAAGGCTTGGGCACCTAAAGTGAAATTGAATGTATTAGCGCCAGGCCTGGTGGTTTTTAATGAGCAGGATAGCGAAGCACAAAGGTTAGCACGCCTTGCCGAAAATGCCATTCCACAACCTATTGGTTTTGAAGGGATTTGGCAAGCGGTGCAATATCTTTTGAATAGCGAGACATCAACCGCCACTCGGTTAGCATTAGGCCATTGCTCAAAGGGTTGACGTTTATTGTCACGGATGACCATTTGGCGGTCTGGCGGTTTTGATGTCTTGCATCATTTTCTGTTGCGTTTGCTGTTGCTGGCGTTGTAATGCTTTTTGTTGTTGGTGAATGGCATTCTGCTCATGTTGTATTTGCATCAGTTGCCGGGTTTGGTTTTGTCGTGCCGAAGGTCTTGGTTGTATAGCCGAATTTACAGGAGATAATCGCCGATTGTGGTTCGGGTTGTTAAATTGATAAACGTCCTGTTTTGAATCGGTTTTTTGCATTTTGTGGCTGCCCTGGCGTGTTTCTAGGGTCGCGTTGCGTTTTAAACCGCGCAGTATTGACCAAGGGTTGTGCTGAATGAGCTTGGGTTCGACAATCCAACGCGAAACGGTTTCACTCAATGCGAACTGGGGTTCAGGTTGATAGAAGACCTTTTGCTGAGGGTTCTGGTTCAATCGAGTCGCTGTCCAACTTTGGTCTGCATTTTTAAAACCGTTGATCGCAATATAGTGCCCAGGAATCAGTTGGATTCCTTGATCTTGATGGCTTTGTGGATTCAGTCGAATCTGGTGCTGATGCTCTACAACGATGGTGGTATCTGTGGTCGCCGTAATTTGCCCCGCGATTGGATAGTGGATCGAAATTTCGCCCGTTAAGGTTTGATCCTCAAGTGGCAAAGTTTCTAGAATGACTTGTTGTCCCAACTTTAAGGTGTCGGTTGAAGATAAATTGGAAACGATACGGGTTTGTTCGCCATAACCGATTTCAATGTCATTCACCCAGATGCTGCCAAATGCTTCAACGGTGCCGATGATGCCGGTTCCACCAAAGCCGGAAGCGCTGTGTCCTGTGCCGCCAAATCCGCTGGTATCTTCAAGCTGAGCGATCACCGGTGCGCCCGTGCCCCCAAACCCTGATTCAGTGAGTGTTTGATTTGACTGGCAGGCGCTTAGCAGCAGTGCGGTCAGCCAAAATGCTAGGTGGTGGAAGCTAGATGTTTTCATGATCAGGCTCTTGGTGTTTGTTGAAATAAGCACCCAAATGAAACGAGTGCGAGGCTTCGGCGTTTGCTTTTTCAGCCGTTTGTAAACGATTGGCCTTTTGGTTAATGTCCATCAACGCTTGCAACAGTTTTTCTTTCGCCAGCGTTTCCAATTCGTTTAGGCTCTGTTGCGTTAGGTGATCGTAGTAAACCGCACGATCAAATAGGGGCGGCGTATTGTTTGACAAATTGTTGGCAATGACTTCAAGGTGTTCGCCAATATTTTTGCCGGCAAAAAACAATTTCTCTTCAAAATCCGCTTCGGGTACATAGCCTTTTTCGTTCAGAAAAATCCACTCCTGATTTTGTTCGATTTTTATTTCGATAATGCCTTGATTGAGCCATTCGTCCATCAGTGAACGTGGATGCTTATCTTTGGAAACCGACAGCACCAGATCTTCAAAATTAGCTTGAGGATTTTCGGTTGAGGCGGATTTTAATAGTGGTTTGGGGCGCTGTTGAGGATCGAGATAGTCTGGATCACCTGTCCATTTTGCAATCATTTGCGCGCTTAACCCCGCTTTAATTTCTTTTTCAGTAAGTTGGCCTGGGGCTTCGTGACGAATGCGCTTGACATCGGCACGATGAATGCCGGTGAGCAAGCTAATGCGGCTATCGGTGAGTTTTTTGTTTTTTAAGCAAAAGGATTCTTCAGCGACTTCAATATAGGTGCGCTTTAACAAATTTTGCAAGCCAACAAAAGTGATATTTTGTTGAATTAATAGTCGCACTAATGGCTTCAGCATTTTTCTAACGGCTTTGATTAAGGCTGTTTCTTGTGGTTCAGAATCCGTAGTCATCCAAAAAGTCTCTTAAGTTAAAAGGTTCTGACGATTGACGCGCCGATGCTATAGGTATTGCTGGTGTCGTAACGACCTAAGCCCGAGAGCGACCAGCGAGGATTAATTGTGTAATTAGCCGATAAGGATAGATTAAAAATATCATCCAAATCGCTATATTGGCTTTGAAAATAGTCGAATGATAAACTGATTAAGGTCGAGGATGTTAGCGCTTGACCAAATCCTACGCCGCTATACAGGCTGTTTTGCATGTTTAAACTGTTAACTTTACCAACCCATTCATAGCCCAGTGTGTAAAACATAAAACGTTGTGAGTCTAGGGCGAAAAAATAATCGAGCTGTAATGCGGTATCATTTTCGCCAGTGCTAAACCCTTTGTCGCTATTGCCAGTTGCGAATTTCTCTTTTATTTGAAAACGCCAGCGGCCATCTTCCGTTAGGTTATAGCCAACAGCGAGGGTTAAATCGCCCAGGCCTGCTGAATTTTCAAGGGTATTGTCTGCTAAAGTTGGCGAGCTGAGTTGTGCCCAATAGCTACTGAGTGCGGTATAAAAACGTTGATGTTGCGTCGAAATCATAAAAGGGACTGCAAAGCTACTGGTGTTTGGTAAACCCGTCTCCTGGCTTTGTCCCTGACTATAAAACAGACCCGTTGAGAGGGTGGATACGATTTGATCTGCGGATTGCGCATGGGCGCTCCATAGCAAGCTACTCAGGGGGAGAAGATAGCGTTTTACTTGACCAAATGGCATTTACTTTCTCGCACTCCTTGCGTTTTGAATCAGAATAACCACCGCCATTTTATCAACTTTTGAATGGAAACGGCGCTTTCTGTAAAGTTTTTACATCTTCTGTAGCCAGCTAAAGCAGCATTCTGTAATTTAGTGTCTCCCCATACCAAGACCATTCCCCATGGTGGATGAGGCATTGCTGTGGGATGGATATTCAGGATGACAGAAGTCAGCGCCGAGCGAACAACATCCATCGGTCACACCTTGTTTTTTAAGGGCATTATCGAAAGCCCAATAATGGTTGTCACTGCCACGACGTAGATTTTCAAATACCATTTTCAAATCTTGCGCATCACCCGCAATTTCAATTTGTTGCGTTAGATCATCGATATCCGTGACTTCCACTTGGCAGCCCACTTCAAGACTGGCTCTTGCAGAGCTTGCTCCTGTTGCATAAAGGCTGTCATAGAGTGACTGGATGTCAGTGAGCGTGTAGCTGCCTGCGGCGTAACTGTCTAATACGCTTTGAGTATACGGATAACTTGCGTCATCATAATGCTCAACATCAATATTGTATTTTTGCAACAGAGATTCCATGCTCAATTGATGTTGAGATTCAGCATTGTTTGCAATGTTATTTAGCGTATTACTCGGGTACAAAAGATTGAGCGCAAGATAGAGATCCTTTGCCATTTTTTCTTCATTCCACAAAAAAGCCAATGACCGTTTTTGTGTATTGTCTAGGGCGTAATTCGGCAAACTGGCCAATGTTGTATCCAAACTGGTTCCTTGTGTAGCCATGCTATTCAGGTCGTCTGCTTCGCTTCGCAACAAAGGCAAGACCCTGCCTGAAAGTTCATTGGTGACTAAGTTTTGCTCTAGTTCAGACGCTGCTTGCGGTGAATGGGTGTAGAGATCAATACGATTTTGAATCGGAATGGAAAGGGTCTGCCATTGCGTTTCGGTCAGGGTTGCCGCATCGGTAATGTTATTTTCGATGCAATACTTGAAAACTTCATCACTCAAGGCGGCTATGGCTTTATCGGTAGAAGGGGTTTGATTGAAAATAGTGTCTTCCGATAAGTTGAGTTCGGAAATTAATTTTTGTTTAAGTGTCTCGTTGCTCGCTAAAGTGGTGGCAAGGGTGACGACTCTGCCGTTATTGGCTTTGAGTTTAATATCATTGGTTTTGAGGTCACCTTCATCAATAATGCCATTGCGATTCAAGTCAATAATGCCACCCGTGGTTTCAATCGGGTATTGGATATCGCCTGAAAAACGGTATACCCCCTGACCAACGGCTTCTGCACGATTGCCGGTGGCATCTTGCAATACGGCATTGAGTAAAGGGCCTCTTTCTGCAACGATATCTGTTGTTGAAAGTTCAAGTGAACTGGAGGTGCCGTTGGGATTGGTGCAGCCAGCGAGTAAGGTCAGACTGAGACTTATGGGCATAATTAGGTGTTTGGGTGTGTTGGCTAACATGGTTTGGCACTCCTGGGTTATAGTAAATGTAAAAATGTTACATTTCATATTGTAGCGATAAAGTAGCGCGCGTCAATAAAAAAGTAAAATATTTACATTTTATGCAGCTTGGGATGGGTCGTTTAAAGTGAGGGGTTGATTGCAAAACAACCAGGCCTGGCTGTTTTGCGTTTTAGAAGGATCTGAATTTGGCTTGAAAATGGCAATTAAAAGTGTGAGGAGGGGTTATTTCTTGTTTGGATAAATAATATCTTGGCCAAATTCGCTGATTAAGGATTGTTCTAATTTGTTTGCACGTTCCGCTTGAATTTTGCGTTCTGCTTCTGCCTTTGCAACGTCAAAACCATCTCTTTCCGGCCAGCCTTGGGTGTGTTGCAAAATCAATTCAGCTAACATATCTGTGTGATCTTGGCGGGCATTTAAAGCGGGAATATAACTGTAGTGTTCGCCCCCCGCACTTTCAAAATAGTCACGGTTTTCTTGGTCAATTTCTTCAATGGTTTCCAAACAGTCGGCAGAAAACCCGGGACAAATCACTTGTACATGTTTAATGCCTTGATCCGGGAGGCTTTTTAAGGTGGCATCTGTGTAAGGTTTGATCCATTCTTCTCGGCCAAATAGCGATTGGAAAGTCACTTTATAATCTTGATCAGACAATCCCAGTTCTTCAGCCACTAAGCGTGAAGTGGCATGGCATTCACAAGGATAAGGGTCGCCGTTGTTGTAATAACGTTGTGGAATGCCATGATAAGACATGATTAATAAATCGGGTTTACCATGGTCGGCTTGATGCTCGCGAATGCTATTGGCCAGTGCTTTTATATAGCCGGGGTGTTTATGATAGTTTTTAATAAACCGAAATTCGGGTAGCCAGCGCCAAGTTTGCAGTTCTGAGGTCACGGCGTCAAATGTTGATGCGGTAGTGGCTGCGGCATAGTGAGGATACAGGGGCAAAACCAAAAGTTTTTGGACATTGCGCTCTTGCAAGGATTTCAACGCATTGGCAATGGATGGATTGCCATAACGCATTGCCAATGCAAACTCGACGCGACCACTAAAGGCTTGCGATACTTTATTTTGAACGGCTGTTAATTGCTGATTACCGATATCCAGTAAAGGCGATCCGTCACCGTAATGTCCCCAAACTTGCTGATAAGCCTCAGCAGATTTAGCCGGACGGGTGTTTAAGATAATGAGATTTAGGATGGTTTTCCATAACCAGCGCGCCGGTGGCGGCTCGACGACGCGAGGATCCATTAAAAATTCTTTTAAATAAGGTTTTAAGGCCTGTTTGGTCGGTGCATCCGGGGTGCCTAGGTTGGTCATCAGAATCCCTACCGCAGGTTCGGTGCCATGTTGATAAGCTGTATAATTTTTATAGGCCATGTAAACTTCCCGTTTTAAAATCTGCAAAAGAGGTGCTAATGATACCAAATCTTAATTACTCATGTTGTATAATTCTTGTATAACAAGATTAAAGGTGTAAAGGAGTCAATAATGGCGCACTATAGTTGGTCAAATGAAGTCTACCCACAATTAAGACTTGCTGTTTCAGATTGCCTGCGTGGTACCGAGTGCCGATATAATGGTGGGCACGCTCAAGAAGATTTTATCAATCGTTCGTTACAATCTTATGCGGTTTTTTTCCCTTTTTGCCCGGAAGCACCCGTATTAGGTGTCCCAAGAGAAACCATTCGGTTGGTGAATGTGGATGGAAACATACGGGTTAGAGGCACTCGCACAGAAACGGATGTGACTGACTCATTGCAAACTTATATCGACAAAGTGATTCCCCATCTTTTAAAGCAAGATTTAGATGGTGTAATTGTTAAATCGCGTTCACCGACTTGTGGACTTGAACGAATAAAACAGTATCGACCCACCGGAGAGTGGTTTGGCTCTCAAGACAAAATGGGGCAAGGCCTGTTTACCCATCGTTTGCTTGAAAAAGTACCGAGTTTGGCTGTGGAAGATGAAGGACGGTTGCAAGACGCTTGGTTGCGGGAAACGTTTATACTGCGAGTCTATACGCAAGCAAGGTGGCGAATGTTTTTGCAGTCAGAGCCCAGTGTTACGCAATTTCAAGCGTTTCATCGAGATCACAAATATTTATTACTCTCCAAGTCGGAAGTGATTTACCGTGAAATGGGGAAATTGGTTGCCGATGCAACTGCCCAAAACCTGCCGGAACAGCTAAAAGCCTATGCGCAAAAACTTCATGCGGCTTTGGCGTGTCGAACCACAACGGGCGTGATGATCAATGTATTGGATCATATTTATGGCTATTTCAAAAAGTTATTGTCTGAAGAGGAGAGGCAACTCTATATTGAAACTCGCGAGGAATTTCGGCAGAAAATTATTCCACTCATTGCGGTGATAAAGTTGCTGCAACAATTTTTAAAGCATTATGGTTCAGAATATTTATCGACACAGGTTATTTTGGATCCCTATCCTGCGGATTTAGCTTTACGATCAAAAACCACTGCTTACCGATAATTGAGATGCCCAACTGATTCTAGGCGAGATCATTCGCTTGAAGCTGCGGCAAATTAAATTTTTTTTAAAAAAACAATAAATACTCATTTTTCTAAAACATTTTCATTATAATGAAATTGCTAAAGTATTTTTCTGATGCAGTTCATCTGAGCCGTTGATGGATTACACTTTGGTTTTAATTATTTGTTATATAAGGAAAAAGCATGTCAGAGTTAGTTACAGGTACAGTGAAATGGTTTAATGATGAAAAAGGTTTCGGATTTATCGAGCAAGAAGGTGGAAAAGATGTCTTTGTTCATTTCTCAGCCATTAACGGTGGTGGTCGCAAATCATTGATGGAAGGCCAAACAGTGACCATGGAAGTTACACAGGGTCAAAAAGGACCTCAAGCAGAAAACGTTACTGCTCAGTAAATCTCCTCTCAAGCCCTTTACTGAATTTTCACTGAAGGGTTTTTTCTCTAGTTTCTCAATCCCCATTCAAATTATTTTTTATAAATTGGTTCAGGCTTCTAATTTGAATCCATTTTTTAAAACTCATTATTTCAAGATTTAATCTTACTATTTATTTTATAGGCAATTTTTTTTGCTAATATGTCCCTGTTTGTCACAGGGTATTTAGCCTTTTGATAAAGTCAGGTTGGGTTGGATCTTAAAAGTGGTGCGCCCGAGAGGATTCGAACCTCAGACCCCTGCCTCCGGAGGGCAGTGCTCTATCCAGCTGAGCTACGGGCGCGGAATTTTGAGTGCTATTATAAAGGTTCTATTCTCAATTTGTATCAAATTTTATATTGGCACCTTTGACAAGAGCTAGACCGTGAAAATACGCTAAGGTGAAGCGGTTGCTCATTATGTCAACTCATAAGGAATTCTATGAAAAAACAGAAACAAGTGACGACAGTATCAGATGAAGACGCGTTAGAAAAGTTGTATTGGGTTGTCATTGGTGCCTCAGCAGGTGGTTTAGAAGCCCTAAAAGAGTTTTTGAAGGTATTAGAGCCGCAAACGCCAGCCATCTATATTATTGCTCAGCACCTCGATCCTAAACATCCTACCATTCTTAAAGATTTATTGGAAAGAGTTTCTAATATGCCCGTGGAATTGGTGAATAAAGATATGACCCCCATTCCTAATACGATATATATCGTCTCACCGGGTCATAATGCACAAATTAAAAATGGCAAAATCGTTCTTTCTCCTGCGGCGACTATCGGTCCTAAACCCTCTATTAATCTCTTGCTTGACTCGCTCGCTGAAGAGGTCAGTGAAAGGGCGATTGCGGTTATTTTATCTGGCACTGGATCGGATGGCTCACAAGGCGTTGCATCAATAAAAGCCAGTTCGGGATTGATTATTGTTCAGGATGAGCAGACGGCAAAATATGCCAGTATGCCCAATTCAGCGATTGAAACCGGCTTTGTTGATTTGGTGCTACCCCCCTCAAAAATTGCGCAAGAGCTGGGGCAATATATTCAGTCGTCTGGTAAATTGCTATCGAATTTGGCAATGCCAAAGTCATCAACCAGTTTACAAAAGCTGTTTAAGCGTTTACTGGATGAAACCGGATATGATTTTAGTGGTTATAAATTGAAGACCGTTCAACGTCGAATTGCTCGGCGCATGGCGGTTCATAAAATATTAACACTGGACGACTATGTTTCGTTATTAAACACGTCCTCTTCTGAAGTCGAAAATCTATTTCGAGATTTACTGATTTCAGTGACAGATTTTTTTAGAGATACTGAAGCCTTTAGTGGGCTCGAAAGAGTCATTTTTGAGGTGGTCAAGCAACATGATGAAAATGATCAATTGCGTATTTGGGTACCGGGTTGTGCGAATGGTGAAGAAGCTTATTCTATTTCTATCTTGTTTCAAAAAGCGCGCATGGCGCTTAGAAAAGAGATTAATTATCAGATTTTTGCCACCGATATTGATGAATTTGCTCTATCGCAAGCACGCAAAGCGACCTTTACCGAAACCCAAGTTAAAAACGTAGATCCACAAATACTCGATAGCTATTTTTATTTAAAAGAAGGCGCTTACATCATTAAAAAAATGGTTAGAGACCATGTTGTATTTGCACGCCAAAATGTGGTGATGGATCCGCCTTTTTCACGTTTGGATCTGATTAGCTGTCGGAATGTGATGATCTATTTTTCGATTGACTTACAACGTCAAGTATTACAAACCTTCCATTTTGCCCTAAAACCAAATGGTTTTTTATTTTTGGGTAAAGCCGAATCGGCGAATTCGGTGACACCAGAGTTGTTTGACGCTTACGATAAAGTCAGTCAGATATTTAAGCGCAAACAGACCAGTATTTCTCAGCGAATTGATCATGTCTCCAGTGCGGTATCGGTTTCAATAAGCCGAAGGCGGCAAGATTCCACTATGCCATTGATGTTGCAAGAGAAAAATCGATTGGTTGGGCAGCTTGATCAGGCTTTGCTTGATCAATTGATTCCAACCGCTGTGGTGATTGATGATCAAGGTCAAGTGATGCATATTCGAGGGGATGTCAGTTATTATTTGACTTTTCCGCAAGGCCGTATTGATACCAATATCCTTACATTGGTCCGTGATGAACTTAAAGTGGATGTACGCACATTGATTCAAAAGGCCAAACGGGATGGTAGTGCCACCACGCAAGCACTGTTTTATGAAGAGGTTTCTAAAAAAAATGCGCTGTTTTTATCCGTGCAGCGAATGTCTGTTGAAGGGATGTCACAAGATGTTTATGTGTTGAGTTTTACGAAAGTTGATCTCAGTGACGCATTTATTAGTGGCACCAGCTTAATTGATAATAAAGAAGGCATTAGTAATGAAACCTTACGCCAAGAAGTATCGATTTTTAAAGAGCGGTTACAAACGGCGGTGGAAGAGTTAGAGACCACCAACGAAGAATTACAATCGACCAACGAGGAATTACAGTCATCTAATGAAGAATTGCAGTCTGCCAATGAAGAATTACAAACTTCTAATGAGGAAATGCAGTCAACGAATGAAGAACTGTCTACCGTTAATGAAGAATTAGAAGTGAAAACTTTTGAGTTGGAACAGGTAAACAATGATTTAGAAAATATGTTGGCGATGATGAAAGAGCCGATTGTCATGGTCGACAATCGATTGAAAGTGCAAAGATTTACGAAAGCAGCAAGTCAAATTTTCAATTTAACTCAAAAAGACATTGGCCAAATTATTACCACCTTAGATTTAGGGGTTGAAATTGTAAATTTACGTCAAGAATTACTTAATGTGATTGAGTCAACTTCGGAACATGACTTACCGATTCGGAAACGAGATCAAGAGTTTGTGATTCGTCTTTCACCTTATAAAACCGATTCGGTCTCACAGGTTGGTGTGATGATGTTTGTTGAGGAGGTGGCTTTGACAACCCCTCTTCCTTCTGAATACAATCAACAGCAATGGCAGGTCGTCGAGTTATGTGGCAAAGTGGTTCCTTATGCACAAATTGTCATTGATCAAAAAGGCATTATAGTCGCTGTCAATGAGAGATCCGAGTCGTTATTCGGCTACAGTGCTAAGGAATTGTTATATCAAAATGTCAAAATATTAATGCCCAATCCTTATAGTCAACATCATGATGATTATATTCGAGACTATCTGAATGGTAACAGTGCAGGCTCTTTAGGCATTTGGCGAGATGTAACGGGTCTGATGAAGAGTGGGGAGCGTTTATTATTGAAGCTGTATGTTGAATCCACTTTATTAAATGGGAAGCCATATTTTATGGGGTATTTAACTAAACCGGAGATTTTGGATGCGTTTAAATAAAGAGGACGTTCCTGAAGTTTGTCAGCACTTACTTCGTGATATTGAAGCTTATCAAGACGAAAATGCCAGATTACTTGATCAACATATTACCTTAGAACATCAGTTCAATTTGCTGGAACAGCAACTTACTGAAATAGAAGCTGAAGCACAAGATAACCTGCAATCCAATCAAAAAACTTTGGACTCCAATAATCAATATGAGCAAATGTTTCTTCAATCGCCTATTGCTTTGGTTGAAGTTGATGAAAACGGGTTAATTATAGCTGCCAATCAGATGGCAGTTGAATTACTGCAAAAAAAGAGCTTGATATTAAAAAACACCAATATTAGAACTTTTTTAGTTGCAAAAAGTCGTGTCAATTTTATAAAAACAATTCAATCAATGATTTCAGACCTCAATGTCAAGCGAAACCAGCAGGTATTGACTTTCAAGGATGGTCGTTTGGTAGATGCTCAATTTCAAATTATTGATTCTGCCGTGATTCAAAACACAACTATTTTAATGTCATTAAATTTAATTGACCTTAACGTACCGTCTCCCCATTCATATCGATTGTTTTCAGTGATGTTTGAGCAGTCGAATGAAGGCGTCATTATCACCGATAGGGATGGCACCATTGTCAATGTCAATCATGCTTTTTGCGAAATTACGGGTTACAGCCAAATTGAAGCGATTGGTCAAAATCCTAAGCTGCTGCATTCTGGTTATCATAATGAAGCATTTTACAAAAAAATGTGGCAGCAGTTGTTGGATATAGGTTGGTGGTCTGGAGAAATTTGGAATAAGCGCAAAAATGGTGAGATTTATCCAGAATGGTTATCGATTTATCGGGTGTATGATGAACAGTTGGCGCATACTTATTATATTGCTAATTTTTCCGATTTAACCCAACGAAAACATCATCAACAACAGTTAGATCGATTGGCTTTTTATGATGCATTAACGGGGTTACCGAACCGAACTCGGCTCCACAACTTTATTGAAGATAAATTAGCCAGTGCCAAATCGGCGGATAAAGTGGCGGTTTTGTTTTTGGATTTAGATAAATTTAAAGATGTTAATGATCAGTATGGCCATCCAGAAGGGGATCGGGTTCTAAGAGAAGCCGCCCAAAGAATCTTGTCGAGAATTCGAGAGGGGGATATGGCTTGTCGGGTAGGTGGTGATGAGTTCGTTGTGGTATTAACGCGTATTCATAAGCCGGATGATGCTATTACAGTCGCTAAAGATATGGTGGAAGTTTTGTCTAAAGCGTTTGTAACTGAGCATAATCGGCACCGTTTATCTGTCTCTATTGGTCTGTCGTTTTCATCCAAACACGGAAAGAATTTCAGTGATTTGATGCGTCGCGCCGATTCAGCAATGTATAAAGCCAAACATCTGGGGCGTAATCGATTCCAAGTTTTTCAGCTTGAAGATGACGATCAACTCAATCATATTGCGACGGTTATTGCCCATATCTGGCGTGCGATTGATCGCCCGTTGCAAGCTATTGAGATGCACTATCAACCCGTTTATAGTGCAGAAAATACGCTTTGCCCGCGTCATTTTGAAGCGCTGGTTCGCATTAAGACAGAAGATGACCAATTAATTTTCCCAGGGGATTTTATTGAATTGGCTGAGCAGCATGGGTTGATGGATGAATTGGGCATGGCCATTTTTGAAGCCGTTTGCCGAGATATCGTCAAACATCGGCTTGATTCTGCTTTACGGGTTGCGGTTAACCTATCGCAACAGCAATTTTATAATGGCAATTTAATCGAGCACCTAGAGTTGAAAGCCAAAGAATTCCAATTAGATTTAAGTCGTTTTCAATTTGAAGTCACTGAAACCGCGACCATGGAAAATATCCATTCGATGAGAAAATTACTTGAAGGGTTAAAAAATAAGCAAGCTGATATTTTGTTAGATGATTTTGGAACGGGATATGCTTCCTTGTCCATTTTAAAAAATCTGCCAGTGAATATTCTTAAAATTGATCAAAGTTTTGTAAACGACATTGGCTGTTCGGTTGAGGTGGAAACACTGATTACGGCCATTATTGCTATGGCAAAAGCACTGGGCTTAGAGCTGGTTGCCGAAGGCGTTGAAACGGAAGCACAGTTGAAATGGTTAACGGCGCAAAAGGTCGATTATCTGCAAGGGTATTTTTTAGCCAAACCACAACTGCCTTTTAAATTAACTTAAAGAGACCTTTGCACGGGTGGGGCGCGAAAGAAAATATGGGAAATTTTAACCCTTTTTATTCGTGACTTTATCTCGTGCAAAGGTCTCTTTAAGTTAAAACGCTATCAATGGTTATGCGTATGAGTCGGATAATCAATACGCCGCTTTGTGATTCACTGACGTAAAGTGCTGGAGCGTGAATGTTTTTAAGCACCTGATTTCTTGTTATCGTTGCGTTCACAGGGCATAATCAAGTTTAATGAATTAGTAAACTCTAATATAAAATGATATTATAAGCGTTTATCGATTCAAGTCCTTACCTTCGGATTTCTTTATGCTTTCATTCCTCTCGGCAAATTTTTTGGCGACAAAACGATTTTTATACAGGAGCATCCTTTTTTGTTGTGTGATCGCTGTGACTGTGTATGGTTTGTATCAGTGGCAGCTTGATAGTGCCCGTCAACAAGAATATCAATTCTACAAGAAACAATTAAACGATAAATTATCGGCGTTAATTCAAGGCAAAGCAGAAATAACTCAGGCTATTGCCATTTCCATCACCACTTTGCCCGTGTTAAAGCAGGCTATCCAGCATAGAGATATACCGATTCACCCGATTTTGGCTGCTTATAGTCAACGTATAAAAGCGCATACGCCTTACAAAGAAGTGTGGATTCAATTAATTGATGCTCAAGGCATTAGTATTGGACGTAGTTGGACAAAACACGTTAATGACGACTTGAGTTTAATACGACAAGATGTTGCCTCATTGATTGAACACCCCCGTTATTTAAATAACTTCAGTGTGGGAAAATTTGCGCTGACTTTTAAGTCATTGGTTCCTATTTATGACAAAACCCATGAGTTGATGGGGATTTTAGAAGTGATTTCGCATGTCAATTCTATTGACCGTATGTTGTCATCTACGAATGGTGTGCGTTCAGTCGTATTGGTGAATCGCGATTATCGATCGCAGTTAACGCGCTCTAAAACAGGTAAGTTTATTGAAGATTATTATATTGCTAATGATGCGGCTACGGATCGTGATATGGCAAGGATTCAACAAGCTGGCGTAATGCGCGTTTTTGAAAATGCTGAATATATGGTATTTGATGATCATTTATTGCTGAGCCATCCGTTATGGGATCTGGAGGGCAAAAGGATAGCAAACTGGGTCATGGTGCTTCCGATAGCGTCTTTTCAGTTTGCAAATTTGCAACAAACTAAGCGCCAATTTGTTGTTATAACGGGGTTTATTATTGTTTTAATGTTGTTGCTGGCGGCGATGGTGTATTTCAAACATCGATCTGATTTTGAGCGGAGATTCTTTTTTGATGTATTCGATACCGCAACGGAAATGATTTATGTGTTAAAGTCCGGCCGGATTATGTTGGCCAATAAACAGTTTTTTGAGTTTTTCCATTCGTTTAAAAGTGTGGCGGAATTTCATCAAAAGCATGACTGTATTTGTGAGTTCTTTGTGCCTGAAGACGGTTATTTAAAGGCACATATGGGTCAGGAATATTGGTTGGATTATTTGTTGAATCATCCTGAAAAAATGCACTATGTCAAAATTCAACAAGCCGACAAGGTCTCAATATTTTTAATTAAGGCTTCAGATGTTCGGAATGAACTTAACGATCAATATGTCAGCGTAATAATGTCAGATGTGACGGAAGAAGTGCATTATAAAAATCAGCTTGAACATCTTATTATTCAAGATGAATTAACAGGGATTTATAATCGCCATTATTTTAATCAGGCGCTTAATCGTGAAATTAAGCGCCATCATCGTTACCAAACTTCCTTATCGATTGCCTTTTTAGATATTGATCACTTTAAGACGATCAATGATTTATATGGTCATGATGTGGGGGATGCGGTACTACGAGATATAACGAAAGTTATTGGTGACAGCTTGCGTGACACTGATATTTTTTGTCGGATTGGCGGTGAAGAATTTGTGGTGATTATGCCGCAAACAAACTTGAGAAATGCTAGGGAGATTGCTGAACGTATTCGGGTGTCAGTAGAGCGTATTGCCAGTGATCATGTGCCCAAAACGGTGACCGTTAGTATAGGGGTTGCTGAATTATTAGAAAATATGTCCGCTAATCAGTTATACAAAGTGGCCGATAGAGCGCTCTATCAGGCTAAAGAAAAGGGTCGAAATCGCGTTGAACCCAAAGTCTAATCCGATCTCCTAAGCCGTTGGTATTTGTTCTCATTTCGGTAAACGTTTTCCTGATAAAGATAACCAAAATGGCAAGGGTTTTATTGGCTAAAATGACTAGGCTTGGTCATTTTTGGTATGATGTTCCATTCATTTACGACAACACCACCAACACATAAGGAACCCAGGCATGACAGCCAGTATTCGCTTGAAAAAAAATGAAGATAAACGCTTAAAGCAAGGGCATTTGTGGATATTTAGTAATGAAGTCGATATTCAGAAAACGCCTTTAAAAGAATTACAGGCGGGGGAGGTGGTTACGGTTGAAGCCGATAATGGCAAACCTTTAGGGGTTGCTTATATCAATCCCCAAACCTTGATTTGTGGTCGTTTATTATCCCGTAATCCCAAGGTTCAGTTTAATCAAGCGTTTTTAAAGAAACGTATTCAAGCGGCACAAGTTTTAAGAGAGATGAGTTTTGATCGACCTTACTATCGCTTGGTTTTTGGTGAATCGGATGGACTTCCCGGGTTGGTTATCGACCGATTTGGCGACGTGTTTGTGGCGCAAATCACCACTGCCGGAATGGAAAATCTAAAAGCTGAACTGATTCAAACCCTTGAAAATTTATATCACCCAAAAGCCTTGCTGTTGCGAAATGATAGCAAAAGTCGTGAATTGGAAGGGTTGCCGCTTTATACAGAAGTGGCAATAGGCTCGATGCCCTCGCAAATTTTAATCGAAGAAAATGGCGCACAGTTCGCTATTCCGGCTGAACTCGGTCAGAAAACCGGTTGGTTTTATGATCATCGAATGGCGCGTCGTCGGTTACAAGACTTTGTTAAAGAGAAAACTGTCTTAGATGTGTTTAGTTATTTAGGGGGCTGGGGGATTGAAGCGGCTGTGGCGGGTGCAAAAGAAGTGACTTGTGTGGATGCCTCGAGTTTCGCATTAGATGGGGTGGATGCCAATGCTGTGCTAAATGGTGTGGCAGAAAAAGTCATCACCATTGAAGGCAATGCCTTTGATGTGTTAAAAGCGCTGTCGGCTGAATGTCATAAATATGATGTGGTGATTGTCGATCCACCTGCTTTTGTTAAGCGTAAAAAAGATTTAAAGGCGGGCGCAGATGGCTATCGTCGAATTAATGAGTTGGCGATGCGGCTCCTCAATCCAGATGGTATTTTGGTTTCCGCTTCGTGTTCGCATCATATGAGTCGGGACGCACTTTTAAAACAAATCCAACTGGGTGCGCGTCATATTGATCGGACGGTACAATTATTTGAACAGGCGCACCAATCGCCGGATCATCCCGTTCACCCAGCGATTCCGGAAACGGAATATATTAAAACCTTCTTTTTTAAAGTGACGAAGTCGTTGTAAATGAAACCGACTTTATCTGCCCCTCAGAAGCAATTAGCCAAGCACTGTTATTGGGATGCTGAAGCGCAAACCTTATGGTTGGACTGTCGGCAATGGTTACCAAAATATGGTGTGGTTTCCATACCGAGTTGGGATGCGATGATGCTGTCTGCTGATCCCATAGCGGATTATCCGGCGGAGTTACAGATTTTCAATTGGTCCAATCAGCCGCAGTTGGCGTTTTGGCGAAAACAGATACCCAATTGGGTCAAAGAAAGTTGTGCTTTATTTCCCAGTTATCAATTGCGATTATTGCATTTTGTGGCGCGTTATCCTCAGTTATTGGAATTATTAGATCATTCGCCGATGTTGGCATGGCGGTTGGTCAGCTCGTCTTTGACTGAATCCGAAATCGTTCAAGTATTACAGGACAAAAGAACCCACCTGATGGCAAAGTTGGGGTGGCCGGGCAGTCATGAGGCGGTGAGCTTTTTGCAAAAACTTCGGTTGCGATTTGTTAACAGCAATATTGTCGAATCGGTTGAAACCTGCCTATTGGATGATGAGCGTTTGCAGGGGTTGCAAAGTTTGCCAAGGGTTAATTCCATGGCGTTGTCCTTGGCTGCACGTTTCCCGGCATTAATTGGCGCTCGGTTACATCAAAATTTAGCAAAATTACCCTGTCGCCCGTTACAGTGCCAAAAAATGATTGCATGCTTGGAAGATGTTTATCGTGCCGCAGCGGTTTTACAGCCACCGGAAACGGATTTGAAGGCGATTGCTTCTGCACGTTATTTAGTCGATGTTGAGAAAATTTACCAGGCCTGGTGGTTTTTAGCCGCCCAGCAGGCCAGTTCGACTGTGGATTTAGGGTTGACCCAACAGCCGGTTCGTTTAACACTTAAACAACAGTGGCAAGCATTGAGTGTGTTGCAACACCATTATTGGTTAACCGATTGGTCAGATTTTGAAGCGGGTAAGGTGTCGTTATGGGTAAGGCATGCTGAGCAGGGTATAGAGGCTATATTGTTATTGCATCCATCAGCAGCCGAGAAGTCGCAGGATCAGCAGAATAATATGAGTGGGGCGATTGTGCGAGGCCGTCAAGCAGATAATCAATTGCTCAATGCTGAGCAATTAAGCTATTGGCATTGTTGGTTAGCGGGGGGCGAGCAAGCTGACTAGCTTGCCGACTGCCAAACGGTTTAGGGCAACTGCTTTTCTGAGCCCATTAAGTCGTCTAAGGTTTCTCTCGGGCGAATTTCAAATGCCTGATCACCATCCACTAAGATCTCAGCGGCACGAGGGCGGCTGTTGTAATTTGAGCTCATGGTGAAGCCGTAAGCACCAGACGACATCACGGCTAACAAATCGCCCGCTTTTAGATTAAGGGAGCGATCTTTTCCAAGAAAATCTCCCGTTTCACAAACGGGGCCGACCAAATCCCAGCTTGCTTGAACACCATCTTCTCTTGGCGTCACCGGAAGGATCGCTTGGTGCGATTGGTAAAGCGCGGGACGAATCAAATCATTCATGGCAGCATCAATAATCGCAAATTTTTTGTGAGCGGTGGGTTTCAGGTATTCCACTTCTGTGAGCAATACTCCCCCATTGCCGGCAATGGCACGACCCGGTTCAATAATGACTTCTATATTTGGATCATGGAGTTCATCAACCAAGGCTTGAATATAGCTTTGAATTTCTGGTGGGGTTTCATCGGTATATTGAATGCCTAAGCCCCCGCCCAAATCTAAGTGATGAATGGCAATCCCTTGCGCTTCAAGTTGGCGTTTCAGGTCTAAAACCCTCTTAAGGGCATCGACAAAGGGTGACAGTTCGGTTAATTGAGAGCCGATATGGCAATCAAGACCTAGAATTTGAATATGGGAGCAAGCCTGAGCGTCGGCATAAAGTTGAGGCGCTGTTTCAATATCAACCCCAAATTTATTGTCTTTTAAGCCCGTCGAAATATAGGGATGGGTCTTGGCATCGACATCCGGATTGACACGAATTGAAATCGGTGCAACCTGGTTACAGCGTTTGGCAACCGCTTGAATGCGATCCAATTCTGCATGAGATTCAAGATTAAAACAGCGAATACCCGCTTCAAGTGCCTGTTGAATTTCGGCAGATTTTTTGGCAACCCCGGAGAAAACCACTTTGCTGGGATCCCCCCCGGCGCGCAATACTCTTTCCAATTCACCACCGGAGACAATATCAAATCCGGATCCCAAACGGGCTAATAGGTTTAGAATGGCGAGATTGGAATTGGTTTTGACCGCATAACAGACTAAATGGGGCTGTTTGCCAAAAGCCTGGTCGAAAGCCTGCCATTGTTGTTCTATAGCCGAACGAGAGTAGACGTAAAGGGGCGTGCCATATTGACTGGCAAGCTCGGATAAAGCCAGGTTTTCGACATAAAGGGTTTGATGTTGTGGATGATAATGGAAGCTACCAAAGGCTGTCATGGGGTATCCTGTGTTGTCGATGAATGAGGGGCGTTTTCGGGTGCAGTTGGCTTAGGGTCATCAGGTAAATAAAGCGGGCCTTTTTTACCACAACCACTGAGTACAGAGAGCAGTAAGCACAATGTGAGTAGGGTTAGCAGGTGGCGAAATAGATTGATTTTGCCAGTGTGATAGATAGGCATGATGACTCTCTTTTTTTATAAGGTGTTATTTTATCGCAACTGAAGTGGTTTTTTGTAAACAATTGATTGCCTTTCTCTGGCCGCTTTTGGTTAAAATGATTTGATAGAACCTTAAACCATGAGGCAAAAAGAATGCAGAAAACAATGGATGCGGTGGTGGTTGATCCGCCAAGCAAAGTGGATTCGACAATGATTTGGTTACATGGCCTAGGAGCGGATGGTCATGACTTTGAAGGCATTGTACCGCAATTCGCATTACCGCCCAATCATGGGATTCGTTTTATATTTCCGCATGCCCCCATTCAAGCGGTGACGGTCAATGGCGGCATGAAAATGCGCGCATGGTATGATATTCGTCAAGTCGATTTAACCCAACAAGTGGATTGGCAAGGCATTGAGCAAAGTGTTGCCTTACTGGATGAATTGGTTTCGCAGCAGGTATCAGCAGGTATTGCGACGCAACATATTATGATCGCAGGGTTTTCTCAAGGGGGTGTGATTGCTTTGCATGCTGGGTTGCAAAGACCAGAGCCATTGGCCGGGATTATTGCATTATCGACGTATTTCCCCGAACGATCAAAAACCCGTTATCAACAACCGGAAAGTTGTCCGATTTTTATGGCGCATGGCTTAATGGATCCGATTTGTCCATATAAAAGTGCTAAAGTTGCTTTATCTCATTTACAGGGTCAAGGATTTTCACCCAGTTGGCATGCGTACCCAATGCAACATCAAGTTTGTCTGGAAGAGATTGAGGCTTTATCCAAATTTATTCAGCAGCGGTTGGTGAGCAATCAACAATGATGACCAGGCCTGGTGGTTTTTAATAGAAAAGGATCGTTATGGGGAATGTAAGACGCTATTTTCGATATGATGTTGAAATTCCAATTTTCTTTGAAACAGCGGATGAGCAAGAAAGCTATCAGCAGCAAACCTATGAACATTTAATGACGGCTAAGGAAGCGGCCTATTTAAAAAAATTAAATCGAGATATTCAACTGCTCTTGGGTGAGGCCTTTTCAGGCGGTTCCGAAACCTTGCAAATTTTTCAAATGCTAAATCATCGAATTGATTTTATGGCCTGGATATTAAGTGCCTTAATGCGTGCTGAAGATCCCCGTAAACAACCAGAGTATCAATTTAGGGTCCGTTCGGATAAAAATACCCGTTTACCGGAAACTCGTAAAAAAACCAAAATCATGCCGCTTATTGAAGGCATGGTTGTTCAGATAAATGAACATTTACACGAGTTGATTGAAGTGGTTCAAAACAGTATTGAGGGCAAGATCTTTTTGTATCCACGCAAAATCCGCCCATTGTTTAAAGCAAAAGATTATGTGAAAAATCTTCAAGAACTTGCTGATAATGGGTTTGCACCTGCTCAAGTGTTAAACCTATTAATTGAAAAACTGAATGCTTATGAACGGTTGCTGATTGAATTGAAACGGGCATATTTGGCTAAAACCAATAATGAAACCTGGGCAGTGCAAAAGGTGAATTTGTCTGCGGGGGGGTTTAGTTTTAATACCCCAAGTAAATTTGCATTTTTTGCCAAGATGAATGTATTTATGAAATTGGGTGAGGATATTTTAGTGTGTCGAGGGCGGGTGGTATTGAATAAGTTTTTACCCTCGATCTCGCTTTATAAAGTGGGTGTGGAGTTTGAGTCTTTATCTAAAGCGCATGAAAGGCTGATTACCTTGTATGTTCAGCATCAGGAGTTACGCGATGCCATGCGCTCACTTGAAGAACCTCAAACCGATAATGAAATGGATGAGACGGTCAGTCGAGAAGTCGGTGACGAAACCGATGAACCGTTTGAAATAGAAGAAATTTAGGGATGATGCGCGTTTTTGTATTAGCCGTTTATGCTTTTGATCGAGCGAGGCCTTTTGCTTTAGCGATTTTTAAAATCTCTTCGCGAACCGTTTGAACTTTTTTGAGCCAAGAGGCAAAGTAGGGATAATGTCGTTCAACTTGTTTATAGAGCCCTGATAAAGTGGGTTTCGGTTCGTGAAGGGCAAATGCAGTAATTTCAATAAGACGGTTGATATGTTTTGGGCTCATTTGCGGGGTGACTTCAAAGTAGCTGACTTTGGTTAAAATGACAGCATCCAGCACTTTTTGCCATTCGGTTGGCGATAATGCAAATTGATTGGATAAATAGCCATCAACGCCCTTAAAGTGCATTTCAAGCAGTTGCTTTAAACGGTAGTAATGGAGTAAATCTGCGGCAGGGGCGCGTAATGAGACGGGTAACTCATCCAAAAAACCTGCTTCTATGGTGTGGTTTCTACCTGGCATAGTTCTACATTATGTGAGCTTAATGCTCATACATTCCTCAATTTCAAAACGTTGAATTTCATTTTGCAATTTATTTTGGTTTTTTCCATCCGGAAAATCAAAGTTTATCGCAACCCTTTCTTGTTTGCCATCGGCCATTTTTCGAGTGTCAACAATGGAGCCGTTAAAAAATAAGATTTCTTTATTCAGCGGAAGCTGGATCATGACATCCACTTTCTCGAAAAGTTTAAACTGCTTATTAAAATGGAGCGCAACCCCGGAAGCACTGATATTGGTGTTGTGAACAGTCCAGCCTTCAGGGTGTTGGCGTAAAACATTATCGTCATTTATCTGCCGGTAAGCATCAGTATAAACCGTTAATAGTCGGTTAAGGTTTAAAATGGCTTGCACGAGTGGGATTTTTTCAACTTCCTCACCGGAAAAAACGGTTTCGATGCGATCACTTTTAAATTTTTTGGGCAAGTTAGGGTCACCATAAAATTTGTCGGGTGTGGAGTTCATGACGGCTTCACCAATCGCATACATGAATACCATGTATTTTTCTTCGATCATTTTAAAGTAATTGTAGGTTTTGGGCGCAGAATCATGGATGGATTCAATGGTGGAGAAACCCCGTAAGTGGTGGTTTAACGTTTCTGTAAAATTGGCCTCTTTACGCGGGTTTAAGCCACGGGTCATGGTTCTGATGCAGTGACCGAGAAAATCAATGTCATTCAGGCATTCGTGAAACAGCGCAGAGGTCACTTGCTTGTGTTCTTGAATGCGTTCCATCCAATATAGGGTTTGATCGGTATGTTTTTCAATGGCTTTTTCGATATAGTCCGGAAAATAATTAATACCGGACGCATAAATTTCATAGTCCTTTATCGGCGAAGACGGAATGATGAATATTTTGATGGGCATATCGATCCGGAAGAAGCGTCTGGAATTGCCTTTGTGAAACCATCTATTCATGATTGACAGTGTCCGATTGGTAAGCGTGAAGAAAACATCGCTTCTTGATGCAAATTTGATGCCAAAAATCTATTTCCCTTGATATTAGACACTGGCATTGAGGTCTATCTCCAGGGTTTCTTCAATTTCAAAACGCTGAATTTCATTTTGCAACAAGTTTTGGTTCTTCGAGTCCGGGAACTCAAAATTAATGGCAATTCGTTCTTTGTGTTGATTCTCTATAGTACGGATATCGACGATAGAACCATTAAAGTTGCAGACTGCTTTTCGGATGGGAATAAATATAAAAATGTCTACTTTTTCAAAGGGTTTAAACCTTTTTGCCATCACCATTGATAAGCCTGACGCACTGACATTAACCTTTTGTTGTATCCAGTCTTCAGGGAAGTCGCGCAAAATATTGTCATCGTTTATTTGACGATAGGCTTCGATATAGGTTTCCATATAACTGGCTAAGGATAATATGGCTTGTATTAGCGGGATTTTGCTGAATTTTTCGGCTTTGAATTGTTGCAAAATTTCATCAATTTTAAAGCCATAAGGTAAGTTCCTTTGCGCAGCAAACAAGTTTGGTGTGGATTTCTCAATTGAGGTAATCAGTGTATTTAGGAAAAAAAGGTATTTTTCTTCAATTAATTTGAAATATCGATAGGTTTTAGGCGCCGATTGACTGAGTGGTTCAATGGTGGTGAACCCTTGTTGATATTGTTTAATGGTCATCCAATAGTTGGGATCCAACTTTGGGTTGATCCCTTTGGAAACGGCTTCAGCGCAACGCCCAAAAAACTCGATGGTATTGATGGTTTCTTCAAAAAGCGTGGTCATCAACACCTTTTGATCTTGAATACGCTTTATCCAATAAAAAGCCTCATTTTTTTGAATTTCAATCAATTGTTTAATGGTCGGCGGAAAGTAGTCGATACCCGTGGCAAATATGTCTCTATCTCGAATGGGGGATGCGGGGGAGATAAAAACTTTTAGGGGCATATCCAATCGATAAAATCTTCTGGAGTTGCCTTTATGAAACCATCTATTCATTCATCACTCTGTGTTGGATAATCATGATTGCTGTCATTGATAAGCTGTTACGTAAGAAGCATTTATTTTAGTTGATTTGAATGGGAATAGGTAGGGGCCTGAGGGGTTTTTCGCACCAAAGAATCAGCTTGGGAGCCGGGAGTTTACAGTTCGTGGCACACTGGCCTGTATGACAGGTTGCGCCTGCTGAGTGGGGTTGAGACTGTGTTTCGATAACATGACCTTGTGCAATCAACGGCGCTAAAAGCCCGTCTAACGCATCAGGTTGTAAATCGAAATGATTGATTAATGCCTGACGACTGACCGCTTGATGTTGGCGTATATAGTCTTTGATGGCTAAGAGAATCAAATCAGCGTCCTTGTACTCGAGATAGTGCCGAGTCGCTTCAATACAAAGAAAAGGGTAATGTAAGCAAGTCCAAACCCCGTTAACCAAGCCGTTGCTGTGATTGGATGTTGGTTGAAGGTTAGGGTTTGATAAAAGCTGACAGAGGTGCTGTAGCCTAAGAATAAACTCCAACCCGCACTGGATAACGCCCAACGCCAGCCAAGTTCAGAACGAATGGCTGCAAAGGTAGCAACACAAGGAAAATACAGCAAAATTAACAGTAGATAAGCATAGGCGCCTGCCGCGCCATCAAAGTGATTCACTAACCTATCAAGGGTGCGAGTGGCAACCGATAATTCGGCAGATGATTGTGCCGGATTATTAATGGTCTCTAATTGGCCGAGTCCAATAGGGTCAAGCAGGTCTTGGATAAAACGCTGACCATTTTCCGGAATGGTGCCGGCTGCCTGTACCAGTTTTTCTGTCAACGATAGGGGGCTTTCAGGTTGCGGCGGCGAACTGGAATGATCCATCGCTTGATAGAGGTTGTCCAAAGCGCCAACCACCACTTCTTTAGCTAACACCCCGGTAATAATGCCAACGGTTGCCGGCCAGTTATCTTCTGTGATGCCTAGGGGTTCAACCACGGGTGTCGCCATTTGTGCCGCCTGACTGAGTATTGAGTCGTTTTGATTGTGGTGGCCGAAGCTACCATCCGTTCCCAAGCTGTTAAAAAAGTTAATGAGTAATACGACGATGACAATGATTTTGCCGGCACCAAATAAAAACCCTTTCATTTTATTGTGCGTATTGAGCACTATATTGGTTAAGGCGGGTTTATTATAGGTCGGTAGCTCCATGAGTAATGACTGGGATTCGCCTTTTAACAGTGTGTGTTTGAGCAGCAATGCCGTTAGAATGGCGGCAAGAATACCGATTAAATAGAGTGAAAACACCAGCAAGGTTGCATGGTCGCTAAAAAAAGCGGTGGCGAATAGCACATAAACGGTTAAGCGCGCGCTACAGGACATAAAAGGGGTCATCATGGTAGTCATAATGCGCACCTTGGGGTCGGGTAAGGTTCGGCTGGCCAATACAGCGGGAATATTACATCCTAGTCCGACCACTAAAGGAATAAAGGCTTGGCCTGAAAGCCCCAGTTTTCGCATGCTTCTATCCATAATAAAGGCAGCACGTTGCATATAGCCGCTTTCTTCTAATACCGATAACACTAAAAACAATGCGCCAATAACGGGAATAAAGGTGGCCACCACTTGTAAGCCGCCGCCAATCCCTTCCGCTAATAAGGTAATGAGCCAAGACGGAGCTTTCATATCCGCCATTAAGTCAGCAGGGGCCTCTACAAAGAGTGCTTGAGCAGCTTGATCAAAAAAATCTAAGAATAAATTGCCAAGTGTAATGGACGTGGCAAACATAAAATACATCACCAGTAGAAAAATCGGCATCCCCAATAGCGGGTGTAATATCCATTTATCGATTTGATCAGTGGTGTTGCGCTTTAAACTGTCTGTACGCGTTAAACTGAGATGCGTCGCTTCGTGGGCAAACTGAAAATAGAGGTCGGCAGAGATTAACACCAAGTCTTCTTGATAGTGGCTTTCCAGTTGTTGCTTGTGATCTTCGGCAAGGGTTTGTAAGTGGGCAGGCGCCATTTTTGGATTCATTAGAAAATGTAAGGCTTTCCAACAGGTATCTTGTGCCTGATTATTTGGCAGTTGATCGTAAATAGCATGAATGGATTCATGTAACTTCTCTGGAAGATCTAAGTGCAAAGCAGGGCGTTTTTCGACCAGGCCTGGTAGTTTTTGCTTAAAATCTGCCACGCCTGAATTGGTGTAAGCGGACATTGGAAAAACCGGGCAACCTAATTTTTCAGAAAGTTTTTGAACATCAATTTTAAGATGGTTAGCGGTGAGTTGGTCGGTTCGATTCAGCGCAACCACAACGGGTAATCCCATATGCAGCAGCTGAGCCGTTAAAAATAACTGTCGTTCTAAACAATTGGCATCAACAACATTAATCAGAATATCGACAGCTTGGCTTTGTAAAAATTCACGAGCGACTTTTTCATCTAAACCGGAACGGGCACTGTTTTCCAAGCTGTAAACCCCTGGCAGGTCTGTGAGAATCGCCGGACGTTTATGGATTTTAAATCGACCCACTTTTTTTTCAACCGTCACACCCGGCCAATTCCCCGTGGTTTGATTGGTTCCTGTTAAGCGGTTAAATAAGGTTGTTTTACCTGCATTTGGGCTGCCAATTAAAGCAATTTGGAGTGGCTTATTCTGTGGGGTTTTATTCATTTGACCGCTTTCACCTCAATTTGTTGAGCGATGTCTTGACCAATTGCAAAACGACTGCCATCAACGGAAACGACCCATTGTTGATGTCGTTTTAGAATCAGTTTGATATAGCTATCGGTGTGAAATCCTAAATTGACCAAATGCAGTTTACAAGGTAAATCGCCATTTAAAGCGGTAATTTGATAGGTTTCACCAGCCTGTCCGTCTGATAAAAGGTGATGTGTGTGATGTGGCAAATTCGTCATGTTGATAATGATAATGATTATTATTCATAAATGCAATAACTGCTGGAAACATTTTTGAATTCTGCATGAAAAGGCAAAAAAAGAGGCTTTATTAAGAGACCTTTGCACGAGATGGCGTCACGCATAAAAAGGGTTAAAATTTTCTATATTTTCGTTAAAAGACTGGCCAATAGCCGGCTATTCGCGACCCTCTCATGCAAAAGTCTCATTAGAAGGTGCTTTAGTTTTACGTTTAATGCGGTAAAGTGCGATTTCTCCCAATAAATTGGGCGACAGCCGGGTAAAGATGCTTGGCTGGTGCTGAGTGTTCACCACTTTGCGTTCGACAATGGCGATGTCCTTCTCATCGCACAAGTCTTCAAAGTCGCTAAAGGTGCAGAGGTGGATGTTTGCGGTATTGTACCAAGGGTTAGGCAATGTCTCATTTTGGGGCATGCGCCCTTGAAAAAATAGCCGAGAAAGGTTGCGCCAGTGACCAAAGTTGGGGAAGGTAATAATCCCTTCTTTGCCGACTGAGAGCATTTCATCAATGAGTAAATCCGGACGACTGACAACTTGAATGGCTTGGGTCATAATGACAAAATCAAATGAATCTTCGTCAAAATAGTCGCAAATTTCGTGGCTGTTCAAGTTACTTTGTATCACGTTAATGCCTCTGGAGATGGCAACGATGTTTTTTTCGGGATCAATCTCCATTCCATAACCGGTTGTTTGACGTGTTTTCTTTAAATGGTGTAAGAGGGTTCCATCTCCACATCCTAGGTCAAGTACACGACTATTCGGTAAAATCCATTCTGAAATCAAGTTAAATTCAGGGGTGCGAGCATTCATCAAGATGATTCCTCTGGGGTGACATCAGACAGAACTCTCTGCATATAGGCTCTAAAAATCCCTTCATAATGCGCATTGGGCAATAAAAATGCATCGTGTCCGTGTTGTGAATCGACTTCCGCATAGCTGACAGCGGCATCATTATCCAGCAAAGCTTTGACAATTTCGTGTGACCGTTCAGGCGCAAATCGCCAGTCGGATGTAAAGGAAATAACCAGAAAATGAGCGGTCGCTTTCGCTAATGCCAGGCTGAGATTATTGTCAAAGTCAGCAGCCGGGTCAAAGTAGTCTAATGCTTTGGTCATTAATAAGTAGGTGTTGGCGTCAAAATTTTGTTTGGTGACAAATTTTTCACCTTGATAGCGTAAGTAGCTTTCGACTTGAAATTCCACATCAAAATTATAGTTTAACTTACCTTCGCGTAATTCACGGCCAAACTTGGAACCCATCATGTCGTCAGATAGGTAGGTTAAGTGTCCGAGCATTCTTGCTAAGGCGAGTCCTTTTTTGGGGGTGGTATTCGCTTCAATAAAACGGCCATTGTGAAAATCCGGATCGGTCATAATGGCACGTCTGGCCACTTCATTAAAAGCAATATTTTGTGCCGAAAGCTTGGGTGCCGCGGCAATCACAATGGCATGTTGTAATTGTTCTGGGTAGTCAATGGCCCATTGTAATACTTGCATGCCCCCCATTGAGCCGCCTATCACCGCTGCCCAGCGGTCAATTTTAAGGTGTTGGCGCAATTGGTTTTGGCTATGCACCCAGTCTTTGCAGGTGACAATGGGAAAGTCGGGGCCATAAACCTGTCCCGTTAAGGGGTTAATGCTTGCCGGCCCCGTTGAACCATGGCAACCCCCTAAATTGTTGGAACAGACAACAAAAAAACGATCGGTATCAATCGGTTTTCCGGGCCCGATATAGCCATTCCACCAGCCGGGTGTTTTGTCGCCTTTATAATAACCTGCAACATGATGGTTGCCACTCAGTGCATGGCAAATGAGTAGTGCATTGCTTGCGGTTTTATTGAGTTGACCATAGGTTTCATAAACCAAATCATATTGTGGCAAGACGGATCCCGAAACCATTTCCAGAGGGGTATCAATGTGAAGGGTTTGGGGGTTAACAAATTCTAGATCCATATTCATAAGGGCTTTAGGATACCAACCTCTGGCCATATTGGGCAATTGATCCCACCACAATAATTTGAGTGAGTTTAATGGCCACAATCGCGGCAATGGGCGATAAATCTAGCCCTCCCATCGGGGGAATTAGACGCTGAAATGGCTTAAGGATTGGTTCTGCCAGTTTAAAAAAGATGGCAGTATTAGGGTTGTAGGTGGGGGATACCCAGCTGAGGATGACTTGAATAATGATTAACCAAAACATCATATCCAGTAGTTGATTCATAATTTCCGTCACAGCAGAAATAACGATCACCGGAATCCCAAACTGACGTTCGGTTAACCAGCCAATGATTAGGACTAAGATCACTTGAATGAGTGCAGCGGTGATTAATGCGCTCCAATCCCAACGGTTAGGTTTGGGCAGTAGCTGATTGATAGGGGCACAGAGTGGATTGGTGACCTTAGCAATAAAATTGACGACCGGGTGACGCCAATCAATATAGGCCGCACGCATAAAAAATCGTAATAACAGCGCGAAAATAACCAGGCCTGATAAAAACTGTAACAAAAATAAACCGCCTTGACCTGCTGGTGACATTAGGAAGCTCCTTTGTAATCGCCAAATTCGTCGGCAAGTTCGATAGCTCTTTGATGCGCTGCACGAATGGCTGTTTCAACGATTTCTTTAAAATGATGTTCATTAAAGCTTTCAATGGCTCTTTCTGTGGTGCCATTTGGTGAAGTGACCTTTTGGCGTAAGCCCACGCAATCTTCACGACTTTCCAGCGCCATTTTAGCCGCACCGAAAGCCGTTTGGATAGTCAGTAATCGTGCTGAGTCTTTTTCTAATCCCAGGGCTTGTCCGGCCTCTTGCATGGCTTCCATCATTAAGAAAAAGTAGGCAGGACCACTGCCTGATAAGGCGGTAACACTGTCTAAATCTGCTTCTTGTTTAAACCAAAGGGTCAGACCTGCGGCACGCAAAATATGTTCAGCCTGCTCTTTTTGCAATTTACTCACTTTAGCATTGGCAAACAAGCCTGTGGCACCACTTTGTACCAGTGCAGGGGTATTAGGCATCGCGCGAACGATGGCATTGCCACCGCCTAGCCAACGGTCAATATCTGTGGAGCGAATCCCTGCGGCTATGGAGATAAATAAAGGGGCGCTTAAGTTCGCTTCGGCAGCCAGTCTTAGACAGACAGACTCCAGTGATTGCGGCTTAACCGCCAGTACGATAATGTCGGCTTTTGAGGCAGCTTCGCCATTATCAGCATAACAATGGATGCCTAACTTTTCGGTTATATCTCGTCGCTGTGTTTCATTGCTATCCGTTGCGATAATCTGTGTTTTTGGGTAGCCGCTGGCAATGAGCCCGCCAATCAAACTGAGGGACATATTCCCGGCACCAATAAAACAAATGGTTGAATGCATTTTTAACCTCTTTTAAGCATGGTTATAAAATTTGTTGAATATTATAACGGATTCCATGGGTTGCTGTGAATCTGAAAGCAGCGTTCAGAGGTTTTTGAAAAGTTTTCGATTCCCTCTTTCGTTAATTGCTCCGGCTAACCGTTTAATGCCATGAATATAAGCCGCAGTGCGCAGGGAAGATTTATAGTGAATGGCTAGGTCGTAAACGGTATTGGCTTCTTTTTTCATGGTTTTTTCCAATTGTTTTTGCACTTCTTTGGCCTCCCAGTAAAAGCCGGCTCGATTCTGAACCCATTCAAAGTAACTGACGGTTACCCCACCGGAATTGGCTAAAACATCGGGAATAACCTCGATGTTATTGTTAAATAAGGCTTCTTCAGCTTGAGGTGAAATGGGGCCGTTAGCGATCTCTAAAATGGTGTGGGCTTTAATTTGATCGACATTTTCTTGGGTAATCTGATTTTCCATAGCGGCCAATACCAAAACATCAACCTCTAACTCCAAAAGTTGTTCGTTGGTTAGGGTCTCATAAGTTTCCATGGCACAAATCGATTCATTACAATAAGCAGAACCCAGCTGATGTGCCTTGTCTTTAAAGGCTTTGACATTGGCGATATTGAGTCCGGTAGGGCATTTTATCGCACCTTTTGAGTCGGATATGGCAATAACTCGATAGCCTTGTTGTTGTGCTAACAGCGCAAAATTGTAACCGGCATTACCAAAGCCTTGAACGGCCACCGTGATGTCGCTGGGATCCCAGCTTTGACGACGGGCATATTCATCTAAACAGAAAAGCGCACCTTGGCCTGTGGCTTGTTCCCGTCCTTCAGAACCATTTAAGTAGACGGGTTTTCCGGTGATAATGCCCGGTATTTGACGGCGGGAAATCATTGCATATTCATCGGCCATCCACCCCATAATGGTGGCATTGGTATACATGTCAGGTGCGGGAATGTCACGGCTTTCACCAATCACATCTGCAAAAGCACGAATATAACCGCGGGACAAACGCTCGATTTCCAGTAACGACAGTTCTTTGGGGTTGACCGTGATGCCGCCTTTCGCTCCACCAAAGGGTAGGCCGGCCACCGCACATTTAACCGTCATCCAAAAACTTAAAGAGGTAACTTCATCAAGATTGACTCTCGGATGATAGCGAATGCCTCCTTTGGTTGGGCCGCGTGTATCATCATATTGGACTCGGTAGCCGGTAAACACTTGTAAACGGCCATCATCCATGCGCACGGGGATATTGGCAATAATGGAACGGTTTGGGACAGATAAGCGCGTCATCACTTCTTCATCTACATCAATATAGTGAAAAACATTTTTGAGTCGCTGTTTTGCCATTTCAAACATGATAGTGGTCTCCGTTTTATGTGGTTATAAGCGGTCTGAATTTACTGTCGTTGAGCGATAACATGAATATAGCGCGCCATATGTTTAAAAGTAGGCTCACGACAATAACGGTATTCGAGTTCGATTAATTCATCTTGATCCGTTATCTGTTGAGCATCAGGCGTTAAATAATCATTAAAAACCCGAATACCCGTTTCGACCTTAACCCTAAACCCCCATTGTTGTAGCCAGTTTAACACCTCATGAGGAAATTGAGGGTTGGGTGGGGTCAGGTTTTTTCCTTTGCCCATATACTGGTCATTGAGTAGAAATTGTAATCGCCAATCTCCTTTAAGGGCATTGGTGATGATAATTGAATTTCGGTTATAGTAAAGCAAGGATAAATGTCCTTGAGGGGCAACTTGGTTTGCGACGGTATAAAGCGTCTCTTTAGGGGATGTAAGCCATTCTAGAACCGCATGAAAAAGCACTAAATCAAATTTCGGTAAATCAGCGGCTAAGTCTTGGGCAGCGCCCTGTAAAAAGGTAGCGGTTAAGTTTTTTTCAGCAAAGCGTTGTTGAGCACGCTCAAGCATCCGAGACGAAAGGTCACATAAGGTTGTGTTATGACCTGCTTCAGCAAACCAGCTACTGATTTGTGCCAACCCGCACCCCGCATCCCAGATGGATAGGGTAGCAGACTGTTGAAGCGGCAGTAAATCTTCTTTTAAAAGTTTGAGGCGCAGGTTGCCCTTAAGCGTTCCATAAACACGCTGTTCAAATTTGTCGATTAAATTATCAAAATTACGATCCGTTGGCATGGTGTAAAAAAATCTTAAAGTTATTGTTGTGTTAGCCGTTAATAGAACTAACAGGAAAATATAATATTTAGAGGCACTCTGTTATGGCGACTATCTCTCCAAGTGAAATGCTACCATCCGCAATCAGCAACAAGTCTAATGGGCTTGAGAGTTTACTACAAGCAAAAAATAGAGCTGATCAACCGGCACTAACGGTTGGAAAAGAGCTTGCAGCGGATACAAAAGATCGTTTTGATGGATCTCCGAAAGGATTGCAAGCGTATGCAGCAACAGAGAAATTTCAACAATCTTATACCTATAGCCAAACGATGACTTTAGCGCTAACCACTCAGCAAGGAGATGAAGTTCGTGTCGATTTTCGTCAATTGTATGCCCAGTATCAACAGGCACAACAGGCTCAGTCAAAGCAACAAGATCCTGAGGGGGTGCGTTACTTCGAAAGTCGTCAAGCTCTGGAAGCAACTGCGTTCGAAGAGCGGTTTGGCTTTTCTGTTGACGGGAACTTGAACGAGGCTGAACTCAATGCCGTATTTGATGTGTTTAAACAAGTCGATCGTTTAGCAACGGAATTTTTCAATGGGGGTATTGAAAAGGCCTTTGATAAGGCGCAATCGTTGAATATTGATTTTGGTCAGCTACAAAGTTTAAGTTTAGACTTACAGAAAAAAGAAACTGCAACGGTCAGTTATCAGCAAGCAAAAGCCTATCAAACGGTAGAATCGAGTCAAACAGATGATTCTGCGTCGCAGAGCAAAGGACAAATTTCACAACTTCCACCTTATTTGAAAAATTGGCAAGACGTGATTGAACGCATGAATGAACAATTTGTTAATGTGCGCGAAACGTTTGATCAATTAATGGCAGGCAGCCTTTCTCAAAGAAGTGGTGATGCACCGACGCAAGATTTTTCTGCTTGGTATGACCGGGTCAGTGGTTTTCATGACAAACTTGCGGAAATGGCTAATCTTGATAAGAAAACCTTGAAACCCAGTAATCTTGAAGTTGAACCCTTAATTTTAACCGCAGATAAATTGGCTGAAAAAGCGGAAGAACAGGCTCAAGCCTCTCAAAAATCAATGGATGAGATTGCCTAGTCTAATCTCGGGTTCCGAATAGGTCGGTACCAATCCGAACTAGGGTCGCCCCTTCGAGTATCGCCGCTTCCAAGTCTGCTGACATCCCCATGGAAAGGGTATCAATTGGGCTGTCAGGGCAGAGTGTTTGCAATTGTTCAAACAACACACGCATCTGCTGAAATGGCTGGCGTTGCGCCCCAAATGTATTTGACTTTGCCGGGATAGCCATTAGCCCCCGGAGTGTAATATTCGGTAAAGCGGCAATTTCACCGGCTTGTTCTAGCACTTCCTCTCTGGTAAACCCCGCCTTTGACGGTTCTTCACTAATATTCACTTCTAGTAAAATATTTAATGGACTTTGGTTTGTTGGCCGCTGTTCAGAAAAACGACGCGCTATCTTAAAACGATCAACGCTGTGAACCCATTGAAACTGTTCTGCAATTGGGCGGGTTTTATTCGATTGGATTGGGCCAATAAAGTGCCACTCCAGATCAGGACGTTGTTCAATTTTGGTGAGCGCCTCTTGCAAATAATTCTCACCAAACGCTTTTTGTCCGGCTTCGGCAAGCACTTCTATGGCGGTAATCGGTTTCGTTTTACTGACCGCTAATAGGGAAACAGCATCTGCCGGGCGTTGTGCCATCTCAGCAGCCGTTTTGATGCGTTTAAGTACGCGCTGATAATTTTGAACCAGTTCAATAGGGGGAGAATCAGACATATTGTATATTTTAAGCTCGCTATTTTTTTGTGTGCGTTCATTATCCCTTGGTCGTTGAAGTCTGTAAAATGAAAATGATGACAATGAACAAAAAAATAATAGGAGTGAGCGTGAATGAAAAAAATTCAATCCAGTGATTTGAGTTACCCTTATGATGAAAAGTTATCGCATAAAGAGTATGAAGAAACAAAAGCCTTGTTACAAATTGAGCTGTTGAAATGTCAGAAATGGATTAAGCACCAAGGAGAACGTTTGGTGATTTTGTTTGAAGGGAGAGACGCAGCCGGAAAAGGCGGAACCATTAAGCGCTTTATGGAACATCTCAACCCTCGTGGCGCTCGCGTGGTGGCATTAGATAAACCTTCGGAGACCGAAAAGGGTCAGTGGTATTTCCAACGCTATGTGCAACATTTACCCACATCCGGTGAGATGGTGTTGTTTGACCGTTCTTGGTATAACCGAGCAGGGGTTGAACGCGTGATGGGGTTTTGTACGCCGCCGGAATACAATGAGTTTATGCACCAGGCACCTGAGTTGGAACGTATGATTACCGCCAGTGGGATTCACTTGATGAAATTTTGGTTTTCGGTGAGTCGAGATGAACAGTTAAGGCGATTTAATAATCGTCAGCATGATCCTTTAAAACAATGGAAACTAAGTCCGATGGATCTGGCCTCGTTAGACCGTTGGGAAGACTATACCAAAGCAAAAGAGGATATGTTTTTCTATACCAATACCACAGAATCTCCTTGGACGGTGATTAAATCCAATGATAAAAAGCGCGCACGTCTTGAATCCATGCGCTATGTACTGAATGCGTTCCCCTATGATAATAAGAACGAAGAGATTTTGCAGCAGGATCCGCTGATTATTAGTTCCGGTGAAGATGTCTTTAAAGAAGATTAACGCACAGTCTATTTCAATTTAAGTCAATTTAAGAATTTAAGGAATAAAACCATGACCATGCATTATCAACAACACGCACAACAAGTGGTAAGCCGTTTTGAAAGAATGTTATCCAAAGAACAAGTAGAGGGCATTACCCAAGAGCATTTTGATGAATTAGAAATTTTAATCACCGCCGCGCTAGGCGTTGTTTATGCCGACGTGTCGCATCAAGCGGCGAAATCTTTGGAACTCTTAGCCAAAAGTTTGCGCCGGCAAGCCGGTGAGGTTGATTAGTCTTAAGGTGCTCTAAATAACAAAATCATTGCATTGAATGATTTGCTGCTGTTCGTTAGGATGCCATTGGATTAAGAAATCTTCAAGCGTTCCTTCAAAACAGCCCGGCTGAAAAGCACTGTGGCATAAACGATTCGGGATTTGCCAATCTTCGAGGAGTGGCATGGCACCAATCGCTTCAGCAGGAGCATTTTCCCAAAGAAAACGTGCGGGTTTAACCATAAATGGGAAACCGGCATCACTGTGAAGCAATACCTGAATGTGATAGGTATTTTTTAACTGTTGACTTAGGTATAACGCAGTGGCCATTGCTTGATTCGAAGCTGTTATCAGCAAGGGGACATCGAACTTTAAAAAAGCCGTTAACTCAGGTAAAAACCGCCAGGCCTGGTGGTTTTTCAGGCGAATAACAGACTTGTCAGCCGTTAGCGACACAGGCGCGTTAGCGAGAAATTGATAGCCATTCGGCTGCTGTGAAATGAGTTGAAACTGGATTTGATTTAATTCAAAAGCCGCATTGACCGGTAATGGCTTTGAGTTTAAATCCGGATCTTGCCATTGCCAGTCACTTAACCAAAACCCATTAGCTTGTTCTGTTTGCTGTTTAAAAATGAAGCGAAAGTCGGCCATTGTGTCGCTAAATTGGGTTGTTGCGATAGACAGGGCGTCCTTGGAAGTAGGTTAATTCAACCTGACCATTGAATTCCCATCCATCAAAAGGGGAGTTATCCCCTTGGCTAATCATTTCTGAGCGTGAAAGTGTCCAGTATGCTTCGGGTTCAAATACGCTAAAGTCAGCAAATAGGCCGGTCGTTAAGCTCCCATTTTGAATGCCTAAGATGTTGGCCGGCCCGGTTGTTAAAGATCGAATGGCCGTGTTTAAATCAAATACACCTTCTTCAACCAATTTTAAGGTCAATGGCAGTAGGGTTTCTAAACCGCTAATGCCAGGTTGACTTTCGCCAAAAGGCAGCAATTTAACATCGCGATCCAACGGGGTGTGATCGCTTACAATCGCATCAATCGTCCCCATTTTTACCCCTAAACGCAAAGCTTCTTTATCTTCATGTCGGCGCAATGGTGGCGAAACATGAAACAGCGAATCAAAATCGAGGGTATCGTATTCAGTTAAGTGTAATTGATGAATCGCCACATCACAGGTCACCGGTAAACCGCGCTTTTTGGCATCGGCAATCATTTCCACCGATTTAGCGGTTGAGATTTGAGAAAAGTGAACCCGAACCCCTGTTTCTTCTGCAAGGATTAAATCTCTTGCCAATGCAACCGTTTCCGCTGAAGCGGTGATTTCAGCTAAGCCCAAGCGGCTACTAATGACGCCACTGTGTGCCACTCCCTTGTTTTTCAAGGCGGCATCTTCACAGCGCAACATTAATAATATGTCGTTGCTGGCAGCATATTGCATCGCATTTTTTAAGGTCAGCGGGTTTTGAATCGGTTGATTCGCTTGACTTAGGGCAATACAGCCGGCATTTTTGAGAGCGGCCATATTGCTAAGCATTTTACCTTCAAGATTCTGGGTGATTGCACCAATGGGCAAGATAAAGGCGGTGGCGGCTTGGCGAGCGCGGCGCTGAATCAGTTCCGTAACGGCTTGGTTGTCATTGACAGGGCGGGTGTCCGGCGGACAGCAGATGGCCGTAATCCCCCCCGCGACAGCCGCTTTGGTTTCTGAAGCAATATCCCCTTCATAATGACTACCGGGTTCGGCTAATCTAGCTTGTAAATCAATCAACCCCGGCAGTAACCACTTGCCTGTGCCATCAAGGGTTTGTGAGGCGTTAAAACCATCCGGTAGCGTATCGCTAATGCTGAAAATTCGGCCTCGGGTAATGTATAGATTGCTGATTTTATCCAAGTTTTGGCTTGGATCAATAATACGAACATTTTCAATCGCCAATCTCATGGGGTTTCCTCCTGAAGTGCGGACGATAACGAGCCGGCCATAAGCTGTTTGGCGTTTTCGATAATAATTGTCATCACGGCCATTCTGACAGCAATCCCATAAGTGACTTGTTCGAGGATAACAGATTGTTCTCCATCTGCGACTGCTGAGTCAATTTCTACCCCTCGATTAATCGGACCCGGGTGCATCACGATGGCATCGGGTTTCGCATAGTTTAGTCGTTGTTTGGTCAGACCGTAGAGGTTAAAAAATTCTTTTTCACTCGGCAGGAGCGCGCTTTTCATGCGCTCATTTTGCAGGCGCACATTGATAATGACATCAACGTCTTCCAAGCCTTCTTCAATATTGTCATAAACATGAATCCCTAAGGCTTGCGGGTGAGATGGCATTAAGGTTTTGGGACCAATCACACGTATTTCACGTGCTTCTAAGATACTCAGTGCTTGAATTTGTGATCTCACCACCCGAGAGTGCTGTATATCCCCAATAATCGCGACTTTGAGGTCAAAAATATCCCCTTTATGTTTGTGAATGGTAAACATGTCGAGCATCGCTTGGGTGGGGTGTGCGTGTTGGCCATCGCCCGCATTAATCACATGTACATGGGGGGCAACATGTTTTGCGATAAAATGCGCCGCACCACTTTCACTATGGCGTACCACAAATACGTCCGCCATCATCGCTTGCAGGTTCCAAAGGGTATCGAGTAAGGTTTCACCTTTTTTGGTGGACGAGGTGGCGATATTTAAATTCACCACATCGGCAGACAAACGTTTTTCGGCAATTTCAAAGGTCGTTAGCGTTCGTGTGCTCGGTTCAAAAAACAGGTTCATAATGGTTTTGCCGTGCAGATTGGGGACCTTACTAATTTGATGTGTGACGGGATCGATAAAGGTATTGGCAACCTCTAGAATTTCCATAAGATGATGGTGTTTTAAGCCTTCTAGCGTTAAAAAATGACGCAATTTACCTTGGGCATTCAATTGCAGGTTGGGCGTTGAAAGTCTCATGATCATTCCTTTTAGAGGGCGTTTAACCAGTTTTCTAAAATGATTTGTGCTGCATGGTCATCCATGGGTTGGTCGCGATGTTTTTGACGGCTTTCAGCTTCAATAGAGCTGAGTTGTTCTTCGATATAGAACACCGGGGTTTGATAGCGTCCACTGAGGCGTTGACCGAATTTTCGTGCTGGCTGAGTCAGGGCTTGGGGTTCGCCATTGAGTCGCATTGGCAAGCCCACAACAATGGCGCTGGGTTTCCAAGCTTCGAATAGGCGGCTGATATGTTCCCAATCCGGGCGGCCATCCCGGCTGGCAACGATGGCTTCCGGGGTTGCTGTTCGGCTAATGGTTTGGCCTACCGCGACCCCAATGCGTTTGAGCCCAAAATCGAATCCCAATAGAACACCGCTCACCTCGGCGGCTAACGTCGTTGGGTTAGTCATGTCCGGCTTCCATGCTGAGCGATTCGGGAGAAATGCCGAGGGTATTTAGTGCAACCAGCCATTTTTGATCCGGCTCAATATCAAATAAAAGCGATTCATTGTAGGGAATGGGCAGCCAATTATTTTGCTGAATTTCTTCATTCAATTGTCCTGCTTCCCAGCCGGCAAAACCAAGACAAACCAATAACTTTTCAGGTTGATTGCCTTCGGAGACGGCTTTCAAAAAATCCTCAGATACCGTCATGGCGAGATTGTCTTTTAAATGAATGCTTTTTTGCCAGTCGCCCGGGGGCTGATGCAAGATAAACCCATGCTCCATATCCACCGGTCCGCCCATCATAATAACCTGCTCTGCCAAATCACTCCGGCTGTTTAATCGGTCTGTGGGGAGCTGAAAATGTTCCAATAATTGCGACAAAATCAGCTTATGCGGTAGGTTGACGACCAAACCCATGCTGCCATGTTGATTATCTTCAACGACATAAACCAAGGTTTTTTCAAACCAACTATCCGCAAGATTGGGCATCGCAATTAAAAAATGGTGTTCAAGAGAGTTTAAATTTTCCATAGTTTTGAATTATAGCAGTTTGTTTTTCACTCTATTGCAACAATTATAGACTGGTTAGTGCTCTAATAAGTGGAGTCGTGATGCCATATCGGGCGTGAAATAAATCTTTCGGTTAGGGTCAATTAACACCGCTAGACGAATCCCCATTTGTTGGGCAATTTTTTGCCATTTTTCCGGGCCGGCAATCATCAGCGCAGTGGCGGCAGCATCGGCCGTGGTGGCATCTGAGTGGATGACCGTCACCGATAAAAAGGGTTGAGCAGGGTAGCCGGTATTGGGGTTGATAATGTGGCTGTAACGTTGTCCTTGCCACTCAAAAAAACGTTGGTAACTGCCTGAGGTGACAATACTTTCATCGCCGCTAACGGCCATCCACGCGATAGGTTTTTGTGGCTGGTCGGGATCTTGTATGCCAATATGCCAAGCCTGTTGTTCTCCGTGGCTTTGCGCATCTTGGGGGGCTTTGGTACCAATGATCCGCATATCACCGCCAATATTCACAATCGCGTTGTTGATGCCTGATTTTTTAAGGGTCTGAATGGCAATATCTAATGCCAATCCCTTGGCATTGCCGCCAAAGTCTAGTTGCACCTTAGGGTTGTGGCTATATAACTGCGTGCCTTTAAAATAGAGTGCTTTGATGGATGGGCGCTGATTTAACCAAGCCTGAATATCGGCTTCTGTTGGCGGTGGGCCTTGCCAGTCTTCTGAATGAAACCCCCAAAGAGCGATGAGTTGCCCAATCCCCGGATCAAATAAATAATCCGACTGAGCGGCCAATTGTTGTGATTTAACTATAAATTGTTTGACGGTTTCTGGTACATCAATGGGCTTGCCATTCGCTATGGCTTGGTTAATTTGACTGAGGATGCCGCCTTTTTCCCAGGCATGCCAGTCACGATTAAATTGATGAAAACGCTGTTCAATAGCCGTAATGGCTGTTAGCGCCTTCGCCTTGGGGGTGTCGACAATTTCAACATTGACTTCAGTGCCGAAAACATAAAAAGTTTGTTGAACCGGCGGGAGCGTTGAAGGCGTGCATGCCGGTAACCAGAAAACCGAGCTTAAAATGGTTAAAAATAACCAGGCCTGGCCGATTTTGAGGGTGAAAACACGCTTTAATGGCATTGTTGAGCGTTTCGGATTGTTTGCAAATGATCGAATAATTGACCGGCAATATTAAGATCAAATTGTGCATCCAGCTCTCGAATACAGGTTGGGCTGGTGACATTAATTTCGGTAATATAGTCGCCAATCACATCGAGACCGACAAAGTGCAAACCTTTTCGTTGTAGGGTCGGCGCGATTTGTTGGCACAACCAACGATCACGGTCGGTTAGCGGTTGACCCACACCGCGTCCACCGGCGGCAATATTACCACGGGTTTCCCCTTCAGCCGGAATACGGGCTAAGGCGTAAGCAACCGGGTGGCCATTGATGAGCAAAATACGTTTGTCGCCTTGCGCAATTTCGGGCAAATAGCGTTGCGCCATAATGGCATGGTGTCCGTGGTCGGTCATGGTTTCGATAATGACATTGATATTTGGGTCGTCTTGACGAACGCGAAAAATCGAAGCACCGCCCATGGCATCGAGTGGTTTTAAAATCGTATCTTGATGGGTGCTGATAAAATGTTTAATACGCTCAGCACTTGCCGCCACCAGGGTCGGCGGAATGCACTGCGGAAACCAACTGGCAAAAAGTTTTTCGTTGCAATCTCTTAAAGACTGAGGCTTGTTTACAACCAAGGTGCCTTGTGCTTCAGCCAATTCTAACATCTGAGTGCAATACAGATAGTCGTTGGTAAAGGGCGGATCTTGACGGATTAAGATAATATCCAGAGATCCCAAGGCACAGCGTGAGGTTGCACCAAAGCCAAAATATTGGCTGGTTGCATCGGATTGCGGTCTATCCCAAACTTTGAGTTCACTGACGGAAGCAAACGGTTGCGCATCGTCTAAAAACAGATCCTCGGGTTGCATATAGTAGAGTTGATGTCCACGGCGCTGGGCTTCTAACAACATGGCAAAAGAGCTGTCTTTATAGGGTTTGATTTTGTCAATGGGATCCATGACAATGCCGACTTTTAAGGGTTGCATAGACAAATCCTTACGGGGTGTTGTTTTTAGCGGCAGCGATTTCACGAGCCGCGGCGAGCAGTGCCAGTCTTGCAACCACTCCATAGGCATAGAAACGGTTGGGGCCGGCATCTGGAGATTGGCTTTGGTCGGGCATCACACAGGCATCTTCAAACGATAATGGTTCAAAATGCATACCGGGCGAATTGAGGTTGTCGGTGGCTTCTTTGCCGGTATGGACGCGGTAAAAACCACCAATCACTTGGTTGTGCATCATATAAACCACGGGTTCTGCAACCGCATCGTTGATGGTTTCATGGGTATAAACCCCTTCTTGAACCAGCATTTGTTCTGCCACCAATCCTTCTTTTGCAGAAGACATTTTATTACGTTGTTTACGATTTAATTGCAAAACATCTTCAGCATTTTTGACCGACATAATGGCCATGCCATAAGTGCCACTATCCGATTTGACAATAACGAAGGGTTTGCAACTAATATGATGTTGGTGGTAATAGTGCTGGGTTTTTTGTAGCACTTGGTTGACAGTTTCGGCTAAAAGCTCCATTCCCGTTCTGTCTTTAAAGTTAATGGGGCCACTCTGTACCGAAAGCGGGTTGATTAACCAAGGATCGATTTGAATCATTTGAGCAAATTCATGGGTGACACTGGTGTAAAAATTAAAGTGTTCGGTTTTAAAACGGGTTGCCCAACCCAAGTCAAGAGGGGGGAGTAAGGTTTGTTCTATATTTTCAAGAAGCGCAGGGCGTCCGCCGGATAAGTCATTGTTTAACAAGACCGCACAAGGGAAAAAATCATTCACCCCCACTCTTGCACCTTGGCGTTTTAGGGGGTGTAAGATTAAGGTTTTTCCGGAGGGCAGTGTTAACTCAGTGGTGTCTGTTAAATCCGGGTTTAAACTGCCAATATGGACTTCATAGCCGGCAGAGACAATGATTTCTTTCAAGATGGCCAGGCTTTCTAAATAAAATTGATTGCGCGTGTGATTTTCCGGGATTAACAACACACCGTCTGCAATCGGGCAGGCCTGTGTAATGGCATTTTGTGCGGATTGAATGGCGAGCGGCCGTAAATCGGTATGCAAGTTGTTAAAACCGGCCGGGAATAAATTGGTATCGACCGGTGCCAGTTTATAACCTGCATTGCGTAAATCTACTGAGGCATAAAAAGGGGTCGGCGTCTGTTTGAATTGCTTACGAAACCAGCCTTCAATCTCTGCTTGATGATTCAATAGGTGTTGTTCCAGTTCAAGTAGTGGACCGGTAAGCGCGGTTTTTAAATGTGGCACTTGATGCGTAGAGGGCATAGTTTTTCTCAAGAGTTAAAATGATTATTAGGGTAAGTATTATACAGCTCAGCAAGGTTGAACCAAGTTTAAAAGTCACCCCATAGCGTTTGTAACGCCGATAAAATCACCAGGCCTGCGGTTTCGGTGCGCAAGATTCTAGGGCCTAAGCACACAGGTTGCAGTCCTTTTTCACAAGCGCGTGAGACTTCCTGATCACTGAGTCCGCCTTCGGGGCCAATCAAAATGGCAAAAGGCGCATCGGACGGCGGTGAGAGTTGTTTAAGGCGCAAGGGGGCGGTTGGATTTAACACCAGGCCTTGCACTTTTTCAGTGCTGGCGAGCCAATCGGCAAAGGTCATTGGCGATAAAATTTTGGGAAGATGGTTGCGATAAGACTGCTCACAGGCTGATATGGCAATGTCTTGCCATTGCTGTTGGCGTTTGAGCTGTTTTTCGGTGGGGAGTTTGACATCACAATGTTCGGTAAAGAGCGGTTGAATCGCAGTGACCCCCAGTTCAGTCGCTTTCTGAATGGTGAAGTCCATGCGATCGCCTTTGGAGATACCTTGTAATAACACGGTATAAAGCGGCGATTCACGACTGATCTTTTCGACCGCGGTGATTTCAACTTCAGCATGGCGACGATCAATGACTTGAAGGACGGCTTGTGCTTGGTTGCCGTGACCATCAAAGAGTTCAACGGGGCGTTGATGCTTGAGACGCAATACATTAAGCGCATAGTGCACTTGTGTTTTATCCAGGTTCAGCCTAGCGCCCACTGAGTAGGCGGCGGGCAGATAGAAGCGGGGGATTCGCATAATTGAATGAGCCGTTATTCTAAGGGCGATTTAAACGTCAATGCTTGGACAATGCCGGTGGTCGGTTCAGCTTGGTTCATGCTGTAAAAATGCAGCCCAGGCGCACCCGCATCCAGTAACCGCTGGCACATTTCAGTGACCACTTCTTGTCCAAACGCTTTGAGGCTTTCGGTATCATCGCCATAACTTTCTAGGCGACACTTTAACCAACGCGGCACTTCAGCACCACAGCCTTCTGAAAAGCGAATGAGGTTTTCATAATTGGTAATGGGCATAATGCCCGGCACAATTGGTAAATCAATCCCTGAGCGTTCGCAGTTATCAATAAAGTACAGATAACTATCAACATTGTAAAAATATTGGGTAATAGCCGAATCCGCGCCTTGTGCAATTTTATGTTTAAACCATTTAATGCCAATGTCGCAATTGCGCGCTTGCGGATGGGTTTCGGGATAAGCGGCGACTTCTAAATGGAA